>NZ_AYMF01000040.1:0-88833 GCF_000633435.1 Achromobacter sp. DH1f | reverse complement strand
ACTAATTCGGGGTTAGGGTCAAATGAGCCGGAACTCTACTTCTGATCCGGACTAATTCGGGGTTAGGGTCACCGAGACCTGCAGGCGGGGCAAATTAGCCGAGCTCCTCCTTTCCCCGTTCATGGCACAACCCGTAGCCTGAACAGGGGTTGCTGTCACTGGGCGTCGCATCGTCCAGCGCATCAAGATGCGCCCATTCAGCCTGCCTGTCCCTGGACCAACTAATGCGCCGCACACCCAGCTCAACTTTACTGGGCTCGGGCAGGTCCTTCGTCAAACCCACTATCCCTTCGACTACCCTCTCTTGGATCTGACCGATGGAATCCAAACTCAGTTCCAAGCCACCACCGCCAAACCACGAAGTCATCAATTCGAACCCGGGTTCCCGCGGGCAGGCCAAACAGAATTCGTCATCTGCAAAATCCTCCGGAAAGTCGCTAAACGCCTCGTTGATGTTCATTTGTCGCAGGATACAAACCTCCTGAGCCTCACAAGCGACCTCACGAAGTTCCATGACGAACTCTTGCACTTCATAGAAGACCTCGCCGCAACGTTCGTAAACAACACACTCCAACAAAGCAAGATGGCCTCCATCCTGGTGGGCACCATATAGAACAATCGAATCTGAATCCATTGCGTACCTCCAAAAGGCTGTGGAGCTAACGGTCGACAGCTGCCAGCACACTGCGGCTTCTATAGCACACCAAAGCATCTCTCCAAAACTTTCGGGGCGAATTCTCTTGGCCAAAAAGTTTTGGCACGCCCACCTCGATCTGTAGGATGGTTTGCAAGGGGAGCATCCCAGGACATTCAGGGCCGAGACCATGATGGACCGTAGCCACACCACCACCGAGAAGCGCGCCGGCATCGGCCACCCGAACTGGGTCGCCCTGCCCCGCGTGATCCTTGAGCGGCTTGAGGACTTCGACACCGCCATCATTCTGGCCCGCGCAGCGGCGCCCAACGACGCCGAGAAGCGCCACTGGGACGAGTGCCTCATGGATCTGCGCCTGGCGCGCCGCGCGTTGGACGAAATGCACGGCCCGGGCATAACCCGGCGCCTGGTCTGACGCGGCGGAGCCATTCATGGAGTCCACCGTCACCAGGCATCAAGGTTTTAAGTTCGAACTGCGGCCGTCGCCGGCGCAAGCTCGGATGCTGCGGGAGTTCGCCGGCGCCTGCCGATTCGTCTACAACCGCACCCTGGCCATGAACGAGGAGCGGTACAAGGCGGGGGAGCGCAAGTTGAGCTACGTCGAAGCGGCGAAGCTGTTGACCGGCTGGCGGGCGGACGCCGAGACTCCGTGGCTACAGGAGGCGCCAGCGCAGGTGCTTCAGCAGTCCCTGCGGGACCTGGAAGCGGCGTACACGAATTTCTTCGCCAAGCGCGCTGGCGCGCCACGGTTCAAGAAGAAGGGCCTGCAGGACCACTTCCGGGTGCCGCAGAAGTTCCGGCTGGACGAAGGCAACACGCGCGTCCGGCTGCCGAAGGTAGGCTGGATCAGGTATCGAAAGAGCCGGGCGGTGCTAGGCCAGGTCAAGCATGTGAGCGTCTCAGCTAAGGCTGGCCGGTGGTTCGTGTCGTTCCTGACTGTCAGGGAGGTGCCCAAGCCACTGCCAACGGCAACGTCAGCCGTGGGCATAGACCTGGGCGTGGCGCGGTTCGCCACACTCTCGGACGGCACGGTCTTCCCCGCCCTGAGCAGTTTCGCAGCACATCGTGATCAACTGCGCAAAGCGCAGCGCGCCATGGATCGGAAGGTGAAATTTAGCAAGAACTGGAAGAAGGCGAAGGCCCGTGTTTCTCGGCTGCATGCCCGGATCGCGAACTGCCCGCGCGACTTCCTCCATAAGACCTCGACAACGATCAGCAAAAACCACGCTCTGGTGGTGGTCGAGGATCTGAGAGTAGGCGCTATGTCCAGCTCGGCCGCCGGCACCGTCGACAGGCCTGGCCGGAACGTGCGCCAGAAGGCAGGCTTAAACCGAGTGATCCGGGACCAGGGGTGGTATGCATTCCGGCGATTCCTGGACTACAAGCTGGCCTGGAATGGAGGCATGCTGCTGGCGGTATCCCCTCGGAACACCAGCAGGACGTGCCTCGCGTACGGCCACGTGGCGGCGGGAAATCGCGTCACCCAAGCGCTGTTCGCATGCGTGGCATGTGGTTTCGAGGAAAACGCCGACCTTGTCGGCGCCAAGAATGTACTAAGGGCGGGGGACGCCCGGTTGGCCCGTGAAGCGAGCGATGCAGTAAGGTCGCCGGCAGCGGGAACTGATCAATCTGAGGTTCACTTGGGAAGTCCCCGAATGATTCCGGATGAGCCAACTAGCGCACCGCTATTTGGAGATCCCAATTTACTGTGCTCGTTGAATTGCAACACCACCTAACCCACTCAAATCTGATACATTCTGAACCAAATGACTGAGGAACTCGCTATGAGCAGCAAATCCACTACCGGTTTCCAAGACCTGGTGCACTTCCTGGCGCGGCCGAAGGTTGTCCTGTTCGCAGTCATCGTTGCATTCGGCGGCGGATACATTTTCCAAAGCAAAGCCTTCGTACAGCTCATCCTGGTTCCCGTCGGGATTTGCGTAGCCATAGCGCTGATAGACATAGGAATAGCGATATGTACCCGCCTGCTGGGTCTGGTGATAAATCCTGGATATCGTCGGCATGTCATACAAACCGTCCGCGCCGTCTGGAAGGGAGAGCGCCAGTAAATGACAAAACTTCTCTACGCACCAAGCTAACAACCCGCCCAAGTAGGCGGGTTGTGCTTTTTTCAGCGTCTTTCTATCGGCTTACGCCAATTCCTGGAACACCCGACCAACGAACGGTCGTTTGCGCGAGCATTTCGATTTTGTTGTCCATCTCACGGCCGAACCGAGCTTCCATTGCCGTCCCGACCCACCCAAGTGATCGGTCAGGAATCTCGTAGACCATGTTGAAAATGCCCTGCACCATAACGACCATGGCGATCATATAGAACACAACGACGCCGATAATCGTTGCAAGACCGGTAATCGAATTTCCCTGCACATTCGCCAACGCCGCACCGAATAGTTGATTAAACAGCGTCCCCATCATGATCAGCATGGCGTTTGCGATGAAGAAGCTCACGACCATAAGTGTGGGCCGCATCAGCACGTTCAGGAGATGAGTGTACCCACGCTCCGTACGCGATCCCATACCCTCCCCCTCGCCGGACAAGTGTGCAAATGCCATAAGTTGCCCAGCAACGAGACCTTCGACGACCAGGCAGAAGTACCCTACGAGTCCTGTCATCCACGTCAAAAACGGAACGAACGGGATGTAGATCGCGAGAATCGCTCCCACGATGAACATCGCCATCGCTAGCTTCTCCAACAACCGGAGCGTATCGGACCCAAACATCTTTAGAGCTGAAGAGGTGATGCCGCTGCTTGCCTTGCCAATGGCCTCTGCGGCACCGCTAATCGCTTTGCCTGGCCCAGGCAGATCTTTAGCTTTGGTAGCGACATATGCGACCTGAGGCAGCATCATCAGCCAGTCCCCGATATTTTTAGACGCGATAATCGGATTCACCAAGCCGTTGCCGCCAGAGTTACCGACCAGGCCATCGATCATCCGCAGTGCCAGCGCCTGCCCCATCGAGCAATTTCCGGTATCCGTCTGCCACGAGTCGAAGAAGCATTCTGTACTAGGGGGCGCGGTTTCCCGCTTCGTCGCCAGCGCCGCGAGTGCGTCTCTAACCTGATCCGTTTGGGGCACGTCTGCAAGCCCGACCGCACTCAAAGCGCGCTGACCAAGGCCTCGAAGCTGATCACCGATTTCGCCAATACCGAAGCCTACGCGATTGCCTGGTGCAACAATTGTCACGCTATAGGCGTTCGCAGCGTCGACAATTGCGGCATTGGCTTCTGCAAAGGTAGAGTTCCACGCACCAAGTACCGCCCAACCGTCGCGCTTAATCTTGGCGGAGGCCTCTTCACGTATCGCACCTTGCGTGGGAATCATTGAGGCAAGCGCCTCGCCGTACGCGAATCGAACACCTTTCCGCGCGCCTTCCAACTGCGAAGTCGGCCAGCCTGGTATCCGCGAGCCATTTCGTAGAGCTTCCTGATAGCCACGGAACCAACCAATGGCAATCGAATCGACCTGCGAGCTGAGAGTCCGCAGCTGCGTCACCATCGCTTGCCGTCCAGCGTTGGCAATTGCCGCATAGTCGACGGAACTGACCCGATAGGACAGGGCGCTTTGAAGGCCAGAGTCGGAGCGGGTATTGTCGCCAAGAAATCCCGAGAGATTGACACCCCCGCACAGACGTTCGCCGTACATCTGATTGGTTCGAGCCCCTTGTGTAGAGTCCAAACTATCGATCAAAAGATTGCTCGTGTCGAATCCCTCCGGGCTTTCATACGCGCGGTTGGCCAATACACATACCTTTGACATGAAGAGCGCGTCTGCAACGTCAGCCGACAGCACCCCCGATCCCAACGGTTTGACCATCGCGTCTGATTGAACCAGGGGCGCGTATTTGGACGCAGCATCGATAGACGCCGTCAAGGACATGTTGGCGGCGCCGATCCCCAGCAGCGTGAACCACATCATCACAGCCTGGGCGGCGGAGAACCCGCCGAACACTGGCAACATGCCGGCAATGCCGATAGTGGTCCGGACTGGGAACCAGGCGGATGACATGCGCTGCCCCAGTACTCGTCCTTCGTGGGCAGACGTCAATATCCCCGCCACCACGTTGTAGCTGAACCAGATCATGCCCAGCCCCATGATCACCAAGTTGGAGATCAGGAATACGTGGCCTAGTAGCGTGTCGGGCGTTCCAATCTCTAGAAAGGGATTCTCGGCAAACTGCCCGAAGACCATACGCAGTACTTCGTAGCTCTTGTCGGAATCCCGATTAACTGCCTGCTCCAGCTCATCCGACGTGGGCGGTTGCCTTTGTGCGAGCGCGGACTGGGAGAAGACCGCCAGCGCTACCAGCATCAGCGCGACGAGCCACGGACGGACGAACACCAGTCGCGAGAGCTTCTTATCCATCAGAAGCCCCCTTCCCGCGGCCGCATTTGTGCAGCGTGGCGCTGTTTAAGCGCTTCAGCTTCGGAGTCCACCGGCGCTTCAGCTTGGCCTGCCGAATCGCTCTGAATCATTCTTTTCGCCGAATCGCGCATCTGCTTAAGACTCGTGTGAACATCCAGCAGCACCTGCAACACCTTCGCCTTCACCTGGGCGCCCGGCACCAGCGCCGCGACCAGCAACACGTTACGCAGCCGGTCCATATCGTGCTTCACATTCTCGGTGACCTTGCGCAGCTGAGCTTGGTGAATTTCATCGTCCCCCGCTCGCGTCTTCATCCAGTCGGTGAGGTCGCGTTGGGCGTTGTCCGCGGCGGCAGTCCGGAGGGTAAGGCGCCGCGCGAGGTCCTGCCTGCCCGGCCCTTCCGCATCTTGGCGCAACGCCGCATAGCTGTGCTCGAGTTGACGCAACAGCCGATCCGGCTTGGTTGCGATGAGGTCCGCCAGGCGGGCCGGAATTTGTTCACGCATCGACATTGCCTTCATCAGATTGCGCGAGAAGCCTCGGGCTTTAGCCCGGGGAGGGATAGCGCGGCACGTGCAACGTGCCCTGCTCCCGCGTCTCCTTTCGAGATAGCTATCCTTGAGTAGCCGTAACCATCGCTACGTTGAACAATTCGGCAGTGTTTGTGCGAGATGCCTTGCACCACCTCACTGCCGGTCTGAATATTGAAGCTGCCCGAGGCCCGTACAGCCACGCGTCCGACATAGCGGCCAGCCTTCTTGCTCGAAGCAGGCACGTCAGCACGCACAAGATCACCTGTCTGGAATCCTCTAACTGCCTTGCAGCGCATGAGATAGCCTCGCGGAAAGCCATACTTGTCCAGTCGGGTTCTCTGGTAGCTGCCGCGCCCGGTGCATTTCACCTGCAACGTGGGCCGGCGCCAGGCCTTGATGGCGTCAACGCTCCCAACGCAGGCGGCATCAAGGGCATGGGTCTTTGGTACGCCAAGCTGGCTGCGGTTGTATTTCGTACGCCCCCCCGAGGAGAGCTCCACCGGCAGTCCAGTAACCGTCAGTCCATTGGCAAGCGCCCAGCGTGTGGCATTGACCGCAGCGCCATCCTTCAAGGGCCGCTTGGCCTGTGCTTGAATCCGGGCCATTCGCCCGGGGTCCTTGGCCAGAAACGCCTCCAGCGGCAGCGCAGCCTTCTTCTGATTGCACGGCCCGCAGGCCAGCGCCAGGTTGGCGATCCGGTTCGATCCCCCTCGCGCCCGGGCGTGCAAGTGCTCAATCTGCAAAGGCACACCAGTAGCGTCGCAGTACGCACACTTGCGGTCCCACTTTTCCAGGAGGTACTCGCGCACTTCGTAGCCTGAGAGCGTCCCCTGCTGGTACTCGATGCCAGAGATCTCCGGATTCTCGAGCGCCTGCAAGTCAAAGCGCACCAGTTCCGAGCTGATTGCCGTCACCGGTGCCCAGCGCCGAACGCGAATCACCCACGCCAGCGTGGTGTCCACGCGGTGCTGCAAGGACGGCGCGAGCCAACCGGCACGACGGGTACGGTTCCGGAAGCGAGGTGCGCGATAGCGTAGGTTTCCTCGCCGACGGCGACGCGTGTTGCGTCGTGCGGTGAGCACTTCGCTAATCTGGCGGCCGCGGTGCACCAGCTCCATGAGGGTCAGGACTGCCGCGCCGCGCAGGATACATCCTGTGGCAGCGTCCACGGTTTCGACATCGCGTACCAATGCCAGGCCTGTGGCCCTGCTGCCAGGGTCGAGTTTGATGCGCAGGGGCTGGAAATTGCAGGTGCCGGCTCGGTGAGCCACGAGCCGGATTACAAAGGGCACCAGCCGATGCACGCGTGCGCGACAGGCAGCCAGCAGTTTGCGAGCACGCTTTTCACTACATGGCATCAGTGGCTTACCACTGTAATCCAGTACAAAAACTGACACATCAACTCCATAAAAGTTGCCGTCTTTCCGGCTGCCAGCGATTACTCGCCTTGTGACGCAAACCTTTCGGTTTGTCTCCCCTCGACCATGTTGTCAGCCAGTTGAGAGCCGCAAGGCTTTCGATCACCGCCCGTTTCGTGCCAACCCGGGGCGTGTCTGCAGCGGTGATTTCCATTGCCTGGAACTGAGGAAGCATTCCAGGGTGGGTCTTCTGACTTACTGACAACGTAGCGCCTTGCGGCGCTCGGTCTGGTCAATCTCAGACTTGCGAAGCGCTAACTCCACAAGCCTCGGCCTTCAGGCCGGGGTGGTTGACGGCCCTACTCCACCGCGGTCGCGGCGTCTTTCGACTGCTCGCGCACGCCGTTCATGATTTCGCGCATTTCCACGCGAACCAACGAGTTGTAGATCTGGCCCAGCAGCATGTTGGTCTTGCGCGCCTCCTGCAACGTCTTGACCTCGAGGTCCTGGCGCGCCAGGTTGATGAGCGTTGCTTCGCGCGCGATCACAGCCGGGTCGAACTGAGTGGCGAAGTCGAGCTGCCAGGCGGGATTCAAGTACCGGCGCTCCAGTTCCAGGTGTTCCAGCTCTTCCACAGAAATGCCGGTGCTGGCCCAGTTCGGGGTGCTCTTCTGCAGGTACTGGGATACCCAGGCGCCGGTGATCGGGTCAGCCGTCAGCTGCTGCAGCATGGGAATCGTGTCCTTGTCGGGCGAACGTGCCCCGACGTAGTCCCGCGTCGGCTTGCTGCCCATCGAAATGCGGGCGTCGAACGTCGTCTTGAGCGCCAGGTAGCCCTTGCCCTCGCGCGTCTTCATGTCCAACGTCTGCGGGTCTTCAATCTGCTGGGGCTTTTCCAGGTGGTAGATGAAGGAGTTCAGGGCGTCCATTTCCTTGTCGCTGACGCCGAGCGTGCGCTGATGCTTGAAGCCCTGGGCATCTCGCGACGTCTGCGGGCCGTCAAAGAGCGTTTCCGCACGCACGTCGGCCTGGATGAACCCTGTCAGGTTGCCGGCGTTCCAGCCGGCATCGCGGCACCACTTCTCGCGCAGCGGGTCACCGGCCGCGTAGGTCTCGCAGGATCCCTGTGCGGTATCCTCGATCTGCTTGTTGGTAGAGGGGGCCGGCTCGATGCCATTACCGCGGTCGATGGCCTTGGCCAGTGTCGGACTGACCGTGGAGCGGCCCGACATCTTCACCGGCGCGCCGCCCCCGCCGTACCGGCCGCCAGAGCCCTTGGCGCTGGACCCGGCGCCGCCGGCCTTGGAGCGGGCGGTCACCGAGCAGCCGTTTGCCTGCTCCAGCGCTGCGTCACGGCGCGCGCGCTCGAGTTCGACCTGGGTTTGTCGATTGGTCTGCGAATCGAGCTCGGAGCCTTTGGCGATCGCATTGGTTAGGGCCTCGGTCTGGGAGCCGGTCGACTTATAGATTGCATCGACGATCGCGTCCCGGGCATTCTGGATGGCCTGTACCACGGACTGCAGCTGGGCCAGCGTCTGCTGGACGCCCTGGTAGATCATGGGTGCATACGTGTCGGCCACATAGCCGCCGCCGGCGGCCGCCGCGGTGCTGAAGGTGAAGGCCAGAGCGGCCGCGACGGCCGTGCGGCGCAGTCGGACGCCGCGCCGGCGTTGCTGTTCAAAGGGGCGATTCATCGACGGCCTCCCATTGCGTTGGAAAGAGCGTCATAAACGATGCTCATCGACCCACTCGACTGCGGAGCGATGTTCTGATGGGTCGTCGAACCGATCGGCCCCGAGTTGGACCCACCGATCGGGAAGGTAGGCGTTGGCGTCGTCGGTGGGCGCTGCGGCGGCGTATAGGGAGGATTCCGTCCTGGCAGCTGGCCGGCCGCGCCACGGCCCACGCTTTCGAGAGACGGGAATTTCGGCAAACGACCCTGTTTGGCCTCTCGGGTCATGCGGCAAGCCTCCTGGTTCATGCTTTTCACGACGCCGCTCAGATCGATCTTCTGGCCACCGACCGTAATGGAGTTGCCGACGACGTCGGCGAAGTCGACAAGGCAGTCAAGCATCCGCTTTCCGGAATTCGAAATGTCCTGGTCGACCGTGTCGATTTGCTGGTCGCTCGCCTGCCGGCGCTTCTCGATGGCTTCGTCCAGGGCCGGGTCGCAGGCCTGCGTAGCTGCCATGGCCCCCAGGTGGGTCAGCATCAGCACCAGCGCGAGCCCGCGGCGAGCAGCTTTGTAGCGGTGAGGTTGGTTCAAGTCTTTCAACTCCTTTCTCGTTCAACCGCCCGCGGCACTTCGCGTGGCAGCTCCTCGACCGGCGCACGCTCACCCAGGCGCATGAGCTCCGGGGCGCTGCGTTCGATCTCATTGAATTGCGCCCCAGCCTTTCGCTCGGCGCTGGCCACCATGGATTCGAAGGTTCGGCCAAGGGCATTGGTCCGCGCGCGGCCGAGCAGGTCAGAGGTGGCTTCAGTGCGCAGCAGACTGGCCGTTTCCGTTCGATAGGTGACGCAAAGCAGCTTGGCAGCGCGGCCAAGCGCCCCCTCTTCCCACCGGGCCAGCATGGCCGGGCTGTGGATATCGGGGCGAGCGCCGTCAACAATCCGGCGCGCCGCCTGTAGCAGACGGCTTCGCACCTGGTTGACCGGCTGGCCGTAGGTAAACGGCTGCTCGGCCTCGGGGGTTCCTTCGGCCAGGTCGAAGAATTGGCCCATGTGCAGCCGGGGATCCTCCACCGCGCGCTGCACATCCCAGGCGATCTCGAAGGCGGCGGCCCGCAGACGGTCTTCGGCGTACTGCAGCTCGCTCTCGAAATTCCCGTAATCGGGCACCGTCTGGCCCAGCAGGTCCAGCGCGTCTTGGGGAACCAGCGCGGCACCGGCGTCCAGCATGTCCCGGGCGACCTGGCGGAACGTGTCCGAGGCGACCTCGCCGGTGTTGTTGTAGTGGCGAGCGAGCGCGAACGCGGTTTCCTTGAGCATGGTGGCCTGCAACGACCGGCGCACTGGCGTGTCGCCGGCGGCCGCCGCGGTCAGCTCACTGGAGACGCGATGCGCTTCGGTGATCAGGGCGGCCAGCGCGCTCTTGGTCTGGTCGCTGGATCTTGGCGCCCTGCCCTTGCCGCCCTCGACGACCGCCGACACCAAGCGCGTCAGAACGCCGGCGGCATGTCGGTCCGCGACCAAATTGGTGCCCTCGGATGGGCGACGCGGCGATTCCTGTGTCTGGGGCGCTGCGGCCGGCGCCGCCGGCGCGGCTTGCGCGGGCTGCGCCGCCGCCGTCGGCTGCGGGAGGTTCGGCGATGACCGGCTGGCCGCCGCGGCTCTTTCGTCCCCACGACCGGGCGCTACCAAGCCCTCGGTGCCCGGGATGCGAAAGCCCGCGAACCTGGTCGGTGCCGGCGCGGTACTGGTGGCGGCCTGCACGGCCGGCGCGGCCGGCGGTGCAGCACTCTGCACCGGCCGAGGAAGAGGGACTGGCCGGCCGGCTGGCGCCGTGGCGGCCGGACCGGTGCTGACGGTTGCCGCCGGCGCCGGCGCCCGTTCCGGCGAACCAGCGGGCTGGGCTGCAGCCGCTTGGGCTTCCGCCCGGGCCGCAGGGCTGCGCCGGTCCATCGCCGGCGGCAGCGCGGGCAGATCCTCGCTGTACACGAAGTCCGCCGGATCCAGCTGAGCCAGCGTCAGCTGCGCCTGCTGCCGCTCGGCTTCGGTCGGAACCGGAACCACCGGCGGCGCAGCGCGGTAGCGGCCGCGGCGGGCCTGTTCGAGAAGACCAGCGCTAGGCATGAACCGTCTCCTGGGGGGCGTGGCGCTCCCCTTCGATGAAAATCAGGGGGATTCGGACCGCGGGCCAGCCTTGGGCGGCGGGCACGAAGAGGGTGTCGTCCTGCAGCTGGACGTCCTGAGCTCTGTACCAATCGTAGATCGTATCGACTTCGACGACCTGGTGCTGATCCAAGTCCAGCAAGGTGTCGGCCGCACGTGTGATGGCCAGCATCCGGTGAATTGACACCACGTCGCGCCCCAGCAGGGGCCACTGCACAGCCAGCCCGAACATGCTTTCCTGCTGGACCAAGAACGTCGCGCCGGTTGACAGGCCGCGGTGGTGGGGGAACAACGCCTGCCATACCCGTTCGGTTTGCAGCGCGACCACGGGCCCAAGCACGTTGCTTTCAAGCGCATCGTCGCAAGCGACGAGATTGCGCCGGCCCGGCTCATCCGCTTCAACCGTGAAGACCAGGCCCGCTTCGGATGCCAGGCGCTTGAGCAGCCGCCCCCCGCAGATGAACCGGTTATCCATAGCTCACATTCCCCGCGGCCGCTCGACCGGCACGTGGACGTAGGCTTCCGGGATGTCGTACATGACTTCACCATCGTCCTCGGCCTGGGCCTGGGTCTGATTCGCCTCTTGCATCGCCACGATGTCGGCCTCGCGCTGCTCAATAGCGCGCCAATAACGATGGACGCCTTCGGCGGCCGAGGACGAGTTTTCGGCGATGCGGTCAGCCCATTGCTGTGGGCTGTAGTCGTCCAGGGGCGGCCCCAGCCATTCCAGAACGGTCTGGAACGGCAAGGGGCCTTCAGTTTCGGTGAAGTAGGCCAAGGCGGCGGCCCTCATCTCGGGCGTGATCGAGTGGGTGACGTCGTCGATGGCGCCCATCAGCATGGAGGCGGCCAGCTTCAGGAATCCGCCCTTGTGGAAGCGGTCTTCTTCCGCCGACGTTAGTTCGAGAACGGGCCCGGGCAACATGTAGACCTTGTCGCGTTGAGGCTGGGCGGCCGCAGGCGTCTCGCTCGCGGACGGCTCCAGCGAAAAGTGCGTGCCGAAGATCTCCTCGGCGACGGCGAACAGGTCCAGTTGACGTGGATCGGACGTGGAGAAGCGAGCGGTCTTCATACCGTCACCTGCACGAGTTTGGCCATGCTTTGGCGCCGTACACGCAGTTCCGCGCCGGTGATGCCCAGGCGAGCGATCAGCTCCATGTCCGTTTCGTCGGTGCAGAAGAAGTCGCGAAACTGCTGACGTTGCTCAGCCGTCCAGGTGGACGAGGTCTTCACGACACGCGCGAGGAAGCTGGCGGAGGTGGTGGAGGAACTCGAATCGGAGCTGGGGGTGTCGGACATATTGATTCCACTGGTGAGAAATAGCGCCGCGCGCGGCTTATTGCGGCTGAGGCGCCGTGCGGCGGTTGTCGTCCATGTACTTGACGACGTGGCGAATGAGTTGCTTCTGCTGATCAATGACTGCGGCGGCCGGAATCTGCCCCTTGGCCACGAGCGAGAAGAGCAACTCCCATTGCGCGGTGACGGCGATGCTGGTCAGATGCGGCGGCAGCAGGGTCAAGATCTGCCGGCCAACGTCCGAGATGTGCACAGTGCGGTTCTTGCCGGAGCCGGCTTCGACGAGCAGCTGCATGGTGATCACATCCGTGATCGCACTGGCCCGGGTCCGCGAGGTGCCGATGCCTTCCGTCTGGCGTAGCACCTTGCGGACCTCTTCGGCCTTCTCGAGGGACGGATAGTCCTCGTCGCGTACGAAAAGGTGGGCGTTCAACATGGCCTCGGCCAAGGTAGCCTGGTCAAATGGGCTGGGCGGGCCGACTTTCTTGGAGTCCAAGCGGGCGCCGACGGCCTGAATCTTCTGGCCCTGACGGAACTTGCTGACGTCCACCGACGCGCCTGCGCCTTCGGATTCATCCAGCGTGTAGCCTGGCACCGCCCGCCAGCCGGCGCGGGTGGGCTTTTTCGCCATGGCCCGAAACACATCCTGGCCAAACTGGACCGTCAACACCGCAGACATGTAGGTGTATGGCCCCATGAACTGGGCGACGTAGCGGTTGACGATCATCCCGTACAGCGCCGCCTCGGAGTCGTTCAGCCCGCTGGGATCAACACCGGTGGGCGTGATGGCAAAGTGCTCATCGACCTTGCTGTCATTGAAAGCGGGCGACTTGTAGGTCGGGACAGCCGCTTCGAGCGTCTTTTCCAGGCCCGGTACCGCTCCCGTGGCGAACTCCAGGGACTTCAAGATCTCGGGGGCCCGCTGGTGCATGCTCTCGGGCAGATATTGGCAGTCGGTACCGACGTAGGTGATCAGCTTGTGCTTCTCGTACAGGCGTTGGGCAAGTTCCTGCACTTCGCTGACGCTTAGGCCCAGCTTCTTGGACGCGTCGACCAGCAGAGTGCCCATGGAGTACGGCAAAGGCGGCGCCTCGGACTTCTCCTCGATGTTCGCCTTGGTGATTTCGCCAGGCTGCCCGCGCGCCAGATCGGCGACGATACGATCGGCCAGCACCTTGTCTGTCATCTGGCCCTTGTCGTTGAATCCGGGGGTTCCTTCGGCGTTCAAGCGTTTGAACCAGCGCAACTGGGTGCGGTCGGCCAGCTGCGCCACGGGCACAAAGGCGTCATAGGGGATGAAGGCAGCGATTTGGTTGTCGCGCTGGGCGACAAGCACAGCAATCGCGACCTTCACGCGGCCCAGGCCCAGCGGCGGTGCGCCCCGCGCCCGTCGGATCAGCGACTGGATCGCCATCGACAGATTCATACCCAGGAGGTAATCGCACTCCTCCCGCGCCATGGCGGCGGCGCGTAGGTTCACCCAGAGTTCAGAGCCATTGGGCTCCAAGGTCTGGACGGTCACCATCATTTCTTTGTCGTCGGGGTTGACGATGCGAACGCGCTTGAAACGTGGGGCGGCCGGGTCCTGGTGGAGCCGGCGAATGACGATCTCGTCAAAGATCAACTGGCCTTCGCGGTCGGTGTCGCAGGCGTTCACCACCTCGACGGCCTTGCGCAGCAATTGCTCAATGACCTTCAGGCGTATTGATTCGACCGGTTGGCCGTTCTGCGTTACCAGGGTGCCGTCAGGCTTACGCTCTGGTTTGGCGCCGTATAACAGCTCTGGCGGAAACCAAGGCAGCAGGCCGAAGAAGTCCCAGCGGCCGAGCTCTTTGCTCTGCTCGTGGTACCGCTGGTAGCTCTCGTAGGCCCGCGGCGGGAGCATTTCGAGCATATGGCCAAAGACGCTGGACACGGCAATCCACTTGCCGTTCCAGTACAGCAGCACGTACCCATCAGCCCGACTCGTGGCCGAATTGCGCCGCTCCGCTCCTAAGGCACGAAGAGCCAGTTCTACTGCAGCTTGGTTGCTCGGCTTCTCAGCAATCCACAGCTGGTCCAGCTTCGTAAGCTCATTCGCCATTTCTCCGCCTTTCCGATATGAATTGTAATTACGCTTCATATTGTATTAGCGACCACGCGACGGACCAGACGCGGCGACCGGGTTTTTGCAGTCCCCCGGCCGCCGCCGTCCCGAGCCGCGTCACATCGCTGGCGCCTGAGCCCTGGGCGCCGGCGGCATGGCCGGCAATAAGGACTGCTGAACTGCGGGATCCTGCTCGGCCTGGTCGACCTGATCGGACTCCGTTACAGCGGAGTCAAAGGAGTCCCCCACCAGCTGGCGGTTGCGCTCGCGACGCGCTGCCTGGGCGTCCAGAAGGCGCTGGCGCTCCGGCGCCAGGCGCTCAGCCACCTCTTGGAAGAAGAACGCCTCGGACTGGCGCGCGAGTTCGGCCATTTTCAGATCCTGCGGCCGGACGTACAGCTGCAGGCCCACGGCCCTGATCACGACGTTGATGAATCGGGCCCGGTGTTCACGGCCCTCCGGCAGGGCGAACATCACGACCGTGTTTTCCTGATCGCCAGAGGTGCGTTGGGCTTGCGCGGACAGTTCCAGGGGATACGGTTCGTCCGGGTGATCGGCCGTCCAGTCGCGCTTGTCGGCATCCATCGCCGACTTCACCATGCGTACAAACCGCGCCTTTTCCCGCTTTTCGACGCCGAAGGCAATCCCGCCGCGGCCACTGAAGTGGAACGGCGCCATGCCAAACACGTCGATTAGGCTCTGACGGCGATCGCCCTCCTGCATGGCCGCCTTGAAGGACATCGGCACGTGCAATGTCCGATCGGGCCGGGTCTGCCCTTGCGCGGTCGAATGTGCCCAGTCCAAGGTTCGGTGGACGAAATCCGCGATCATCAATGGGTTGTGCAGGCGGATCGGCAGCCGATGTAGGTCGATATCCTGGCGGCCGAAGGCCGTCGCGCGCACTTGGATGGCCCGGTGCCGCTGGCCGGTCTCGTCCGTATACGTGATCGCCATGCCGGCCTTGGTGGCCTCGGCCCATTCCGCCGCCTGGAAGAGGTTGCCGGTAAGCAACTTACGCCGCAACGTCACCGGGCCCGGCGTGTGGTCACCAAAGCGGCCCTCCAGCCGGGCGGCGTCTCCCCGGGCGTCAAAGTCGAACAGGTGGGTCTCGCCCACCACTACCTCGGGGAAGTCCGGCGCCAGGCCTGCCCGTTTGAACAAGGAAGCCGCCGTCAGCACAGTCGGCTTCTCGTCGCCCGGGCGCACCAGGTGGTATTTCCACTTCGAGAACACCGCCGCATCTTCGGGGCGCGGGATTTCCACCTTGGCCACCGTCATGGTGTCGCCAACGCTCCAGAAGTTGTGATTGCTGGCGCCGACGATCTCACGCAGGGTGATTTCCGCCCCCGGCACCAGCTTGGCCATGACCGAGCGCAAGAACAACAGGCGCCAGTGAGCTTCCTTCACCCCGTTGTGCTCGGCCTGGGCCAGGGCGTCTTCCACCGTGTCCAGCTCCGTGCGCTGCAGGGCAATGATGCGTTTACCCTCCAAGATGCGGCCTGCATTTTCAATAAATGGCGCAATGGATATCCGGAGCAGACGCGGATCTGCCGGCGAATAGGCCTGCTTGAACATATCCACCCAGACTAGCCCTTCCCTGGGCAGCCTGCGGCCGACCACCTGAAGGGACGGCGTTCCGTCATGGCCAACGCGCAGGCGCAGCTCGCCCCCCGTCTCGCCATTGAGCTGCCACATCGGGATGTACGGGGCGCGGCGCGGCACGTAGGCGACAAAGCGGTCGTACACGTTCTGACCGCCGCGCCGGATGCGCACTGGCACCCACACGCAGGCGAGGTCAGCCCGCCAGTCCTGCGCATCGGCACCGCCGGCCGGCTGGGCCGCGCCGCTTTGGCCACCGCGCGCCGTGGTCGCCGCCTGGCGCAGCTGCGTCAGCAACTCGCCCGCCTGGCGCGCGCGCCGCGTCTCCACCGATTCGGTCGCCTCGCGTGAATAATCGGCCACCACAAGGCTGCGGCCGGCGACGTTAGCGGCCAGCGGCTCGTACTTGCCTTTGTTCTCCCCGACCAGGATGGCGTTGGAATCGGCGATGGTCTCCTTCAGAGCATTCCAGCTGATCGGCTGGTAATCCTTCACGTATTCCACAGTGCGCAGGTACACGGGGCCGTCGAACGCGGAGAACAGTTCCTGAGGGATCTCCCCGTTTGGGCCCCAGGCGCGCTCTTCCTCCACCGTGCGGGCGCGCCAGTCGCGGTTGCGGATGCTGGCGCCCCCTTCCCCTGATAGCTCGCGCCGAATGACGGCGTCGTCGTAGGCCGCGAAAAGGTCACCGTACACCTTGTCCTGGTCATCTGGGTGCAGGAGCGCAATCCGCTGGGTCACCAGGTTGGCCAGGCCCACACGATCCTGGACACGAAGAACATCGATGCTCAGGCGGCTCATGACGCCGGGGTTCTCCAGCAGGTACTCCTCGCATACCTCGTCACCGACGCTATTGAGCATATCCGGCACATCTTCAATCAGAGCGGCGTTCTCGCGGCTCGACCGTACGTTGACCGATAGACCGGCAAGCTTGCGGTTCTGCATCATCAAGTTGCGCAGCTCGCCGCGCAGACCTGTGGTCAAAATGCTCAGCATGGGCCCCACGACCTGGTCGAAGCGGTTCACCCGGCCGTACAGCTGCAGGCGATCGGTGGGATTCTCCGGAATCTGATATTCGATCAGCTCCCGCCGGTCCTGATTCTGGAATCGTGGCGAGGCATGCAAGGACAGCCCGGTCGCGGCCGCTCGATTGATTACCGCGGCGTCGATGCGGCCGTCGTTGAATGCGCGTACGGTGGCCATGACGTCCGTCTTCTTCCTGGCGCGCTTTGTCACCTTCCAGGGGCCACCAAAGCCTTGAAACGGATTCCCGTTCTCGTCAACGGTCGCAGGACGTTGCAGGGAGAATTGCCGGCCGGAAATCTCACCTACGCGTAGCCCGGCCTCTTCCAGACGCACCCGAATGTAATCGGCCGGGCTGATCGGCAGCTCCGGCAGCGCCTCAACTCGGGCCAGAATGGATTCCACCCCACGGCGATACGCTTCAACCTGGGTCGGCGTCACGCCAGGCACCGCGGCGATCGAGATGAGGGTCGCGTCGCCCGTGCCCCCATCCTCACCCTCCGCTGCCTCCTGCACTTTGACGCCCCCCAGCCGCTTGACGAAAGAGTGCATCAAGTCCTTGAGCATGGGCATGCGGACTTCGGAGACGGTGTTGCCGCGGCGCCCAGCGCTCAACTGATCCGCGATCGCGCGGGCATCTTCGTCCCCTTCACGGGCGGCGATGGCTGCCTCGATGCGTTCTTGCTCCTCCTCCATAAAGCGGCGCACGAGAGCCTCGCCCGTGTCATCGAACACGATCACCGGCCGGCGGTTAGCCCTGACAGCCTCCAGCGCCCGGTCCACCGTGAAGTCGGCCAAAAGCACGCCCAACGTGCGGCGCATCGCCTGGTACAGCATGCCGCCGGTCCCAAAGCTCGACTGGAAGAAGCTGCCCTTGGCCGCCGGGCGCCCAATCTGGGTCTCCAGCTCGCGCCGTTCCGCCTTGGCCGCTTCCAACGCCTCCTCTTGCCCCTGCGCCTGCAACACCGCGATTCGCTGGTCGATTGCCGTGAGATTGGCCTTTGCGCGCTCGACCCAGACGTTACGCGCCTCGTGGGCCGCGCGCAGTGCGCCCTTGACTTCGCTATTGGCGCGATGCAACAGCTGATCGACCTCCCCGCTCAATAGGGACATCATCCCCAGAATTTCTGACACCTGGGTCAACAGTGCTCGGTTCCGGTCATAGTGCTGATCGTCGACCAGCACGTTCGCCTCCAGCTTGGAAAGGTCGTGTTCGCGCCGGTAGAAGGCACCGTCGCGCGCCAACATTGAAGAGAACACTTCGGCGAACTCTTCCCCTCCGCGCTTCATGGCGGCCGTCACCTGGCCGATGTTGATCGACTCTGGGAACGCCCGGACGTAAATGTGAAGGTTGCGCGAGGTCTTCGCCCAGGTGGCGCTGGCGTAAACCACGCCCCAACTGCGCTCGCCCAGCATCCGAATATAGTCAGCTGTGTTGCTGTCGCTGCCCGCGGCGATGTGCGCTTCGTCCAGCACCACGAGGGCATTGGGGCATTGCTTCAGCAACCACGCGGCCTTGGCGCTGCTCTCGCGGCTGATCTGCGAGTAGGTGAGCATCACCAGATTGACGCCCAGGTCCTCCCAGGTCATGTCCTGGTCCAAGATCGTCGCCATCCGATCCGCCGGCGTGGCGCTGGCCAGCAGCTCATTGCCGGCCATGATGTCCAAGATGTGCCCGTCGGAGTTCAGAGGCATTGGGCGGAAGCGCGCCCATTCGTCAATGTCGATCAGGTCCCGCGCGAGGTCCGAGAACAGGTTCGCCCGGTCGGTCACGAAGACCACGGTACGCCCCTGCTTGTTGGCCCACACGGCCGAAGCGGCAATCTGCCGCCCCTTCCCGATCCCGGTGTCATCCCCGACGATGATGCCGCGGCCCTTCTGGAGGCGACTGATAATTGACGCAATCCCGTCGACCTGCTCGGCCGAAAAGCGCTCCGCCAGGGTTTCCTGCCCCATGCCCAGCTCGTAGGCCACGTACTCATCGATCGGGCCCTGCTCCTCCTCGATGCGAGCCAGGGCGTAGTTCAGAGACGCCTGCAGGTTCTTGGGCACCATGGTCTGCGCTTCGCCTACACGCGAGAACGCCACGTATGGGCGCTGCAGGTCGTTTTCCAGTGTGCGCTCGGTGATGCGGACCAGATCATCGGTGGACGGCCGCTGGCCGCGCGACACCAGCACCTCGTCAACAACGGTTTTGAGCTCGTCCCAGCTGTGGCACGCCTTAGGCGACGGTAGCGGGCCGGCTAGCTGACCCGGCACCAACGGCGCCGCCACAACCAGGCGCACACCGTGTTGAACGCCCGACGACCTTGTCAAGGCAGATGGGACATCCAAAATTGCCTCAATTTCAGCCTGGCCGCGAGCGCCATCCAACAATTCGCGCTGCTCGGGCGCCAGCGCGCCCAACCGGGCCCCCTCGTCGAGCGGAATCACCGCGGCAACACCGCCCCCGGCACGCACCTGCGATATCTGGAGCAGCAAGCCGCGAAGGGCTTGATCGGCGCGGCCGCCTTCGCCGCCCCAAGAAGCCTGCAAGATCATATAGTCGTAAGGTCCGGGTTCCCCGCCCGCAGGCTGCAGCGCATCGCGCGCCGCAGGAAGGGCTCGCTCGATAGCGTTGGCCGGTGCCTCCACCGAAATACCGGCAGGAATCATTAGCGCCCCAGCGCCAGTAACATCGCCGCCAAGGAACAAGCGGCGCGAAGGGCGGTCCGCCGCTTCGTCCAGCTCCGGGACAGGTTGATGCAGGCCAAGCGCCTGATTTATAGACAGCGCCAAGGGCAGTGGCAGCCAAGCCTCATCGCCCGGCCCGGGCTGGATGGCCATAAATTCGGTCAGGCGAATGGCGTCGCCGAAGGCCTCCACCGGGGTCTGGTAGCGGTCCTGCAGGTAGCGAAACTTCGCCTCCTCCAGCGCACGCCGTACTTGCCCGCCAAGCGCCGAATCCGCATCACCATCGGCGGCCAATACGGCGCCGATGAAGCGCTCCAGGTCTCCGTCGCGCTGCACTTCCCCCAGCTCGATGCCCCGAATGAAGCCCGTCGCGCATTCAATCAGTTCCGCTTCGTCCCGAGCGCGCAGGAACATCGTGGCGCCGCCGCTGCCGGCGGCGCTCTCGTATAGCAACGCATCGTTGTCCGTCGCTACGAATCGACCTGTGCGACCAGCGAATACCCGATGGCCGGCACTGTTGCGCCCGAGGTAGTCCGACTCCTGCAGGGCCTGGTGAATCTCCCGAAGGCGATCCTCGTCCGATGTGGCATCAGCAGGTGCGTCGGCCGGCCGCGCCGGCGCCCGCGTCGGGATCATGTACGCAGCCAAGGGCATGTCCCTAGCCATCGCGTTCGGCCAGATGCCGCGGAACATCACGGCGGTGATCGAATCCCCGGCGACAATCGGCTTCACTAGGAACGCGCCACTGCGGCTCGAGGTGAAGCCTAGCTCGTCGATCGCTCTGCGAAAAATGCGACTCTGGGGCGATACCCCTTCCAGTACCAAGAACCGGCGTCCCGGGTTCGGTAGCACCCGCAGCCGCGCTCCAGCGGGGTCTCGCAAGTCGATCCACATCGGCATTCCCGATTACTCCTTTCTTCGCTGGACCTCTGTCCACCACATCAATAAAAAAGGGGCGGGCTTGGCTCCCCGCCCCCAACAACTTGATCCGTGAGCTAGTCGACGTTCTTCTGGCTTAACCCCGCTCACCCTGATGAGTCGCGTAACCGCGCGCAGGCGCCTGGGCCGCCGGGGCGTGACCGTTGCTCACGTACTCTTCAGGCAAATCATCCAGCGAGATCGGCGCCGACTGGGCTTGATGCTGTGCTTCGGTGTTAGCGCGCCGGTTAAACGAGAACTGGAGGCCGTGCAGGGCGCTCTCCATCCACAAGCGTGCGTACGTGTAGTCGCGGGCGTCAGTCTCTCGGCCAGTGTTGGGATTGAGGATGAAAGGCGCGTCAGGACCACGTGTCAGGGGCTGATTCTGGTCGTCGACTCCCCAGTTCGCTTGCTGAATTCGCTGCCCGTTCGCGCTCACAACCACCGCCAGCTCTGGGTCTTGACGGGTGTACTCCGTTCGATCGGCGCGCCTTCCGGTGGTGCCTGCCTTGAATACGTATGCGAGGATGCCGATTTCGTCGTCGGGCCGGCAGGCCAAGAGCTTGGCCACCAAGTGCCCAGCAGCGAAGCTGTACTTATCGGGGCCACCCGTTGCGAACTGCAACGCCGTTCCGCGGGGTTCGCCTTCGTCGGCAAAGTAGATCGTGCAAGTCTCCATCATGCTGTTGCCGACGGGCTTGGTGCGAACATGAACGTGGCGAATGACGCCCCCAACACCCTCCACCGGTTTGAATTCGGTGTACTTCTGGTCCAGGGCGATCGACATCCCCAAAGGGGCCTTCGAATTGCGCCCAAAAGACAGTTGGATGTAGTCCACCGGCCGGTTGGCGGAATTGCTGTTGATAATTGCCATGCGTGTTCTCCAAAAGGTAGATGGCGCCGTTACCCTGCGTCGCGCTCAATGGGACGAAGAACCGGCGGAGGGGGTTCAGAGCTGCTTTGCTGCTCGGACGGAAACAGATCTCGGGTGGATTCGGCTTGGTCGCGGAACCAATCAGTTCCTTCAAGCCAAGTACCGACACGGTCGGCGACGCCGGTGGCGCTCCGCCATACTGGCTTCTCGGAAATCACCAAGCTGGGATCCACGTTGCGTTCCTCCAGTGCTTGGTGAACTTTTGCGGGGTCGAGCTTTCGACGGATCACCGTGTTGATGTCAATTTGGGCGGCGGCCAGCGCCGCGACTACAGCGTCGGGATCCAGCTCGTTCTTGGCCTGGGCCTTGCCCGAGAATTGACACTCGGCAATCACATCGGCCGGTAAATGCTCTCGCAGGCGCTTCTCGTCGATCACCTGGGTCGTGGAGCAGGTCATCAGGTCAGGGAATTTCAGCCGCTCAGCACCCAGCATGGTGTTGTCCAAGTCCAGCAGCGAATTGAGCCGGCCCCTGACGGCCTCCGCCTCTTCAGTCGCTCGTTTTGCGACACCGCTCAGTAGGGCAAGCCGCTGAACCAGGGGAAGAGCCTCGGATCGCAGCTCGTCGGTGATCGTTCGCTGCTCTTTGACCACGTAGCGAGGGACCCGGCCTTGCATCACCTCGCCCCAGTAGTGATTGCCAGTTTCGCGTATGGCCTGGCACAGCTCTCGATCGACGGGCAGCGCGTTCAGATGAAGCGCGCAGTTCTGGTAGTCGAACTGAACCAGGAGCAGGCCGTCAATTTCGATACCCTGCTCTTCGCAAAGCACCGCACCCTGGTTCAACTGGGCGGCGTACTGGAACGAAATGTCATCGGTAGCGCTCACCTCGTGCGGAGCTTTGAAATCTCCGAGGTATCGGCCGTAGAGCTCGTGCCGACGGCCGTCGACAACCATCGGAAACGGGTGGCGAAAGCGACACAGCTCGTCGGGCGAATAGCGCATCCAAGCGAGGGTGCCCACGGCCTCCTTCAAGCGGTCAAAATCGTGTGGCAGCCGTTCGGCGCTGCACTGCTCGTAGAACATCTTGCGGATGAGGGGTTCCATTACCGTCCCGCGGTAGGTGGCCTCGTTTCCTTCATCTGGGAGCTTCTTCAACAATTTTCCCAGCGCCCAGTCATGGGCTGAAAACTCGAAATCAGCGCGGATGTTCCAGTGGTTGCGAACCAGGCCACCGATCTCGCTACCGCCGATGCCGGAAGCACGACGCATGTGCCACATGGCCTCTTTCGGCCGAATGGCCGCCATGTAGTCAATCCATTCACCAGCTTCTCGTGTATCGATGGCGCCGCGCTGGGGCAGGCCGTCGCACACGGACCAAAGCTCGCGCTTCAGCGCGGCGGTGATATCGGAGCCTTCGAAGCTGTTGGGCATGGCGTTCAGGTCTGGCTGTTGAAGCCGACAAGTGGAACAATCGGCTAATATTTGAAATGAATTTTACTTCTAATTCATACTGACGCTGGGGAGCCAGGCCATTGTGGCAGGGACCGGGCGGCTAAAGGAGAGCACTTTGGCCATAGGACACGACGCCGACGAAGTTGGCCCATTCAACCACTCGGGAGACTCCGCTTCGACGGAGTCTCACCTTCGTACTCCCTCCGAAGCCAGGCAGGGCCTACGTCGATGAGTGCTGCCCAACTGCAAGAAGAGGCAGCCCTACGCGCCAGGCTGGCCACGGCTGACGCGGAAGTTGTAAGACTCCGTCGTGCCCTGGAACGGGCGGGCATCTCCCCCGACGCCGCAATTCAGCAGATCTCAGAGATGATGCCGAAACGAGAGCACCATGCCATCACCGACGAGCTCAGGCGCCAGATACGCAAGCTAAATGACGACTTGACCCGCGAACGCGCGCGAAATTCGGAGAAGGCCGATTTACAACTCCAGCCCCTTGAACCCGCCGGCGACGCCGACGGCCTTGATCACCATGATGCCCATCTGATGAGCTAGGCATCCAGCGGGAACACGAGAATGCACGCAAAGACCGATGAAATCACTTTTCGAGAATTGAGCGCCTGGATTGGCGCGGCCGACGCCCCCGCGAGCGTTGCCATCAATTTCGATGCGTCTGATCGCCGCGGCGCAGAGTCCACCGTGAGCGTGCGCGCGACGCGCGAGCTTCTGGCGGCCTGGGCACGCCTGCTGTTTGGCATGGAGACATTGGGCCTGCTCTACGCCGAATCGCGTCTCGATACCGGTTTGACGGATCCGAACGGCATTCTCGTTCTGTCCCGCAGTGAACAGGATGACAGCCTGCACATTGGCTGGGAGACAGCACAAGGCACACAGGTCGCGCCGACCCCGGTTGATCGCATCTTGCAGGGACTCGCCGAAGCATGCCGGGGACAAATCTCCTCGATCAACCTCGAAGCTGGGCCGGCGATTACCGAAGCAGCTGCACGCGACCCAGAACGCCCGCGCGGCGCCCGCTAATCGCCAGCGCCGATGGACGCCATCACCGATCGAAGAGCGTCCTCCAATCCCTCACGAGATACGCCGCCCACATACAGCACAATTGGGCGCAGCCCCTCCAGCAGAATCACCTCGACGTCGGAGACCTCACAGCGGCGCAGGTGATCCCGCAGTATTTGGTCGAACGTGTGATGGGCAACCGCGCCGCCGGCGCGCCGGTGCCGCTGGAGCTCTTCCGCAATGCCTGCGGCGCCGGATTGGCCAGCCACCGCACGCCTAACCTCATCCAGCAGCACCACGCCGTCACCCCGGCGCACCGGGACCAGCAAGGCGACTCGCTTGAATTGCGCAAAGGACCACGCCGTCCAGGGGCGGCTGCATAGGGCGGAATGACCGGCGTCTCGCGCCGTCTGCACCAGGTTGCTTCCCTGGGCAGCAGTCGACCACTCCGAACCTTCATGTCTTACCCCAACCTCGAATTGCCACTCGCCCCGGCGCTCGAATCGAGTCCACGCCATGTCTCCCCGCCACCCAATGCCCTCCTGCGTCGCCTCTAGGGCGGCTGCGCCGCGAACACACCGCTCAAGCGCCAGTAGTCCAGCAATCCTCACATCGCGCGCGGCGTGATCCACCTTTAACCGCACATCACCTTGGAGCAGCTCCTGGGCCCAGCCAATGCCCTGCGCCAGATCCGGGATCTCGTGATGCTCACGGTCAACCCTGAAGCGGGCTGCATACCTCTTATGGTTCGAGTCGGTCAACCTCCAGGTCGTCTGGTGCTGCACGAGACTCTCGACCACCGCCAACAAGCGGGACCGAGAGGACTTGTGGATTGCAGCGGCGAGCGCCAGGGCGGCGACGTCGCGCAATAGCTTCGCGACGGCTTCAAAATAGGGGGCGTACGACACCACGGCTGGGCCGCCCCCCAGCCTTGATGACAAGGAATTTCGTGGACCAACAACGAATTCCGGCAGGTCCGCGCGCATTTAGTCGGTAACCTGCTTGTCGAGTTGCTGGCTACCGGGCTGACCGGCCGGCGCCGCCTGCTGTTCCAGTCGGTCAAAGAAGTCGTCGACGTCAGCTACCGAGATTCGCTGCCTCGCTATGGTGTCCGGGGTTGTGGCCACGGCGACAATCTTCTGCATCGTGTGCGCTCCGAGCTCCGGCTCCGGGTTCCCTAGAACCTCCTCAACCCGTACCAGCCCCTCCATCGAGGCTTGCTCGATGCCAACGACCGAACCGTCGTCACTCCTAGGCGTCAACAACATGTTGTGGGCCTGCGTCAGAGAGTCGGCGATGAATGCAGCATCCGCGTCGCCGGCGCCGCTGTGTACGGGTTCCCCGCTCAAGCTCGGCTCGTCGTCCAGCGGAACCATATCCCACACGCTCGCCCCGGACGGTGCGCCCCGATCAAACGCCGACGGCCCGGGCGGCGGCTCATGGTCGATTCCCAGGGGCGGCGGTACATCTGCTGCAGCAATCGCGGCGAAGCCACCGAGTGGCCCAAGCACAGCTTCTCCGGCCTTGCGGATGAGCGACATCGGGTCCGGCGGGGCGTAAGGATCCAAATCGGCTGGCCCAGCCAGGTCGGCCGCCAGCTCCGGGTTTGCCGCAAATCGAGCGGAACGGGCTGTCTGCTGGGTCACCACGGCACCGGCGGTGGTCTCATGCGCTGCGGGAGGCGCGGCGGTCTCCGGAGCGATCGCAGACCAGTCGCGCGGGAATGCGTCGGATAGCCCAAGCGCAGAGCAAGCTGCCTGGTATAAGAGCACGCCCCTTTCGATGCCCTCGACATCCTGGGGAATCCGAGACGCTGCCTGTGACATTGCCTCTATCATCGCCACCGGCGTCACCTCCCCCCTGGGGGTCTCTTCGCCCCGCAGGATTTTCAAAAGGCGAATGCCACCATCAAATTCACTCTCATCCTTGGCGGAAGGTACCGGTAATGCGATCGCGCGCACGTTGTCCCGGGTGGGCTTGTGCACCTGCAGGAAGCGGTTAACGTAGAACGTCTGGTTGTCGAGCTTCTTCAGCCAGTCTCCGACGTAGAAGGTGCGAATTCTCCGAAGGATGCCGTTGGAGATCAGAACCGCCTCACCCTCCTTCATGCGGTTCATCTCTTCAAAGGGCACCCGGTCGACTTGCTGAACGCTGAGGTCTCGGTTTTTCTTCCAGCCAACGTCGCCGCGCTCAAAGCCACCCACCACCGCAACCCAAGCTTTCCCAATGAAGGCCGCGGCCAATTCGTACGTCTTCTTGGCGTCGTCGATCTTCTGGAAGATCTTGTTTACGGTGTTCCCAAGCATTGCTCCGGCTTCGGCAGCGCGCGACCCCTCTGAGAGCTTCTCCTGGTCTTGCGCCAAAGCGTACATCGAAATGCCGAGACTTCTCGCCTGCGCGAACATCACCGCGATTCCGTCCGAGAAGTAGTAACCGAGCTCGTCCAGTGCCGCGGGAAACGGATAGGGCGCGCTCGTGGCTTGTGCACCCCGCAGCTTTTCATACGAGCCTTCCAGGCCGGCGGGCAAGCTCTTTGCCATCATCACCCTCAAGCATGCGATGGCCAACTTACCCAAGTTCTCCGCCTCCTGAGAGGATTTTTCCAGGGAGGGAATCAACATGAACAGCACGCGGTTGTGCAGCGCGACGTCCACCATGTCGATTTCAGGATAGGTCTTGCTAAAGATGTGACTGTATGTCTTGTCTAGCAGATTCAGCACCGGCATCAGCTGGTTGATTCGGTAGGAATGCTGCTCGAAAGCGATATTCTCTTGCTCATGGGCGGGTTCTGCAGAGGCGCCGGGGGCCTTTGCGGCAGCTGCGGCTCCTGCGCGTTGACCGGCTTGAACTACGCCGGGCTGCGCCGCTGGCGCCGGCTGCCCACGCCCGTGCTTCTTTAGCAAGCGATCAACGCGATACCCAGGGCACCCCGAATCCAGATAGTTCTTTATGCCCACAAACCCGTACGACCACTGGCCACGATTTCTCTGCGCCTCGTCATAGCCTTCGATGTAGAGCTCTTCGAACCTGGACAGCTGCAAGTAATCGATCAGTGTCGACACCGAGATCGTCATGCCCTGGGTATCGCGCTTGTAGAACAGGGCGACGATGAGCACGCGCCACACGTTGATGGCTTTTTCCTGCCACGACTTGCCATCACCTTCTGCCTTGTGCAGAAGGTTAATTCCCATTTGCGTACCAGTGTCTGCGTCGACGTCGTAGAACGGGGCAAGCCCATTTCCAATCCTCGTCCTGGACCTGGCCACTTGCTGGGGGCTCCGCCCAGCAAGAAGAAAGTTTAGATACAGAATCGAATGGTCGCGACCGAAGGCGCGACACATCGTATAGCCATCCGTTGGCAACTTGTTGTCGGCCTTTCCATCGGCCACGAAGAACCCACTACCCCAGCAGAGGGCATTGAACATAATCCCCTTGAGCGTCTCCGTCTTCCCACTACCCGTAGAGCCGAAGATCGCCCAGTGCCGTCGCAGTCCGTCGTCTCCCACCCAGGCCTGCTCGAAATCCTCGTAGGGTGACGTAGATCGCACAGAGCCAACAAGAGCTATTCCATCCCCTTGCTTGCCGGTCACCGGATCGAAGAACGGCTTGCCGTTGACATGCGTCGGGTATCGGTACGGCAACTTTTTCCGAATGCTCGCGACCAGTCCATGAAGCATCAGATATGCGAGGAAGATCGGCGCGGCGATCGCGGGCGCTGCCAGTATTAGGGCGACCGTCCCGCCGAGCACGAGCCCGTAGTTGGTGGGAACCGAAAGCCACTCCAACGCCTTATCCGACGCAGACCGCACATCCACAACGCGGCGATGGATCGGAATCTCATGGCGAGTCTCAACTTGATGGCTCACGCGGCCCTCTCTTTCTGATGCTCTGAGGCGCTTTTCAATTCACCCCGCAACGCCTGCTCAGTCACTCCCATGGTGCCAACCCAGCCTATCGCCAGCGCGGCTCGAATTCCGGGCGAATTGACCAGCGTACCTATCCTTTCCAGGTCGAGCTGCGCCCTCCCTTGCCGACGGCACGCCGGGCCGAAGCGGGGTGAAGACGATTCCACCCAAGCCGCCAGCATCTTGTTCGTATACGCGGCAGCCCATGCGGCAATGGCGATGTCGCCTGCTTTTGCCGCACGTGTAGGAGGCGAGTCCCTGAGTTCTATGACAACATCGGCAATGGCCGCGGACACGGCACGCAGAGGACCGATCGTCGCCGCATGCGCCTGCACCAGGTCATTGACCTGCAGCGCTTTAATACGTGCCTCGAGCAGCTTCTCCGCGACGGCCTCTACACTCATTCCAACCGTCGCCGGAAGATCAAGGATTGCCTGCCTGCCCCCGTGCACAAGGGTAGCCACCACGGTTTCTACCCGTGGCTTGCGCACCAGCCTCCCGATGCCGGCCTCGACCCAACCGCGCTCAATTCCACGAAGCAGCTCGCGCATGAATGTCAGCCCCGCTCTACCCGGTTGAGCCAGGCGCCCAGCTCCACCGCGGAATCGAAAGGCCCGCTGAGCCGTCCATCCGGGGCCACGAGCGTCGGAGTTTTTCTAAAACCCAACTTGGAAAATAGCGTCTGGGTAAGCAGCGCCTTCTTCAGGCTCTTCGGTGAAGGCGGATGGGCGGCGACAAACCGGCGCGCTCCCTCCTCGTCGAACGAAGCGTCCATGAAGGTGTGCCATGTGGTAGCCCCGATCGGATCGCTCGCGTCAGTCGCTTCGAAGTAACTCGCAACCAGCGCCGCGGACAGGTCCCCCCGCACTCCGACCGGGATCACCACCGGTCGGCGACTTTCAGGCATCGCGTCCAATACAGGCTGCAGCGCGTGGCAGTATGGGCACAGCGGATCGGCGAATACGAACCACGCCCCTTCAGCGAGCGCCGCCGGTGCCGGGAAGCCGACAACGGCTGCCATTGACTTCAGCTGTTGGAACTCAGCCTCGCTCAACTTCAGCTCTCCGGCGGGCGGCGCATCGCCTGCTTGAGCAGCGATTGTGGTGGTGCCTCCCGCCGCACCCACTGTTGCCTTGAGGGGCACGTCCTGCGCCACTTGACTATTGACAGCTGGGTGCGTCGGCGTGAGCAACGCGACAGCGACGACGCTCACCGCGACAACGGAGACAGCTGCGGCCATTATTTTTCCGAGCGTCTTCACCCATGACACCGTCCCGCCAGCAGATTTGAAGTTTCTGCGCACCCAAGCGCGGCCGTACCTGTCTGCCGCCGTCCGGCGACTGAACGACTTGCCGACCTGCAAACGCTCAATTCCGCTTCCTTCGGGGCAGCCCTGGACGTAGAAACGGAACTCCCCGCTTTCCGAGACCACCTCCGCGGAGATGCGTGCCGCCCCGTGCTCCACGGAAAGTAGCTCCGCGCGGTATACCGCCGGTTTGGAGGTCTCTCTAAGCATGTGGCCAGCCCACCGACTTGCGGAAAGTGTCCACTCATTCATACTTTTGCGCATTTTGATGTCCTATGCTGCACCAGACGTAGCTCTAGATTGTTCTGCTGCGGTCTCGGCCAGGGCCTCTTGCAGGCGGGCGTTCTCGGCGGCATTGACCTTGCGAAGGTCCTCCGCAGCCGCATGGTCAAATTCGCTATCCTCCGTCAGTGCTTGGGAGGGCGGAAGCTCGGGCTGATCGGGCTCGGCAAACATGTGCTGCGAAGTCGTCCATATGTCCTTGGACTTCCACATTTGATCCAGGTGGTCATCTTCGACCCCGTTAACCCACTCGTCGAAATCTTGCCTCAGGCCAGCGACCACTTGAGGGACGTTGATGATCGGCATGTACTTTCCGGTCTCACCGCGCTCGCGATCCTTTTCATGAACCTCGCACAGGGGGACCATCCCTTCCTCAAGGCAGAGACGCTCGAAGGTATGCTGACCGCTCACGGCGACCGCCGATTCCGCGTGCGGCGTATGCCTGCCATGAGTGTCGAGCACAAAGAACAAGATCCGGTCCATCGGGCGCAGCCAGATGTAGCGGCTCGTACCGATCTTGGACGAGCGCGCGGCGATGCTGAGCAACTCATAAAGGAAGGTGTATTCCCAGTGGTGGACTTGAAGAAGCTGCCTGATGGACCTGTGTCCGCGGTACTTGTCGAACGTCTCTTGAACAACCTCCAGGTCCAGGCGAGCCATGCCTTCACGTGTTCCATAGGCCGACCAATTAAGCGCTCGAATTACGCGTTCGGATTCGGCGCGCCCCTCTGCGCCGTTGAACGCGGATGGGGCAAGCACCGCCAACATCGCCTTCCCAACACTACTCATTCGGTCAACAAAGAGCCGATCGGGGTCCTTCGCGTCGACCGCCAGGTCGACGATCTGTCGGCCCAGATACTTGCTGTGTCGAATTCTCTCGTTCTGCCCGGCCGGACCGGGAACAGAGATGAACGTGTATGCCGCCAAGTACTGTGCCAATCGCTCCTCGTTGAGATTCATGCCAGGCTCGATAGCGGGAACCCCATGCACTTTGGCTCTGCGCAACAGCTCCATCGGTGATACCTGGCGCCGCCAATGCTTGAGCGTGTTGCGTACCAGCTGCTTCTGAATACACGCGATCGGCGCTATGTCCGAGGTAAAGGGCATTAGCTCCTGGACCAGCAAATCTGGAGTCATCTTGCGCTGAAGATTTTGCGTTCTCCGGCGCTTGATCACCAGACGAGTGCCCATGACCGCCACGCAGCTTGCCAGCATGACGGAGAGTGGCCTTAGGGAGGTCTGCGCATAGCCGAGCCAGTCCTTTAGCGCGACTCGTGTTGGATAGCGCCGAGCCAATCGGTACATTGTCTCTAGATCAAACGCTACTTGCTGGGTGTAGTCGAAGGGCAACCAGCCCCACGGCTTACCCATCCAGTTAAATATAGGGGCGCTGTAGAAGACGATGCGGTTGCTGGCCACAAGCCACAGGGTCAGCCCAAGGATGATCGCGCAGCCGAGCACTGCCACGATCAGAAGCGCGATGGACTCCCGCCCGCCATCTGCTCTTGCCCTAGCCATTACTCGAAACGCCCGGTAGACACCATGCGCTGATAGGCCGCCCAGACCTTGCGCACGTAGGTCTTTTGAATCTCTCGAATGGTGGGGCTAGCAGAGGGCACCGGGAGAGCGCCCCCGTGGTGATACACCGCGACACTGCACCAAACGGCGTCTGTGCCTGCGAAGCCCCCTTTTAGACAGCGGTTCATTTCACTACGAAGCGCGTAGGCCGACGACATGATCCCTTGGCACGCATCGTTCCTGAGGGTGGTCAGCGGAATGCCGTACTTCTCGACCATGTACTTTGCCCAGGACCTGTCGTTGAGCTGGCCTATACCGAGGTCCTTTGAGTTGTTCTTATTGACCCCGACCACACCGGCCTTGCCGCCAGATTCAACTTTGAAGATCGCCAAGAGCACATCCGGTCTCAGTTGATAGCGATCCGAGGCTGCCTTAAGGCACTCGCCCGGGATTCGGGCAGGCAAGGCTATCCGGGTAATGGCTTCTTTGCTGGATTGCGCGTCCGCGCCCGCCGCCGACAAAGCCAAGCCGCAGATGGCTAGGTAGCCGGCAATCCGGGCAGGAGAAATGCAATTTCTGGTCATCTGCTTCGCTCTCATGACGAGAAGAGGTACGCCCAGCGGTCCGGGTGTGAGAAGAATTCACGCGCGGAAAGCAGCCGCCTCTCGTCGATCTGTGTTTGCCATATCGCGTGATGAACGAACAAGCTCAGTCCGAGTGTCGTGATGGCCAGCCCGACCAGCGCCATTGCAACCGCTACGTAGTGGTGATGGCCGAGGGTCAGCACTCCAAAGACAGTCACAGCGAAGAAGAGAATCGCGAGCAATAGCGCGACGAATTTCGCCCGAACGACTGCCGTTCTCTGCTGTTGAAGGCCGGCCTTAGACCAACCATTGAGTTTGTATAGACGTTCAAACGCTGCCGCAGCGTCCGGCGCATCGACGTAGTTCGCGTCGCCGCCCGGGTCGGCACCTCCAGCGACGGATCTACCCAAGCGCCGTAAAGTGTCTTTCAGGCGCTTTGCGGACTTTCCTGCCTCCAGGTAGGGACGCCCGACCGTTCGGGCAGACCAAACGACGGACCGAGTAAAGCGGCCTCGCCGCTTCGTCCGCGCTGCCGTCGATGGCGCCGTCTCTGCTTCTGCACCTGTGACGTCGGTCTGTTGGCCTTCAGTCGTCATTGCGCTCGGCCTCCAGGGCTGTAGCCAGACGCATCAGAGCCGACGGCTTGCACAGGTCGGAATATGTCATGGCCTGGTCCAACCGAGACTGCCAGGCGCTGGACAAAGACAAGGCGGGAAGGAGCCGTGGGCGCCGGGCCTCGACGAGCTGCAGCACCTGCAGGATCGCCAGGCCGGAGAGCTTAGGCAGAAGCCAGCTGTCGACTTTCTTCAGATAGGCGGCCAGCCGCACGTCCGACATGGCATCTTTGGACGCCAGCCATTCGGCGAAGCGCTCCACTGCCCTCGCTTCGATACCTGTTCGACCCAGCGGAGGCGCGGTTCCGAAGAGGATCGACGCCAGTTGACCGCTAAAGCCACCCGGGTCTGCAGAATGTGTCGTACGAGGGCGGCTGGCGCTCGAGGATCCGGTCGTCATTCTTTTATTGCCTCCGGCTCATGATATTTCAGTATGGTTGATTATACTTATTCATTCTTTAGGAGCCGGGCAAATTGGCAATAATCAAGAGTCAGACTAACGCCGAGAGTCGATTGATCCCCAAAGCTGTCATCGACCAGGTCACCCAGCGGGCCAATGAAAATCTCGACCAGGTCATCGGCGAAGTGGTCGCCCTGCGCAAGGCTGGGAGCACCTCCGTAGGCCTATGCCCGTTCCACAACGAGAAGTCTCCGTCCTTCAACGTCATGCCGGGCAAGGGATTCTTCTTCTGCCACGGGTGCGGGGCCAGCGGCGACGCGGTGGGATTTCTCAAGGACTACTTCGGTACACGATTCCCAGACGCCATACGTGAACTGGCTGCAAGATTCGGCATATCAATCCAAGGTGGATCTCAAGCCTACAGCGTGAGTGGGCGCACCTCCGGGCCGCAAAGGCCTCTATCCCAAGGCGCCCCGCAGGATGCACCGCCTGTTGTCTCCCCGGAACGCCGCCAGACGCTGACTGCAGCTTTGGACGCCGCCCTGGCGTTCTACCGGGCGCCCGCTCAGCGCCAGCTACCGCTATCCAAAACGCTCGAAGCCTGGGCAGCGAAACGCCAGTTGACGGCTGAGTCCATTGACCGTTTCGAGTTGGGCGTCGCGCCGGCCAGCTGGAATGGCTTGCTGGCAGTGTTCGGCGATGCATATCGCTCGGATCAGGCGCTACTGGACGTCGACCTACTTCGGGAGCGGGAGGGCAAGCCAGGCCAGCGGTACGACACGTTTCGAGATCGGATCATCTTCCCGGTCCGAGATAGCGACGGAAATCTCGTTGGCTTCGGCGGGAGACGCCTGGCCGAAGGCGAGAAGGACACGCGTAGCCCCAAATATCTGAACACCGGCACCACCGACATCTTCCACAAAGGGCACCTGCTGTATGGCCTGCATCAGGCCCGTGCAGCCATCAAAGAGCGGGAACACGCCATCGTTGTCGAGGGCTACATGGACGTGGTCATGCTCGCCCAGTGGGGCTTTCCGAATACTGTTGCCAGTATGGGCACAGCTTTCCGCGGCAGCCATTTGAATCTGTTGCGCCAACACACATCCGAGGTGGTCTATCTGTTTGACGGGGACCACGCTGGCCAACGCGCGATGTGGACTGCAGTGAAGGAGTCGCTGCCTTTCGCAGACCGCGTCAACTTCCGCTTCATCACACTAAATGGACAAGATCCTGACGAATGGGTCCGGGCGGTTGGTCCCGAAGCCGTGCACCAGGCGGTGTTGCAGGCCGAATCCCTCGGAGCCTACTTTCTCAGACGTGCCCGGGAAATACTCGAAGAGGATGCCGCCGGCGACGAGTCTCCCCCTATCGCAGTCGAGGGGCTCAAGCGCTCCGTTGGTCAGGCCAGCGTCGATCGCAAGCGCGAGTTGACGGCACTCGTCACGCTGGTGCCCGAGGGGTCGAGCTTGCGTCGATACTTGGATCGGGAGCTGCGCCAAATATTCTCACCGGGTACCGGCCGCCCCCAGGAGGAAAGCGAAGCAGGAAGCGAACTCGACACGCTACCGCCGGAGAAGCGGCTGGCGGTGGCGGCGATGCTCCGGCCCGATCTGGCGCTCAAGGCCCGGCCAGCTCTTATTGCGCTGCTGCCTCAAGGACACCCGAAAACACCTGGTGTGCTAGCCCTTTATGACCGGGGCATCGCCCGCGGCAATAGCGACGCTGAGTTGCTGACGTCTCGTTCGACGTCAGACCTATCCTGGGCGCGTGTTACGCTAGTGAAGACACCAGAACTTTTAACCGAGTTGCTCGCGCCCGCGGTGGACACCGATCAGGTCGTGCAGAATAGACAGCAGGACCGCTCTACTCCCAGCAGTTGACACACGGGTCGCGCGGCACCTCTATTCAAGCTCAACTGCAATGATTAAGCGCGCCCTCTCCCTCGATAAAGTAGCCAAAGAGCTGGCGACCCTGGATGCTCAACGCGAAAAGCTGATCCGTGAGCAGCACGCCGCCATTCTTCAACACATCCGGGTCTACGCAGCGAAAGCGCTCAGCTCTGGCATTACCGCCCAGCAACTCATCGACGAGATAGGCTCTCTCGCCCGCAAAGACAAGCAATCGGCCGATGGCAAGCCTCGTCGCGGCCGCCGTCCTCTGGGCATGACCAAGGTCATGCGGCAATCGATCTCCAAGCGCCCCGTACCGAATAAGTATGCTTCCCCCACCGGCGAAACCTGGAGCGGCTTGGGCCGGCCTCCGGCTTGGATCGCCGGTTACAGCAAGGAGGAGCGCGGCCAATTCCTCATCAAATCGACCGGCGACTCCTCACCCGAGTAGAGAATCAGCCACGCTCTCGGCCATACGTTTCTGGCGCCGCGGGGGCGTCAGGGCGGCCGGCTTGCAGATCATCGTCTGTATCCAGCAGTGCCAATTGCGCCATAGCTTCGTCTCGCGACATCCCCGCCTTGGATGCGTGACTGGCATCGCCATCCCCCGCGACGGCCTGCTCCGAAACCGCGCCAATGCCTTCCGCCTCCTCCCCACTACCCTGCGAGGGGAAACTGCCAGGCTCGGGATCCGGATCCGACAACACTTGCGTGAACAGCTCTGATGGGGCCGTTCGTTCCTGGGCCGGCGCTGGCGCCGATGCTTGCCGCGACGGGACCGGCGGGGGCGAGTCCGTCTCGTTTCGTACATCGACGCGTGGCGCCTGACCTGAGCTGGCCGGCGCCTCCGGAACACCCTCAGCCTGACGAGGCTCAGCGGCGATGGGGCCGGTTGGCGACTCGACGGCGCCACCGCTTTGGTGTTGCTGCTCATGCATCGAGCGGATGGCCGCGTCGACCTCATCGTCGTCGGGTGCCGATCCCATACGCTCCAGCGCAAGAGCCTGCCGCCAATCCTTGCCCAATAAGTCAGTCAGCGCACCGTCCATCTCACGCAACAGCTGTTCCTGCAGAGGCGAGTCCGTCGAGCACTGGTAAACCTCGCGGGCCGACTCGGTCACAGCGGTTCGAAGCAGGTTCAACTCATCCAGGTGCGGCTGGTAGCGCGCAGTGATATCACGGACTTCTTGCGCAAAGGCGGGCGAGATGTCCTGCGGTTGGATAACCCCATTCTGCAGCAGGAGGGCTGCGGCCGTATGGCCACCAAACGAAGCACATTGGCCCGCGTGGCGCGCGAGTCGCAGATTCAAAGCTCCACCGTACGCGGACAGGTGGTCCTGAACGAGGCGGGCGCGATCACGCAAGCAATTCACCACCGCAGACATGAACACCGCAGTTTGAAGCGCCGAATTGTCTCCCACGGCCTGCATTCGGTGGCGGACGTGCTCGTCCTCGGCCAGGCGGATCATCGCGGCAGAGACCACGTCAGCCGTGGTCTTCTCCGCTTCCCAATGCGCCGCCATGCCTTGAGCATCCACAGCACCAGCAGCCTGATGTCGCTCTCCAAAGCCATCGGCATAGGACGGCTGAGCAACCCCGTCGGCCGCGTCAGCCACGCCGTCGGGCATGGCGGCATGGGCCTGTTGCGCTTTGGCGGTCTGATTCTGGGGACGCTGATCAGCGGCCGGCGCCGCGGCTGCTTGGGCCCCGCTCGGTGCAGACGAATTGAAACGCACTCCCCCGCCAGCAAAGCGACTTTCGTCGCGCTGCGGATCCTCGTTATCGGGGCCTCCCGGCCGGTTGTGAATTCCCAGCTTCTCGAACAGCAGGCGAAGTATCCGCATGAGCGCCTGCATCAAGCGCATGATCACGTTCGGATGCACCGCACCCAGCTGCGGCGTCGCGGCGATGGAGCTCTCGACCTTGCGCGCTACTGCCTCCGCTTGCTTTGCTGCCCAGAATTCTGCAAGTCGACGCGCTGTGGCTGCGTCGCTCGGTCGCTTGATACGTTCGCCCAGCGGCGGCTTACCAGGTTGCGCCCAGGAGGAGCCGCCGGCGGCTTGACGCGACGCATCTTCAGGGCGCGGTGATTCGCTACCGATCCCGGCCGTTGAGGGACCCGAGCTATGAGCGCTCTCGGATTGCCGGGCCTGGTCGGCATTACCTCCAGCAGGGCGCCGGCGTGGTGGCACCTGCCAACGTACGCCCGAGTCCGTCGAGCTGTTGCTTGCCCTACCCTGCGTTCCACCCGCATCGCGATCGGGTCCGTCCTCTCTGACGATGTCCGTCTCGTCGGGCACGCCCTGCGCCCCTTGGTTGTTCAACAACATCATTGGCTCCGTGTAAAAGCCGGACAGCAGCCTAGGCGTCCGGTGTGTGTTCCCGCAGAAGATTGGCGACGATCTCGCGTGCGGCCGCACGGCTCACCGGATCGATCATGTCAAGAAGTCGGCACAGCTCAGCATCCCCCCGTCCCAGCCCGTTCGGGGAGGGGTGGCCAGCGACAGCCGTAAACGACGGTTCGGCACGTGAACGGTGCCCCTGCTGCTCACCCGCATTAGGGCGCATGAGTTTCTGCTTCGCATCTCCGAACCGTAGTGCGCTCTCCGCCAGTCGGCTGTTCAGGACTGCATTCAGTTCCACCCTCCACGTGTGCATGCACAATGCAAAGCAATTCTGGATTGGGTACAAGATGCAGCCGCTGCTGGCGGTGGTCGGGAAGTGGCTTGCCATCCATGCCTCTGCGCTGTCACCGTCGTCAAACGGTCCGTAAATCACGTAGGGACTGTGACTGTCTCCCGAGGGCATGGCACATACAGCAATGGTTCTGCCCAAGATTGCGCGTTCATCGCCGACCCACTGGACCTCGGTGATTGAGTGCTGTTTGCGATCGAACTGCTCGTCAAGTGCAGCCCAACCTCGTACGTGATGCACCGTCGTGCCCGGCACAGCCACGAGCAGCGCGTCGCTCACCAGGTCAAACGGACTCGGCAAGCGATTGCCGTCGATCATCGCCCGACTGTTCTTCTGAACGAGGTACAGGCGCACGAAAAAAGGGCTGTCAAAGGGGATATGCACGTTCAGCCCCCCCGAGAGCCGTCACCAGGCCGCAAGGAGCGTTGACCACCCTGCTCCCGATCGCGTACAGCGTCGGCCAGGCGCCCATACTCGTCATACATCGAGTCGAATCGAACGTTCATGCCGCTGGCCTGCGCATATTCGTGCAGGCGCGCCACTTCGGCCAGGTTGCGCTGCGCCTCCTGTCGGGCGATTACGGGATCCTGGCTGTAGGTAGCCTTGACGGTCGGGTGGTCCGCGGGGATCGGTTCCCCAGTTAGCGGAACAAGGCTCACGCGGAAGCCCATTCTGCGAGCCGCATCGCCCAGTCGCGCCATATCGCTTGCGTCCAGGGAGAGCCCATCCCGCGAATAGCCGGGACCGCTCCTAACGCCTGAGTGTCGCTGAGCACCGTCAGGCCTGCGCGCCGAGGGACCTTTCGGACCATCCAATAAGCGTTCAGCGCTGCGGCCCAGGCGCGCAAGGTCAGAGATTGACCTGCCTACCTGGTCAACCCTGCGAGGAGCGCCATACCCCTCCCCGATGCGCTCCATGCCGCGGGCTACAGATGAGCCTGCGTTCAGCAGGCCCGTTGCCCCACGCACCGCTGCCTGGGTTCTGGAGTCACCAGTGGCATCTGCCACCACGCGCGCCACTGAACCAATTGCCGAAACCCAGCCGCGATAGTCGCCCCCCACCTTTAACAAGAGGCCGCTGTCCACGAGCGACGAAGCGATACTATGATTGGCCAGATACTCCCATTGAGCCTGGACGACGTTGCTATAGAGGCTTTTCCTGTGCTCCTGCACGACGCCGCTGTAGAACTCTCGCGGGTCATCCCGCTGCGCTGCCGCGGCGTCCCATCTCACAATTTGGTCTCGCCATCCGTCGCGGGCCTGGCAATAGGCAGCAACGCCCAGTTCCAGACTTCTACCCGACTCGGCCGCCCATACCGTTACCTCGGCATAGGCTTGAGCGAGCCCACGAAGTGCTTCCGCCCGCATGGCGGTCGTCGAGCTTTGCCACCCCGAGGTGTAGCGGTACGCGCTGAGCAGCAGTTTGTGGTCAATATCGCTTAGACCTGGGGAGCAGAGCGCAAGCGCTTCGACCAGCTGCTGATCGGGTTCATCCGCCTTCGCCCCGGAGACCGGCGTCGGCGCTGCGTCAGTCAAGCTCCCAATATACGGGTCGGCGTGAACGGATTGGCCATTGAGGCTCACCTGCAAAACGGCAATGTCGCCCGCGCCCTGCCCTGCACTGTCGACGCTGATTGAAGCGGCGACCGCGGATAGGCCGAGCACCATTAGGCGACGGCCAAGTGCTGATCCGTCTCGTACAACCTCGCCCTTGCTCTCAATACGCAGTTCATGTCCGCCTTGCGTCGCGTGCTGCAAAAATGCCCTCGTTCGCGCCCCCAGGCCGGCAGCAACGTCATTGATGTCCATCAGATGCCCCCTGCAGTTTGGTGAACCAGAACGCCTTCCCCGACAGGTGCGTTCGACTCAGGATCGAGGTAGACCACCAGAAGCCCTGCGCCGAGATAGGACGCTACATCGCTGTCTACGTCCTGCGTTGTCTCCGTCAGGCCATCTTCAGCAGTCCAGAACAGTGCCCTCCCGTCGTAGCTACCAACGAGGTTTTCGCCACGGCCAGGCCGATACGCGATCGCGACAGCAATTTCGTCTGCAGCCCGCCATATCTGAATGTCTATAGGGCCGGTCTCTACTGCGGTTCGCGCTGCGCGCAGATCTGCGAGCGCGCGTTCGAAGTCGGCGGGGAGTCGGTTCAAAGATGAGTCCATATCTGCCTTAGATTGGTCGGAGCTCGGGTTACTTGATCGGCCGCTCAACCTGAGCAGGACTCACGAGGGTAGGCGGCCGCGGCTGTCGGAGCGGCTTCGGCCCGTGGCGCATCATGGCGAGGCTGCATGACGAGTGCGTCGTGATAGGTTCTAACGCCTCGGTCTCTCAGACGTTCGAGATGCGTCGGATAGAGTTCATTGAACCGCTCCATGAAGCGGTCATATGACTGCTTTGGCGTCCAGAATTCGAAGGTCCGCTCGCCATGAAATATCGCCCGTTCCTCGAGCGCCTGGAGCTCGGTGTCGACAACTTTTATCTGTGGGGAGTGATGATGGGGTGGTAGGTCGAATCGAGTCCGAATGGCAAGCGTAATGCCGGCCGCCAGTTCCACGTACTGGGGCAACAGCGCCTTTACAGGCGATGCAAGGTCTCTGACGTACGCTTCCTCCCCGTCGTGCAACAGCCCTTCGAACTGCAGCTCCGCCGGGAGCAATTCGCTCGCCATTACGCAGTGTTGAGCGACGCTGAGGAACTCATCGGCCGGTAACTGTCCGTTCCAACGACATTCCTTCGATAGGCCGAGGGCAATGTCCACGATGTCGACGTGTCGTGGATCAGGATTGGCGAAGTCTAGTGGGTAACGACTTCGAGTTCTCGCAATTGCCTTTGCCATAGCAGCCCTTTCCGATAGGCAACGCCTGGTTAGCCCCGGGGCCGCTCTCGCGGAATGTCGAGGCGAGTCTCTCGCGCTGCCTGCGCTTGATTCTGTTGTTGGTGCAAGGCTTCGGCGGCCTGCACGGCCGCAGCCAGGAACAACCGGCCACGCATGAAGGGGCTGTCCTGGCGAATAAGCGTCGCAATAGGCGGACATGCTTCGGGCGCCGGAGGATTGTCTAAGGCCCCGCTCATGGCTACCTCCTGAAACAGGCGTGTCGTAGAGAATGGACTCGCGACCACCGGAGCCAATAGCAGTCGATCGAGCAACGCGCGCAAGCTCTCCGCTTGTTCGCGCGAAGTCACTACGGGGCTACCGCCAGTACGCATCAATGTCCGTCCTCGTCCAGCAAGGGGGCGCGCCGGCCTGCTGTGCCGCCCACCCAGTCGTAAGTCCTGCACAGCGCGCTGACTCTGACAAGCCGGAGTCAAGACCGAGCGAGAACCCGTTTGGGGTGAACTCTAAGTGGCGCTTCCCTTGCATCAGTGTGGCCTGCCCCTCTCTGCCGCCGAGCACACGACAGCCGAGGAAAAGGCGACTTTTGTCTAAATTTCAGTATGAATTGCAATTATAGTTCATCCTGAAAGTTAAACGCGGTCGCCGGACTGAATTCGCGACTGCACCGAGCGCCGCGCGGTGAAGCCCCTTGCTTCCGCGATCGCCTTAAATGGAGCCATAGGGAATGACCGCCCCACACTACCGCTATCTGAATTCCGATGTCCACCCGCGCTTGACGAGCGTCTTGGCCGACAAGATCCGCGATCTGCAGCCGCGAGCGCCGGCAAGCCAATGGATCAGCACTCTCCGGGGCCTAACGCAGAAGGGGGTCAAGCAGCGGGAAATTGAGGAGGCCGGTGTCTTGGAGTGGCTGGCCTCCCAAGGCAACCATCCCATCGGCCGTGATGCCTTGCTCAACAAGCTGGCGCTGCGTCCAACCATCAAGGAAATTGACCTCCGAGCGGCACATTTCCGCAGCTACGTTGTGCCAGGCTACGACGAGTACCAGGAAACGCTCTACTGCTTAAACTCGCCGCGTAACAACATCGAAGACCGGTTGGACGAGATTCGGTACGAGCTCGAGGATCTGGACTTCAACCATGAACGACTCATCCAGGACCCTCAGCTGGTTTTTCAGCTCGACCACGAGCGACGCGCTTTGTTGGCCAGCAGGGAATCCGTGCCCGACTTCGACCACCACCATTTTTCGGGCGTGATCGATCCTACAACCGGTACCAAGATCAAGAATCTGCTGGCCCACGCCCGGACGTCGCGCCGGGACGATCTCTTCTTCATTGATGAGATCCAATCAGACTGGGCGCAACGCCGACGGCTGTCGGGTCCGTCGGGAAGAATTCCAGACGGACCGTTCATCAAACACACTGACAGCTGGGCCGGCCTGGTGATACGTCGCTTGATGCAGCGTGCGGCGGATGACCCCCGGATCCAAGGTGTTGCTTGGATCAATGCGAGCCTTCGCAACGGAGGAAGAGTCGGAGCCAACATAGATGATGGACTTGATGATTTCTATCTGGGAGTGCTTCCCACGCTCGCCAACAAGGCGCTCAAGGGTACTGGCGTTTCAGTACGTGCCGCTGACGTCCAGTTCAAGAACGGTGCCATACATTCCCTGCCCTACTTCCCCATGACCACCGAAGTGCGGGCGAAGCTCCAAGCGGCACAGCCTATGTATAGCTTGGACCTGCTTCCCAGGTCGACGTTGGCACTTGGCCAGGATATGTCCCACAGCGAGATGATCCGCGAGGCCCGGGAGATGCTGGGCAGCACCGTTTCTGTGCGGTTGGTCGGAAAAATCATTCGCGCAGCTAATGGCGAGGAAGAGGAAGCAGCTGCTCGCCAGCTCTCGAATCTCATCGAGATATCGACCCGGACCCGAAGCGCCGCTAGAGCGTTCAGCCATGAGGCCTTCCACTATGCTTCGAAGCAGTTGATGTCAGCCCATGAGGCGGCATCCATCCGCGATGCGTTCGAAGATGGGAGTCCGCTGAACAGTCGGGTGCGCACGGCCATGGTCGCCGCGCGCATGTCGCCGCAGGCGATCTCGCAGTGCTCGGATGCTGATGAAGCCGCGGCGCACGCATTCTCTCTTTGGCGAGAGCAACGCTTCCATTTCGATGAGCGAGCACATGAGTTCGAGGGGCGGACCGGTCTGGACAAGACCGTCGGTCGCCTATTCAAAAAAATCGAGAATGCATTTCAGGCGCTTGGACAGTGGGCCCGACGCGTTGTCGGTGAGGCACCGCGCAACCAGAGCGCCAGAATTAGCGAACGGCTGTTCGAAGCCTTACGCGACGGGACATTGCAGCGCCGGCGAGCGCAAACGGAGATCCACGCTGACGTTCGGTCGGCCACCTTTGACAAGGTCATCGCCCAGACGAGTAAGTCGGCGCGTGAAGACCGCACGCGGCCACGCTGAAGCTTCTGGCTGTTGGTTTCTGTTCAGAGAACATGGCGCCGCGAAAGCGGCGCCTTTTTTTGGCGCGGCAACTAGGATCACGCCACGACTCGCTTCGGTGCTACGAGTCGGTTCGACGACATCGAACAAAGTACCCAGAATTGTTATTGGCTTCCATCGACTGCCATTCAGCGTCATTCATTGGCCGTGTATGCCCGTGAAAGGTACCCAGTTTTGTGCGGATCCTGGGATGGACTGGTTGGGCAAGAGGATAGAACCCCAATTTTGAGTTTGGCTCACTGCCGTTCTGGTCCTTTTACCCACGGCCGTCTTCAATGGTCTGGAAAGGTACCCAGATTTGTTCGATGTTTGGCTCCGAAATGCTCAGCCCATCGCAGGTCGCAGAGTGATTCCAGCCACTTGCCAGTCGTCACGATCCAAAGTGACTAAAAGTGCCCGATATGCAAATGTGTCCCGACTCGGTACACCGATCTGACTTGTCGCTTTGGGTACAAATCTGGGCACCTTCGTTCCACAGGCACGATATGCAGTACAAATCCGGGCACTTTTGGTGTGCAAGACCGGTTGATAGCAGGGGCGAAAGAGCGTAGATGTTATCCCCATCAAAAAAGGGTACCTTGGCTCGCCAATACAACAATAAAGGGCACTTTTCTGGAGGAAGAAAAGGCTCTATCTCCTTTATCCATGCGGCTTTGCGGGCAGTTTGAACAAAATCGGGTACCTTGAATCCGTCTTCGGACATATTCAGGCACCTTGCCGGGACAAAGCCATGGACCTAGACACATTTTTAGGTACCTTTCCCAACAATACAGGGCGCTTTGAGTACGGTGTGAGGCACCTTCGCCAACTAAGTGTTTGAAAAACAAGAGATCTTGCATCCCTGTTTGTTGGTGGGTCTGTATATATTAAAAACCTACTGACGGAGAAAAACCCACCCAAAGCTCCGTGCTACGCCTAGCGAAAAGTACCCAGAATTGTTTTGACTCGATACCTTAGAGCTACGATACTCGCAGCAATCCGCAAACCCCCACCGACCATGATCACCCCAGTCGACAAGTCTGACCAGGCGCCAGACACGCAACCGAAAAATGACGGCAAAGCTATGCAGCTTGCCATCTCGTTGTTCAGTGAGCTTGAACAGCATGGTGCTACTGCGGAGAGCCTGCCTGCCTCGGTGGGGTTCCACAAGAACAATCTGTTCATCAACATCGTTGACCTTAGCCTGGCCGCTCGCCGTGCAATAGACGTCCTTTACTTCATCACAGCTCAAGATCCAGAGTACAAGTCGACCTACCGGATTGAGTTGGACGTTTTCAAGTGGCTGATGGGCTATAGCAGCAACAATCGAAAGCACCTGCAGTCTGTCTTGCGCGAAGGTCAAAAGGCTGCTGTACAAATCGAGGCACCATCGTCATCGGGAAAAAATGACGACCCTTGGGCCTCAATACCCATGCTAGGCCCCGTGGGCATTGCTGGAGGCAAGGTCTATTTCGAGATCAACCATCGTCTCCAGGCAGAAATAAAAAGCCCCGCTGCCAGTCACTTTTTAAGCCTGCGCTACATCTTCAAGTCGATACACGCCAAAGTGCTGTTCGACCGACTCCAATTGCACATTTCCAAGGGGATGACCAGCTGGATCCCTCTGGAGGAACTCAGAACGTGGTGGGGCTTTGCCTCGGACGAATACGCCGAATTTAAGAAGATGCGCCAGCGGGTGATCGAAAAGGCGGTTTCGCAGATCAACGAGGTGACTGGGCTGAATGTGTCCTACGACACAAAAAATGTTCCCGGATCCAAACGGGTCGGAAGTATCCGATTTCACATCAAAAAGACAGACGATTTCGACGCACCTCAGGCGTCGATGATTGCCCTCAAGGCCCAGTACGAAGTCCTGCGCAACGAATTCGGCCTCAATGGCGCACAACTGGACGAAATCGTCAGCAACCGAGATAAATGGGACGATAAGCGGATCGACAATGCGATCGCCTACACCAGGCACCAGCTCCAGCAGGGCAAAGTCAAGCGCAACGTCGCCGGCTATCTCATGAAGGCGATTCGCGATGAGTACACGCTAGGCACTGCGCAGATATTTCTTGAGAAAAAAGGATCAACCGACACCCAGCTCCCGGTCCCGGACCTTTCGCCACTCGCCCAATCCCTTGCAGAACAAGACAAGCATCGGGAGGAGGAAGCCGCGCGTTTGACAGCCCTAGCGAAGGTTGGCTTTGAGGCATATCTGGGGATGCCAGCCAATCTGCAAGCCGACATGTTCGATCAGTTTGCCAGGTCCTTGCCCGCCAAGACTCTATCACTCCAGCTACGCATCGAACCTCTGGCCATGGTGGGCTTGCTCGACAGCAATCCCGACGTACGAATGCAATTCGGGAATTTCGTAGCGTCTCGCCTCGCCACACCTGCTCGCCGGCGGCGACTCATACCGTAGGCAACCTCACGCTTGCTCGGTCGCACCTCCGAGCAATTGTCCCGTTGGCATCGCCGATCGCGTTTGCCTCCTAGTGACGCAATATCGCCTTTTCAGAAATTCGACACCGCGTATAATCTTCGCGGAAAAGTGTCTAATTTTATGGAGAATGCGATGGCAACTGGCCCGCAGGTGAAAATTGACCGCAGAGTGAATTTGGTCCAGATCGCCGATTTCGCGCGGCGTATCGAAACCGTTACCAAGGAGTTGCGAGAGCAAATCCTGGCGCCGCGGCCGCGAAAAAAACCACCAACTTTCACCTCCGCGCAGGTCGCCGACCTGTGCGGTATCGATCGGGCTCGGCTCAACTACTTGCTAAGCAGGGAGGGCACCACCCTTCCCCAAGGAGAGGTCAGGGGCAATCGAAGCCGAATCTTCACCCTGGCCGAAACTCGCCAATGCGTTCAGCAGTTGTCGGCTATCGAAGCATCTCCTCTTCTCGCTGGGAAGCCTGGTGCCGCGAAAGTCGCCGTTGTGGCGAATTTCAAAGGCGGGTCCACTAAGACCACGACAGCAATGAATATTGCGCAGGGCCTTAGCCTGTTGGGCAGGAAGACGCTCTTGGTCGACCTAGATCCTCAAGCATCGGCTACTGAGTTGTGTGGGTTGTACGCGGAGAAAGACGTTCGCGAAGAGCACACGATCTTGCCGTTCATTTATGAGCGCAACGTCGCAGACCTTGAGGCTGTTATTCAGACGACCTACTGGGATGGCCTCGACCTCATTCCGGCACATACCGCGCTGTTTTCTGCTGAGTTCCACTTGCCAGCAATGACGGCCCGCGACAGCACCTTCAGGTTTTGGAATGTTCTTCGCGAGGGCTTTGACCATATCCGCGACCGATACGACTACATCATCCTCGACTCAGCACCATCCCTTTCCTACATGACGATCAACGCGTTGATGGCCGCAGACGCCATGATCATGCCGCTTGTACCGGAGAGCCTAGATTTTATGAGCTCTGTGTCTTTTTGGAGTTTGTTCTCCGATATGGGCACTACCTTCGTCGAACGCGGCGAAGACAAGACATTCGATTTCATTTCAGTTCTACTTTCTCGAGTAGATCGGGGAGCTACTTCTGCAGCTCCAGTGGTGCGCTCTTGGGCGCAACGCGCATATGCCGATTGGATGCATACGATTGAAGTGCCGGCGAGCTCAGTTGCGAGCAGCATTGGCTTGGGGCTTGGCACAGTCCATGATCTGTCGAAAGGCGATGTTGACGACCGTGCGCTGGCCCGCGCGAAAGAGCCGCTGACTGCGTATTGCCAGTGGATCGACGAACAATACACAGACCATTGGAGGGCATCCAAATGAAGCGCAACCTTCGACAAGAGATGCTGGACAAAACTGCCAGCATGCGATCGACAACCGATGTTCAGGGGGCCGCGGCCACGCCTGTGGCGCAATCACCCGAAGTACCTAGAGTGCCTCGCACCGGCCCTGGGCAACTCGCTGCCTTGAGCACTGCCCAACAAGCATTGGCCATCGCGCAGGAGCGGATTAAGGAGCTGGAGGCTGCGGCCACAGCTGGGGCCCCGCGGCACGTTCTGTCCGTTTCCGTGATTGAACCTAATCCCTGGCAACCTCGGAGATACTTCGAGCAAGAGGCATTGGACGATCTCGCGGATAACATTGACGCGAATGGGCAATTGCAGCCAATTGTCGTTCGTCCTCACCCGTCGATCTCTGGGCACTATCAAATCGCGATGGGCGAACGGCGTTGGTTGTCGCGGAAGCAGCGCGACAGGCCGACGGTCGATGCAGTGATCGTTGATTACTCGGATCAGCAAATGGCCATCACTGCTCTGAGTGAGAATATCCACCGCGAAGATCTATCCGACTATGAGATCAGTCGATCGCTCTTGAATATCCAAGAGGTTTTTCCAACAAGGAAGGACGTCGCTGAAGCAGTCGGGATATCTCGCTCGCAGTTGTACCGGCTGATGGCCTTCCAGAAATTGCCCAAGTTCATTCAGAATGACCTCGAAGAGCGCCCGAAATTGCTGGGTGCTACGGCCGCAGAGGACATTGCGGCTGCGATGAAGCGTGGTGGTGACGGCACGACTGAGATTCTGCAGGAGTTGTGGACTTCGCTGAAGCAAGGGGAGCTTGACCAGGCCGATGTCGCACGGAAGATCGACCTCAATGCGGCAGCACGGAATGCTGTTTCGACAACGCGGACTGGACGGGCGGCTCATGTGCGAATGTTCTACCGTGAGGGAAGCAAGGCCGGAGATATTCGTCGTGATGAACGCCACTTGATGATTCGCCTGCGAAACGACGTCGTGGACGAAGAAATGGAGAAGCGAATTGCTGACTTCATGGAAGGGCTTTTCCCGAAGGACTAGACCCCAGCTCTGCATTTGTGCCGAAACCCCGCCCATGCGGGGTTTTTTTGTGGCTGTCTATCGCATCTGCTGCTTTGGTCCTGCTGTTGGTTTACCCGCTTTGCTGCAAGGCTGTCCCGACTCGGGACATTTAGCACCACACACCGTTGGCGAAGCGCTGGAAGCGATCGGTTTACTCCGATGGGGCGTTCTGCTTCATCAGAACGCTCAAGGCATTGGGCCGATGATGCGAGGAGAATGGGTGTCCCGAGTCGGGACACAGGGGCCGAGCATCCCCATGCATCCACTGAACCTATTGAGGCGGTTGACTCCAATATGGAGTGTCCCGAGTCGGGACACTCAACGATGATTCCATCAGGTCAAACAGTCGATGCTTATGGCTTTAAGTAGGACCAGACGAACAACAATCACCTACGTTCGTTGCCGGTTAACGCCCTCGAATGTCATTGGCTAGCATTAAGAGCCGCTGAGACGTCGCAATGGCGTTGGGTGAAGGCTTTCTCAAACTCGACGGCGCGCGATCCCCCAACACCTACTGTCGCCCCGCATCGCGCGCCTCGAGCGGCCGAAGCATCTGATCGCAAAAGCTCTTCATTGACTCCGCGAGAAGCGGCTTCGAAAAGACAACAGACACGGCCTGGTTGGCGCGAGTTTGGCGGAGTTTCAGTGTCCCGCTGCCCGCTGCCTGGTAATAGCCTCCCAGCTAGGCCGGCGACGCACATTGGACCATTGCGCACATACTCTACGGCTTGTACTGAGCCAACCCTCCTCGGGATTCCTCGGGATGGAGCTGCGACCCAGGTGCTGGAGCGGAGGACCCCAGGGGGAGGGCGGCATGTCGAGATGGAGCAATGGCACCCCATAACTGAAGACCAGTATGGCTAAACTGCGCAAGCGCCAAATGTAGACCGCCGCCTGCCTGAACGCGATTTACGCCCTCTCCACGCTATTGCCGGCAGGCGCCCGACCGAGCGCTGGCCAGCGCGCATTTGCTGATGGCCACGCAGTCTCAAGCAGTTCACGAAGCAGCCGGACTTGAACAGGCCTTCCAGTCCCAACGCGCCGGCGCAGCGCCGTAGAGCCGCCACGGGAGATATGGCCAAATCTACTCAGTAGGAGGAGCAGGAGTCCCCGACGCTGCGGGGCGCTTTGGCAGCTGCCTGCTGCTGACGGATGCCCTGTCGGAGCCGTTTCACGTACGGTCCGTCCACCGAGTCGTCAGGCGAAAAGTCCAAAGCGCAGTTAACCAGTGCAGCGAGCGTAGCGTCGGATAAATTGACATGTAGGGGTAACACGCGATTCCTTTCAAGGCCTGTGAACCACGCCTTGAAGAAATCGACTAGCGAGGACCGGCGTGCCGCGGTGGCGGCGGCCGTCACCGGATCTGGGGCGCGGGCAGCTGCGTACTGGGCGTCGCACGCGATTGCTTCTATGATGTCCGCCAGGCATGGCCAGTACTTCAGATCAAAACTACCCCGCAATGCGTCCAGGGGTTTCTGAACGTGTGATTGAAATAGATGGTTCCTCTCGCCGGCGGCAGCAACGATGTCCATCACGTGATAGTAGGTGTCGCTGATGAAACCGGATGTGTTGTGCAGGTGCTCGCGCTGTCGTAGCAATTTCGACAACTCAGCGGCTTTGAGCGCAATGTCGGCATTAGTCGCGATCAATTCGTTCCTAGCAGCCCGCGCCCCAGCGATTTTCTCAGGGTTCCAGAGCGCGGCCGCACCCAGCAATACGTCGAAGAATGCCCTAAGAGCCCTTGGATCGCGGTGTAGTTTTATATGCAGCTCTTCGTAGGCTTTCAGCAACTCGTAGCGTCGGCTTAGAAGCCGGTCCACCACGATCACCTGACTCGGCCAAATATTGTGCTCGATGTTGTAGCGCCGATCCTCTATCAGGATCTGTTCACAAGCATGTTGTGCGATTTGCGACGGACTGGCCATGGGGGCACCAATAGGAATATCGATAGCGACAGTCTAAGCAATCAATTCAGTCCTGGCGGTACCGCAACGGCGCTCCGCTGGGTAGCGTTCAGGTACCTGACGCGCGGTGAACCCCGCGATCGCCCACTGACTGGCTGCGCCTGGGGCCTGGGGGCGCGGGCCGAGCGCGTTCGCGGGTGGAGCGAGTGCCAGCAGCACTGTCATCATCAACAAGGGGGCGCCAGACCAAGCAAATGGGTGGAGCAGGAAAAAGGCATGAGCAATAGTCTCCCTTTTCGCCTCAGAGGCGGTAGGGGAGAGCGGCCAAGTGGTCAACAGCGGGCTAGCTAACCGCGTCTTTGAGGCGGCCGCGGCACCAACGCGTCGCCGGATGAGCGCAAGCACCTGGCCCAGAAGCTGCAACAAGCGATAAAGGCGCTGCAGGATGCCCTGGACGCCAGCGCCGACCGATGGCGCCGGTCGGCGCAGGCGAGCTGCCGTCGCCGGCCGGCATCCAGACTGGGACCCCACCAGGTGGCCAAGCAGGCCCATCCAGCTACGTCGCCAAGAAGCCCCCGAAAGGAGGATTTTTGTTGGGCGGGCCCGGCGCGCGCTCAGCGCCCAGGTGTCCGTCCAGTTTGCGGGATAGCGCGGCGACGGGCGCCACAACCGGGGGCCGTAGGCCAGGTGCGCCAGCGGGTGGCATGACCGTCAGCTGCACGGCCAAAAGCAGCATGGCCGCCAGGGCGGACAGGCGGAGGATGTCGACGTTCAGCATGCGAGGGGACGGCATCACCGTCAAATCAATACCCTGTGAAAAGTGCGTCATTGACGTTGGTCTCGTCGAGTCACTCAAGTTGGGATTTTGCGAGGAAAACTTCATCTAAATCGGGATTTTGCGATGTTGCCGCATTCGCGAAGCCACAGGCCGGTTGATGTGAGACGCATGTACACCATGACGGCGCCGACATTCCTACACTGGGCAGAGGAAGCGTTGCAGGGCAGCACCAGGTAGCCCGCGCTGGGCGCGGGCGTGGGTTGCAAAGGGCGGGTGCGCCGACCAAGCCGGCGCCGGCGTCATTCAGGCGCCATGTGGGCCGGTGACGCCGCCTGCACGCGCGGCAGCGGATAGTCTTCGTGCCGCGTCGGCGGCAAGTTAATGGTGCAGGCTACGGCCAGCGCCAGCAGCACGGCGCCAGCAGCGGCTACCAGGCGTTGAACAACAGTTTGAGGTTGGAGGGGCATTGATGTGGTCCTTTTGGTTGCGGCGCAGGAGAAGTTCCTTTGCCTTGCTCGTGTAGCCCCAACCTTTAAACGCCCCACTTCGGGGTGGTGGACCTGTGCCTGATGCGGTTGGCCAAGCTGTTGATGGACGCGGGCTTGGACTTTGCCTCGGCGAACAGCATTGCCTCGAACTTGGAAGTGCGCCGAATTTTTCAGGGCCGTCGACCGTCTGATGAACTGGTTCTGACCTGGCACCCCTTTCAGGAATTCATGGTGTTCGACAAGGAAGACCTGGTGCACTTGAAGGACCGGCTGGAGGACCTGCAGCAGCGGCACGCAGTCAACACGATCATCCATCTCGCGCCCATTTGGGCTGAGGTGTATAGCCAAATGCGGGCGCTCGAGGTGACGGCCTCCGCGGATGTGGCCACGGTGCAGAACGCTTCGCCGGAGCTGGCGGCCGCGGTCGTCGCCAATTGCTCGACCCAATTCTTGTCGAAAGAAGATGCGTGAATTTTCGAGGCGACGCCGGCGGCCGCCGCGGCACTAGCAGGAAGCCCGCCAGGGCGAGCAGACGGTCGTCGACAGCGGCGCGGCCGGCACGTGCAGGGAGGCCGCCAGGGCGTGCTGGTGGAAGTCGCGCGCCAGTCGCAAACCTCGGCGGTGAAATCTATCGATGGCCGCTTGACGGAAGCGCATCTCCAAGGAAAAATAAGGCCACCTCTACGGTGGGTTTCCCCCGCTGTGCGACGCCGACCAGCTTTCGAGCTGATCGGCGTTTTTATTTGGTCGCTCCCGCGGTCGTGACTGCACGATGAGTCCTCCTTTCATTTGGAGTTACCTCGATGTTTCATATCAATAGCAGCCCTGAAAAGCGTCGCCTGCGCTGTTCGCTGGCAGGCGACCAGGCCGTTGTGGTGTGGTTGCAGCGCCACCAGGTCGGAGGCATCGGTAGCGGATCGACTGTCCAAGTTGACGCGCAACGTGAACGGGAAGACGCGTGCCCGCACCGGACCGGCGCGGCGTGCCCGGCCAGGCGCCTCGAGTAGCCAGCGACTGGCGCAGGCTTCGTTCTGTAAAGAAGGGCGGGTCACCCTGCGATCAACACCCAAAATCGGACCTTTAGAGGCAAAACCTGGTCAGAGGCCGCGCCAGTGCTTGTATATCGGAAATTCTCGATTCCCAAACTGGATGACGTAAATCCCAACTTGGGTGGCGTTCGACACTGGCCTCGGGGCCACCTGATTGCCAGGCGGCCACTGTCCAAAATCCACCCTTTTGGAGGCCTCTCGCTTAGCAAAAGGGTAGGCCATTGAAACTTGACATATTGCGCCATATGTCAATAACCAATATTGACACGTTATAAAAATAACGATTAAAGTAATGATCGTGCATTGCCGCCCGGCAAGACGCGCCACCGAAAAGAGGTGCAGGATGGCCAACATCAAATACTTCAGCGATGTGGCCGGCGACGCGGTGGCGCTCACGGCGCCGCACGGCATGCCAAACAAGGCGTTTGCAGCGCGCTGGCCAGGCGTCAAGGTGATTCCCTACGATGTCTACCAGACGCTGGTCGGCCATGCGGGTGGCAACCTTGGCGGCGCAACCTTGCCGGTAATGCGTAAGATCGAATACAAGTCGCTTCCCTCACGCCAAGAGGGCAACGCCAAGTGCGTCAATGGCAAGGCCAATGGCGCCTGCCTGTTCAGCTCAATCTTGAACGCGGCGTGATGCGCCCGCCCACATAGGAAAGCCCATGCCCGCAAGCAATCCAGGCCCCGATCTCCAGACCTTGCCGCAAGGCTGGGGCAACCTATGGCGAGCCCAGGTTGAGCCGTTGCCTGCAGGCGTAGGCGGCGAGCCATTCACAATCTTCGTGAGCGCGGACGGCCGAGACGCTGCGCATCTTGCGATCAAAGGCGCCCTGCATGCGATGTTCCCTGCCGCATACCAGGAGCTGGATGAAGCCTTCGATAGCCCGAGTTCGGCGCGGGACCTGGTGGGCGAAGGGTTCTCTGAGCGTCAGGTGGACCGCCTCTTTGAAAGCGCCTGGGTGAGTAGCAAGGTAGACGGCTGGGTAAGAGCCCCTGTGTTCGTCGTGCCCGAGGCGCCGGCGCTCTACGCTGCCTGGATGAACGCCCAGCTGGGCAGGGCTGTGTCCGGGCATGGCGAAGCCTTCAGCGGCGTGGCCGACGAGAATCCAGTCAAGGCGCTTCTGCAGCGCGTGGCAGACCTGAATTGCGACGCAGGCGAGATTGGCGCCGGAATGTTGGCCCAGCTCGTCGACGAGGCGCGGTTCCTGCTCGCCCAGCCGCAGGCAGGCGCGCCCCACGCGCAAACGCGCATTGAAGAGCCTGCTTTCGGCGTTGATCTTGATTCAAAGGAGTTAGTGGTATGAAAGAACAACTGTGGACGGTTGTGCGGTTCCCGGACGGTAGTTGGAGCTATGGCGGGAAAGCAGATGATTCGGCATACGAGCTCTGCGAAAAGTGGCGCTTGCTTTCTCGCACTGGACAACACGCGGTGAAGCTGGCCCAAGGCCGCCGCCGGCGCGGACACTCCGGCCGGCTGGTCGAAATCTACGACCCGCTGTGCCCGGACGACCCGCGTCGAGGGGCGATCCTTGGCGAGATGCGGTTGGTGGTGGAGGCCGCGACGGACGATGACGCTACCCGAGCGATCAAGTGGTGGGGCGCGTGGCCCAACCCACAGCATGAGAGCGCGCTAGAGTTCGTTCGATCCGCGCGCACCATGTTCAGGCAAGTGCAATCGCCGTCAAGTTGAGAGATGCGTATCTTGTCGCCCAACTCTGCCCTTGCTTTGCTGCAGGAGTGGCTGCGCCTCGCCCAACGCCTGCTCGCCGAAGGCCCACGAGCTTTTCGGGCTCGGGTCTATCCGCTCTACGTTGAATAGTCAGCATGGCTCGTCCCTCAGTTCTGCCCCTGCCTGACGATCAGGCCAAGCGGCTCTTGGTGCAGTTGGGTGCGATTGACCAAGCGCATCCAGCTGGTACGAATAGGGCCTTTCTACGCGATTTCTTCGAACTGGTGCGCCAAATAACAGGCGGGGTCTACGGAGCAAGGACGTACATCCAACTGCTGAAGCAGTTCGCAGCTCACCGAGGGCCTTCGGCAACGACGGTCAATGACGAGCTCCAGGGCTATAAGGCGCGCATTCTGGTGGCCGGCGGCGCAGCACCCGCGCCGTCGCCTGAAATCCCCGTTCGCGGCGTTCGCAGCGAAACGCCTTCCGGCACCCCGACTAGTACTAGCGAGCCATCTCGCTTTGCACTCGAGGCCATGGGGCGCGTCGGAGAGCTGGCGCAGTTGCAGCAGGTCGAGGTCGACCGGTTGCGCCAACGCGCCGAGCGCGTAGAGCGCCAGGCGGAAATCGCCTTTCGTGAGCGGGAAGAAGCGGAACGCGTGGCTACCGCGGCCAAAGCTGAACTGGCGGGCGTGCTTAGCAGTCGGGACCAGCTGCAGGCCACGGTGCAGCAGCTGACGGCGGCGCTGCAGCTGGCCAACGACCGAGCTGCCGCGGAAAATCGGGAAAACATGATGCGCATCGATCGAGCGCGCCAGGAGGTTCGAGAGGAAGTCCAGGGGCTGCGCGAGCAGGTCGTCGAGGCGCGAAAGCGTATTGCCCAACTTGAGACCGATAAGCGACAAACCGAGACCATTGTCGACGGTCTGCGCCGGCTGGTTAACGAATTGAAGGCTACTCCCCGCCATGAATGAGCTCACCAGGGCGGATGGCTCCGATCGGACCTTGCATGCACTCGGCACCGTTGCCAGCGATTGGGAGGCGGCCGATGTCTGGTTGCAGGTACTCAAGGAGACCGGCGTATCGCCGAATACTCTCCTCACCTACACCCGTGAAGTTAGGCGTTTACGCTGGTACGTGGAGTCGTTTTCCTTGCCTTTGCCTCGCCAATGGCGCTTTGACGACGTGCGCAGGTTTAGGGACTTCCTGACCGACGGGGCTGGTGACTACGCGGCGCGGCCTGGTGCAAGGATTGGACAAGACGGGTGGACGCCGTTTCGAGGGAGGATGGCGCCCTCGTCGGTGGCTCAGGCCTGCGGGATCATCGGAGAGCTCTACCGTTTTTGGGTCAAGGCGCGGTACGTTGAATTTGACCCTACCCTGGGCCAGGCGCGTCGGAGCAGTCGCGGGGCAGGGCGCCGCGGTGATCCTAAGTCCCTTGCCCCCGAACTGGTGGCGCTTGTGCTCGAAGCGCTGGAGCGACGCGAGCGGCGCCTGGCGGTGCACCATCTGCGCTACTACCGGGACCGCTTCCTGTTTCTGCTCTTTGTGCGCACAGCGATCCGGACAACGGAGGCGGCCTTGGCTGACATGGCCGATGTGTTTCGGGTTGAGGATATAGCGGACGTGTTTTGGGGGCTGGAAGTCAGGCATCAAAAGGGGGGCGGCTCGCGCAGCGTGCCATTGGACCCAGACGTCCTGGATGCGTTTCACCTCTATCGTCGGGCCTTCAACTTGAAAGACGCGCCCGAGCCGGGCGAAGAACTGGGTTTGGTCCTTTCGTTCAGGACCAGCACGGGGCGGGGCGGCAGCGCCCGCGGCAGGCGCTATCGCGCCAGGTGGCACGCTGTTCGCACGCGCCAAGGTGTCTACGAGATCATCAAGGGGTTACTGAAGGAGGCTGCGGCGCTGGCAGAAGAGCAGGGGGAGACGCAAGCCGCCGATCGCCTATCCGATGCTTCAACACATTGGCTTCGACACACCCGAGCTAAGGAAGTTGTATACAAAACCAAGAACCTGCGGGCTGCAGCCGAGTTGCTTGGCCACAAAGACCTTCGAACAACGATGGCCTACTCTCGCGCGCATTTTGTGGATCTTGCTCGTGAACTGAAAGAATCTGATAGTCCCAACTACAGTAAATCTAAATCGGCTTATTGACAGATTGCGCCTCGCGGTTGCGAGGCTCTGTTCTGGATAACGACGAGGAGATCTGGCGGTGAGCCTGAATGAGTATTTCTGTTTGGTGGGTGCCTTGGCGGCATTGATTGGGCTCTTCGCGATGGGCCACCTCAAGATTGAGGATGGCTGGGGTGCGCTTGAGCCGTCTTCATTCTGTGCTCATCCGTTCCTAGCTCAAGACGGCAGATACTCATGCTTGAATGAGCATTTCTTATATGGAAGAAAGCGGCTCGAGATGCGATTAAAGGTCTCTTGTCGGCTGCCCCTCCGGACGTGCGCTTTCACCTTTTTGACGGACTGCACGCAACTGGGCTCGATTGACAAAGCCACCTCGGTTTTGGCTAAACTCCGAGAGGTAACGTTCGACCCTGGCCTGGTCCTTACTGCCTAGACAAGCCTGTCAATAGAATTGGGCCAGTGTGCGAGCCAGGAGCTTCTCGGCGTAGAACGCTTGCATGCTTGTTAGCTTAGCCACCGCCAGCCGAAGGTCACCCGTGGCCAGCAATGCTTGGTAGAACTGCAAGGTCTCCTGACGAATTGCATCCGATCCAATTGGTTTATCCGGGCCGGCTAGGAAGTGGAAGGGAGAGGATTTCTCAATTGAGATCTCACTAATGGCATATAGGCCAAAACAAGCGCCCACAATCACAGCCAAGTCCCCTCGGCAGGCCTTATTGATCTTGCCGAGTGCGCGCTCGATCGTCTTCCACGACATCATCTGCGTGCCAACCTTGATGCCCTGGATATCGTCGCCGTGGCTCTCGATATGCACGAGAGGTTTTATCCCACTGAACTTGCACTACCGGCGGATGGACTCAAGCGCGGCGAGCATTTGGTCTGGCGTGGTTACGCAAATCCGTTGGACGATCGGTTGGTGGTGCTGAGGCACCTGGACCATGATCTGCATCGCGTGGTGAATGGCTTCGCCCGTTTGGCTATCGTCAGGCGAAAGCGCGTCGATGATGAAGATCGCATTGTTATAGAAATGCGATGTGATCTGGAAATCTTGTGGTCCGGCGGTCATGTGCAGTTTGCTAAGTGGCCAGTCCTGGCCGGGGAGGGCTGTTATACCCCGAGTTTGGCCTTACATTCACCATCGGACGAGACCTTGTTCAACCCGCCTCTCTGTTACGCAGTCGCCGCGCTAGCAAGTGAACCATTCGGGCGAATATCAACTTGAATGGTTCCAACTTTAATGAACTTCGACAGCCGATGGTGAAGATAAGCGCAGTTGCCGCTTAGGTGGCGGTCCGTGGCTCGTGGGTCGTTGCCTGGCTCGAAAAAGATGACATCTGATGTTGAAGTCAACTTACTGTTGGTCTCGGTGGGTCAAGCGGTGGCCGGCAACGGTAGAGTGATACCGGGGAGCTTAGGCCGAACCCGGTCGATAAGAGCGTCGAATTGACGCTGCGCCAGGTAGTGGTTCAGGCCTTGCCTACCGCGGAACAGTTCGGCGGTACCCAGATGCAGGGTGCAGCACCTGAGGCGAGCAGGGCCGGAGATGCAATGCGCATGTGGCCGGATGGGTAGGGGTCTGCATCGCTCTTATGGACCTGCCAGACTTCACCTCCGACGCGATAGTCGGCCAAAAGGATCGTCCGCCCAGCACCGTTGACCCACGTGGTTTGGCGCAAGCCCAGTTCGAGTACGAGCTCCGTTTCATTCAGGAGTATTGGCCTCAATTCTTGGGAGGCGTTTAGCTTCGTCGTGTTCTCGGCATCGGCAGGATTCATGGCATGGTCTCAGCGAAAAGGGGGGCATGCAAGCCTATTGGGGCATGATCTGTGGTGTGACGGTCGAAGGATCTGGTGCGGTCTCGGCCGACTGTTATGCAGTAGATGTGGCGGTCAGAACAGCGCTTACGCTTCGTCCGTCTCGGACGACATCCACCTTGCTCGGGACTGCAACTCGGAGCAGGCGCTCCACTGTCGCGTCGAGAGCTTCAAGCACGGCCGGATCATCGACTGAGACTGCGTAGCGATGTGCGTCCGGCAGCTGATGCATTACGGTCATGATGTTGTGCAGGGAGAACCTTACCGGCTCACCGCGGCGGTAGGGGCAACCGATCCGTTCAGCGTCATCCAGGTCAGGAAAGCCGACGACGACACCACGCGCCCGCCCCTGTGGCGTGCCAGGCGTCAAATCGTCGCAACTGGCGCCGTCGTCAGCGAGCAGTTGTGCGATAAGCCGAGGACCTCGGCGCGGCTGCAACATTACGAACGAACCGATTTTCACTACCAGAGGCTCTTCATGCGCAATGACGAACTGAAAATGGGTGGCGTCGCGCTCGGGCGCGACGCGGTTGAACAAAGCCCATGCGGCGAGCGGCATGGCCCCACCGTTCCTTGCCTCCCATTTCTGCCACGTGCGTTGTGCGGCAAACACTTTGGCCGCCGCTTCTTCCTGCGTGAAGCCCCAATACTCGCGTGCTGTACGTACGATAGATGCATTGGGATGCTTGCCCATGGGAACAGTGGCAGCGGCAGGCGCCGTTGGCCACGCCGACGATTTGGGCGGGTGAGCGTGCCGAAGCCGTGCAGCAGCCGGACGCAAGGGGAGGGGGGCGGGCATGTTACCGAGCATGGCGGTTTCCTATACAGCTAATGGGCGTTTAATAAACACTATGCGCCCATAATGCGTATAGCGAAATCTCCACTTTAGGCTGACGTGGGCGTCGCTGCTATCGGCCACCGGGCCACACCCCCTACTGCAGTTAACGCTCCATAGTGTATGCGGGCGGGATGTTGAACACGAACTGGACCGGTCTGTCTCGCAGGTCGTTGGCCTTGTTTCTGGTGTTCTGTCGTTAGGGTATCGAGGTGGAGGCTGTGCCGCGGAGTGGGCAGTCACAACGCGAACAGTCGGCTGGTTGATCGCTTTCAATGGCCGTATCTCTATCTCACTCGATCGCCCAGCTGAAAGAGCGCAGCCTCAACCTCGCGGAGTGTCGCGAATTCACGCACCGGGCAGTGTCGAATCGATGCTCCGGCGCAATCTTTCCCCGAGAATGCCGCCGCCACCTCCTCCATGTCTGGCGTCAACACGCTGAGGGAAAACCGACGTGAATGCTGGATGCGTTCGCATGCACTCGCGTTGCAATGACGCAGATCAGGACGGTGGGTGGGTCGGTGCAAACAGAACAGAACGCTGTCGCGGTCCGCCTACAGTGCGCGTCTTCATATCGGCACGTGATGATATTGACGGCGTGGCCAACTTTCGCATGGACCGTTTGAGCTCTTCGAAATTGACGATAGTCATGTGTCGAACGATTGATGCCACTGTCGCCTCCTTTTTTTGATCGCCCACCTTTATCGCCAGCGCTGCGCGAGTTCCACTGAAAATTCCGAAATTTGCTTATTCATGCCATGCATATAAATAGACTGAACGCTATTCATTTGCTGCATTTTGCTGATGCAGAAGTTTCAGTTTTTTCGCTAAGGACGCTCTGCTAAATTGGCCGCCACGCTATCCAAAAGAGAATGGCGAGGAGACATATGTGGACAATTCCATCAAGAACTTCGCGGGGACCAGTGTGCCCGGCGGTATGACCAAGCGCGCTCAGAGTCGGCGCAGCATCGCCTTGTTGACGGCGACCTCACTCGGGCTTGCGGGAGGGTATACGGCCCTCTTTGCGGGTACAACAGGCGTCTTTCTGCTGCCTATCGCGCAGTCGCTGGAGGTGGGACGAGGCACAGCCGCCAGTTGTATGGCGTTGGCTTCGCTGGGCCTGGCCGTAAGCTCGCCAGTAGCCGGAAGGCTGATGGATCGCTACGGTTATCAGCGCATTATCGGGATTTCCATTATCTGCTTCGTGCTTGCTCTGCTGCTGATGGGTGCGGGGCCGCTGACGACGACGGCGCTGGGCAGCAAGACTTTCCTGCTTGGCTTGCTTGGCGTAGCGACCTCACCCGTGGGATATCTACCTATTCTCGCCTACGCATTCGAACGCCGCGTCGGGCTGGCTTTCGGCATCGCCTCGATCGGCGCAGGTATCGGCGCGGCTCTGGCTCCGCTCATTACCGGCTTGATGATCCGTCACTACGACTGGCAGACGGCATATCTGCTTCTGGCTGCCATTGCGGCCTTCATTGGCTATATTACCCATGCAATGCTGCGTCGCATTCCCGCCCAGGAGCAAGCCGTGCAGGCGTCGACTGATGCGAAGCCGGCCGCCAGTCTGACCGGCGATGCGCCGAAGATTGCCTTCGCCAATCCGCGTTTCTGGCTGATCGGTTTGTGCGTCGCTTTGATTGCGGCGGTCGGCCTGGGCAGCATCGTGCATGTTCCGGCATTGCTGTCGGATAACGGCGTGTCGCCTGAAATGGCGGCGGCTGGAGCCGCATTCTCCGCAATCGGCTTGGCCACGGGTCGCTTCCTGGTCGGCCTGCTGCTGGACCTTGTCGCGGCGCGCGTGCTAGCCGCAGCGGTATTCCTGCTCGGCGGTTTCGGCGTGGCTCTGCTGGGAACCGCCACCCATGACACCCCATATCTGCAACTTGCGCTGGGAGCGATGCTGACAGGCATGTTAATAGGTGCCGAGGGCGATCTGGTGCCATTCTTCGTGAAGCGTTACTTCGGTCTGAAGAACTTTGGTGCCATATATGGCGTGCTGATTTCGCTGTTCTGCCTCGGCACGATGCTTGGGCCCGCCTTGTACGGCCTGGCCTTCGACCGCTTTCATAGCTACGACATGGTGATGCTGACTGCAGGCATCGTGTGCGCCGTCTGCGCGTTCGGAATTCTCATGATTGGCGCCTATCGCTACCCCGATCCGCATCTGGGTGCCCGCGCCTGAGACGCAATAGACGCGCTCGCCCTACGCGCTCGCCCTACGCGCTCGCCCTACGGGCGCGCCTCCCGAACTCTGCATAAGTGCCCGCCGGCACAGGCTGACGGGGCCGACGTCTGCACTCAGGTCAAGATTTTTTCGAAATATCCGTTTTCCGTACTGGAGCTAATAATGAAGATCGCAAGGTTGGAGCATGATGGCCATGCTGTCTGGGGAGTTGTCGGCAGTGAATCCGTTGAACTGCTGCCGGGAGCGCGCGATTATGGTCAGGCCTTGGCCGAGGCTGCCGCGGTAGCTAAGCGGGCCACCGTGCCGATCACAGAGGTGCGCTGGCTGGCTCCCGTCATGCCTGATACCAAGATCATCTGCGCCGGCCTCAACTATGGCAAGCACGTGCGGGAGATGGATCGTGGCGCCAGCGCTCATCCCTCGGTTTTTCCGCGCTTCGCCGATTCGTTCGTGGGGCATGGAGCAACGGTCATTTGTCCGCGCAACTCTGAGCAACTGGACTACGAGGCCGAATTGGCCGTGGTGATTGGAAAGCAGGCGCGCCATGTGCCTGTGGAGCGCGCTCTGGATTACGTGGCTGGCTACACTTGCATGGCCGAAAACTCGGTGCGCGATTATCAGATGCACAACCGGCAGGCGACGCCTGGCAAGAACTTCGAGTGTTCCGGAGCGCTCGGCCCATGGATTGTTTCCGCCGATTCGCTGAACGGTCCGCGCGAGGTGCGCGTGATTGGGCGCTTGAATGGCGTCGAAGTGCAGAACGGCGGTCTGGATGACCTGATCTTCTCCATTCCCACGCTGATTGCCTACCTGAGCACCTTCACCACGCTGAGAGCGGGTGACATTATCGCCACCGGTACGCCAGAGGGTGTGGGCATGACTCGCAAGCCACCCCGCTACCTGCGTCCCGGCGATCAGTTCGAGGTCGAGGTTTTAGGGGTAGGTGTATTGCGCCACGGCACGCGGCAGGAGGATTGATCATGGCAGCTACAGAACTCCTCGAATGCCTGCAAGTTGTGTACCGATTCTTCGATGCGCTCGATATCCACGCCCACGACTGCGCGCTCGCCCAGTTCGCCAAGGAGGGCGTATGGGAGCGGCAAGGCCGCGCCTTGGCGGGCCACGCCGAGATTGGCGCCGCGTTGGCAGCACGCTCGCCGCAGCGCCGCACTTTTCATGCCGTCTGTAACCCGGTGGTTAGCCTGGATGGCGAAAACCAGGCCACCGTGCGCTTTTTTTTGATGGCCTACGAAGCGCAGCTGGACCAGGAGGCCTCGGCGCCGCTCACGCCCGTCGGCATACGCCGTTGCGTAGACCGCCTGATACATGACGGCCATGCCTGGTGTATCGCGCACAAATCCAGCTGGGCACACCTGCCGCCAGCTAACCACTGACTCTCCCGTCGCGGGCCGCAGCCCGTCGATTTTTTTACCTGTGATGATACTGATGAAGAATACCGCTCTCTGGCTGACCGAAGCCGAAGTCGCCGGCCATGTCCCCATGGTTGACGCGATCGATGCGTTGGAACGCAATCTGATCGAGATTGCCGACGGCGCCGCCTTTAATGTACCCAAGGCCCTGGGATCTCTGGGCGACGGCGGCGCGATGCATGCGCTGGCCTCCGCCTCGCCGCGATTGGGCGTGTGCGGGTTCAAGACCTGGGTACACACGCCCAATGGCGCCAAGGCCGTGTTTGCGCTGTTCGACTCGAACAACGGCAGCCTGCTGGCCATGATGGAGGCGAACACGTTGGGCCAGATCCGCACTGCGGCTATGACGGCGCTGGGCACGCGGTGGATTGCACCGGCCGAGGCGGACGATCTGGCGATCGTGGGAACCGGCCGCCAGGCCATTGCTCAGGTGTATGCGATCAATGCGGTGCGGCCTCTCCGGCGTGTGCGCGTCTGGAGTCGCGACGCCGCGCGTCGTCAAGCATTCGCCGATAAGGTGCGCGTCGACCTGCCGCAAGCCGATGTGACCGTGGCCGGGAGTCTGGAAGCCGCCACTGACGGCGCCTCGCTGGTAACAGTAGTGACGCGCGCAACAGAGCCGTTCTTCCGGGCGGGCCTGCTTGCCCCCCATGCGCACTTGAACGCCGTGGGCGCCATTCTCCCGGCCAACGCGGAGGTCTTCCCCGATGTCTTCGATCGCGCCTGGGCTGTGGTCGTGGACGACCTGGACAACGCTCGCCGCGGGTCGCGTGAAATGCGGGAGAGATATGGCGTGGATGCGCCGCAGTGGCCCAAAGTGCAGACGTTGCCAGACGTCATCAAGCGCGGCGGCCTGGCCAACGGAAACAGCGGCGACGTTACCGTATTCAAGGCTATGGGTATGGGCCTGTCCGATTTGGCCGTCGCGGCGCTGACTTACGAGCGCGCGTTGGCCGCGCCGGGCACTGCACTCACCGTGCCGCTGACGGCGGCTGCCCCGATCCAGTGGACCAGGGACTGAGCCGGGACGTGGCGCAATGCTTACCGAGACCCAGGTTGTCGCCTCGTCAGCCATCAATCGCCCGCCGGTCTAAGCCGGCCATGCCTTCTCAAGAAATCCATATCTGTACAGCGGAGAAAACAATGTCCGAGACTACCTATCGCCTGGTTAACATCAGCGGCACCGCGCCGGCTCCTATCAACCACTGGGCTCCCGTGCTGGTGCCACGCGAGGCCATCGAAGCCGAGATCCGGCGTCTAGCCGATGAACCGGCGCCCACGGATGGTTATCGCGCCGCCGCCGTCATCCATCCCGAGTGTGTTGACGGTACTCAGGGCTTCGCCCCTGGCGTTGACGTCACCATCGAAGTGCTCAAGCCCGGAGAACAGACCCGCCCGATGCTGCGCAATTCGAACCAGATTCACTTCTGTATCCTAGGTTCGGGCACCATCCAGGTCGGTAACGAGACCCTGGCGAGTGACAAGTGGGATGTCGCCTCCATTCCTTCGATGCAGCCCTATAGCTGCAAGAACACAGGCAAGGAGTTGTGGGTGCGCTTGGTCTACTCGAATGCCCCACTGTTGCGCAAGCTGGGTGTTCACTGGTCCGCTTACGCGCAGGCCGGGTGGGAGAGGAGGGCCATCGCCTCGACGGCGGGGGTCAACATCGACATCAATCGCGGCAATGCCCCCGATATCCAGATTTCGGCAGAGGGTGCGCGTCTGCGCGGGTACGAATTCCTCACCGACATTGAAGTGGTCGAAAACCGGCCGCTGGTCTGGCCTTGGGAGTCGGCCGCGCCGCTGCTCTCGCAAGAGCGGGATGATGGCCTGCGCAACATAATCCTGCTCTACAACCCCGCAACCGAGCGGCGCAACGGCACCACTCATTCATTCTTTGCTACGCTATTCTCGCTGCCCAAGGGCGTGCCGCCCCGGACTGTGACCCGCGGCCACAAGCACAGTTCCGTGGCAATCAACTACCACTTCCTGGGCCAGGGAAAGAGTGTGGTCGACGACGAGACGATTTACTGGAAGGCTGGCGATCTGTTGCTATCCGGCCCCTCCTGGTCCGAGCACGCCCACTATTACGACGAGCACGGCGCCCAGGTGCTGACGATCCAGGACCATCCGTTGCATATCGGCATGGAGTCGCTGATCTGGCAGGAGCGCATGGACGGCCCGATCCTGAACCTCGGTTCGGAGGCAGGTCAAAAGGGCTATGTCGGTCCTCGACAGGCAGGTTGAAGCTGCAGGGGGTGGAATGAAGGTCGGTTTCCTAGGTCGGTGATTGGAACAGTTCCAGGAAAATCTCGCGCAGCCACGTATGCGCCTGATCGTCGTCATGGCGCATATGCCAGTACATGTGGACATCGAACACGGGCTCGGGAAAGGGTACGGGGTAGATGTCCAGCGAGGCCCGTCCTCCGAGGTACCGGCCGATGCGCGAAGGCACCGTGGCGAGGAGATCGGACGTGCCAATTACCTCCGGCAAGGCAAAATAGTTGGGGATGCGAAGCGTGACGTTGCGCGAAACATTGAGGTTGGCCAAGCCTTCTTCCACCGGATCGTCGGGTGGCATGATCATCACGTGATAGCTCTGTTCGAATACTTCCCGTGTCAGAGGCTTGCTGCGTCCGACCTGCTCGCGCCGCAGGACCACGCAGCCGTCTTGGAACAGCGATTGCTTGCGCATCGTCTGCCTAAGCATATTTAGGTGGCCCACGGCAATGTCCACTTTGCGGTCTTGCAGCATCTGCTCGTAATTGACTCGTGGCGCCTGGAAGATGGCCAGCTTGACTCGGGGGGCTATCTCGCGCAGCCGGCTCATCAGCGCCGGAACAAGCAGCATTTCGCCTACATCCGAAAGCAACAGGCGGAATTCCCGGTTGCAGTCCTCGGGCCGGAAGTTCGACGAGTCCATAAGCGAATCCTTAATTGTCTCCAGCGCGGCCCGCACGGGTGGGGCCAGCCGCTCGCACCGCTCGGTAGGTTCGAAACCGCCAGGGGAGCGTACGAACAATCTGTCGTTGAGCGCTTCGCGCAGACGTCCTAGCGCGTGACTTACCGCCGGCTGGCTCAGATTTACCTCTTTGGCCACTTCGCTGAGATTCCTCAGTCGGTACACCGAATCAAAAATTTTTAGGAGATTCAGATCCAGTCTATTGATGTCCATCGGTAAGCCCCCTTTTGTCTCTTCCTTTGCTTCATCGCCGTGTCTGCCGAGACCGCTCGGCAAGGATACCGCGGGGCCTTCAACTCGCATATGGAATTCATCATGTCCGCAATCCTCTCACAACAGCGAAATCTCTTCGTAATCACCGGCGGAAGCCGCGGAATTGGCGCGCAGATCGCGCGCATGGCCGCGCGCACGCACCCTGTGGTCATACTTTACCGGCACGACGTTGAAGCCGCCGATACTCTTTTGCATGAAATCGGTGTCAGCGGCGGTCAGGCCTGGGCCTTCCAGGCAGACGTTGGTGACGAAGCAGCACTTTGCAACGCATTCCGGCGTATCGACGCATTGGGTCGAGTCGAGGTACTGGTCAACAACGCCGGTCTGACAGGCGGCGCTTCGCGAGTGGGGGACCTGCGGGGCGAAGCGCTGGCGCAGGTGCTTCAGGTGAATGTGTTCGGCGCATTCATCGCTGCGCGTGAGGCCGTGCGGCGTATGTCCACGCGGCGAGGCGGCGCTGGCGGTGTTATTGTCAACCTATCGTCGGGAGCCTCGGTGCTCGGCGCGCCTGGAACTTGGGTGCACTACGCCGCATCTAAGGGGGCGATCGACACGCTGACGATCGGACTGGCCAAGGAAGTCGCGGAGGAAGGGATCCGAGTGAACGCGGTACGGCCGGGCGTGATCAACACGGAAATCCATCAGCAGCGCACACCACAAGCACTGGCCATGATAGTCAACTCTATTCCCATCGGACGCATGGGCACGGTAAACGAGGTGGCTGAGGCCGTTTTATGGCTGGCGTCGCCCGCAGCGTCTTATGTCACCGGTTGCTTGATGGACGTGCGCGGAGGATTCTAACACTTGGGCAGGCGACAAATATCGGCACGTTTGTTGGGTCGATGTCGGCGCTGTTTGTGGGCAATGCGACCTGCTTGCCGCTCTGTAAAACGGCGACATTTATGCGCCTTGCCTACACCGCGGAGTACGCGGCGTTTACGGTCATGCTCACGGCTATGGAAGACCAGATGATGAGTTAACTCGTTCTTCAGGTTGCTAAAGAAACTCTCCGCTACCGCTTTGTCGTAGGGATCACCTTTGGCGCTCATGCTGCGGGCAATGTCGTGCTCGGCTAGCAGTCCTCGATACTCTGATGAACTGTACTGTGCACCGCGGTCACTGTGCTGCATCAAGCCTTGCCCCGGATTGCGCCTGGCAAGAGCCATTTGCAGAGCACCGATCAGCAGATTTCGATCAGCCTTTTCCGCCATGCTCCAACCGACGACCGAGCGTGAGTAAAGGTTAAGCAGCACTGCATATAGCCAGACTGCCCGCGTCGGAACGACCGTGATATCCTCCACCCATACTTTGTTGGGGCATTGCACGGTGAACTGGCGCCGCAGGCGATTGGGTGCGGGTCCGAGCAGCGAGTGTTTATCCAGTCGACGAAACCGCTGCTTGCGCAGTGCCTCGATCCTCGCCTGGCGCCTTAGTCGCGCAACGCGATGTTTGCCGCAGGCTATTCCTCTGGCATTGAGCGCACACCACGTTTTGTCAGCCCCATAGGCCTGCCGGTTAGCGTGGTGTGTGCGCTCAATGGCAACCAACAAACTGGCGTCCTCTTGAACACGCTCGCATGGCGTTCGGCCAAGCCAATCGTAATATCCGCTACGGCTCACCCGCAGCGCGTTACAACCGGGCCACCGGGAACTGCTGCTTGATAAGCTTGCACAAAGGCGTACCTCACGGCAGTTCCCGCGCAAAGTACGCCGCCGTTTTTTTTTTAAGATGTCGCGTTCTTGCGTAACCTGCTCAAACTCGCGCTTGAGGCGCTGGCTCTCGGTCTGTTCGTCAGTGCGTGCTCGACCTTTGTCTGGGAAAGAGATATCCGGCCCATGCGTGGCCAGCTCCTTCTTCCATCGGTAAATAATCGTGCGCTTCACACCCAGCATTATCGCCAGTGGGGTGCCGGTAACCTGGCCTTGCTCCAACTGGCGAACCGCCTCGATCTTGAACTAGCGGCTATGGTGCTGGCGCTTGGTGCCGTTCGCATTGCTATCGGGCTTGGGTTTATCCATGGGACACCTCCTTCAAGTATTGTCTACTTTTACGAGTGTCCGGAAAACCCGGGCTAGCTCAGTCTGACCGCTACTGGCCGATTCTGTTGCAAGACTCGCCCCGCATCTTCCATGCGCGGGTGACCTGCGCAGAGTTTGAGATCAAGAATTCAGGCTAAGCGGGAGAGGCGCCCCGTCGGGCCTCATCAAGCCATCTTCAATGCCGAATCTTCTGCACGTTGCACCAACCACTTCGCCATTCTTCGCAGATTCTGGGCTGTTGCAGCCAGCAGGAACTCGTCCCGTGCACCGGTGAGCCCACGAAATCTAAGTCGATCCAGTTTCATGATGCGCTTGAGATGCGCGAACAGCATCTCCACTTCTTTTCGCTGCCTGCGCGATTGACTGTATGCCGGTGTCTGCGCGAGGGATCGCGCCACCTCACGGGCACCGTCATGGATGCTGCGTGCGATTTTGCGGGAAGGTTTTTTAGGACAGCAGCGCTCCTTGAGTACACAGTTGGCGCAGTCCCCCTGGCTCGCACGAAAGATCAAAGTGTCGTCCTTGGTGATCCGTGTGCGCGGTAGCGTGAACTGGCGTCGGTCACTACGCAGTGCATGGCCTTCTGGGCAGACATACTCATTGCGCTCAGGTACCCATTGGAACTCGCAGATCGACACGATGCCGTCCTTGCGATGAGCCTTGTCCCAAACGGGTACATGAGGTTCGATCTGCTTATCTTGGACCATCCGACCCAGCATCTAGGCGGTACCGTACGCGGTATCTCCTACCAGGCGCCGAGGCTTGATATTGAAGCGCTTTTCGACTCGCTCGATCATATTCCGGGTCGACTCAACCTCCGGTGTGCGATGAGCCGGCGTCGCTTCAACGTCCATGATGATCCCGGCTGCGAGGTCGATCAGGTAGTTGGTAGAGTAGCCGTAGAACGCTGGACCGCCAGATGCGGCCGTCCAGCGTGCAGCAGGATCCGTCGGGGAAATGTTCCGGGAGGCTGCGTCTGCTTCATGCGTCGACGCGGTTGCATCATCGGCAATCGGGTTGTTTGCTTCCAAGGCTTCGAGGTACTCGCGCACAGCGCGACTGCATTGAGAGCCATGGCGCCAATGGTTGACCTCGGAGCTTGGAACCTTGTTCGCCCGGTTGGCGTCGGCCTTAATGATGCTGGCATCAACGGCGAAACCCTCTCCTTGAACCAGCCCTTCACTCATGCACCGGCGCAAAAAGGCCTCAAAGACGAAGCGAAACGCATCGCTCTGGCGGAGACGGCCGTGGCGGTTCTTGGAGAAGGTGGAGTGGTCGGGAACTCTGTCCTCAAGGGCAAGACAACAGAACCAGCGATAGGCCAGGTTGAAATGGACCTCTTCGGACAGCCGCCGTTCGGATCGGATACCCATGCAGTAGCCGATCACGAGTATGCGAATCATGAGTTCGGGGTCGATCGAAGGGCGACCGGTGTGGTTGTAGAACAGCGCAAGATTTTGGCGCAGTTCGCCAAGATCTAGGAATCGGGCAACGCCTCGAAGAAGGTGGTCACGCGGGACGTGGTCTTCGAGGTTGAAGGCGTAGCTGATCCTGAACCGTGGCCTGATCCATCATGACAGGCATCTCCATCAATGAAGATGTGACACCAGAACGACGTGGCAGTTCTGTGTTCAGGGAGAGTTTTTCAACAGAATCGGCCGATGGCAGTTGTCGGAGTTCATCATGAGTGGAAATGACGGCCCCACTAAATCAATCACCTAGGAAAATTAAGCCATCGGCGATGGGATCCTCGTGCCACTTAAGTTGGTATTGCGCGGACAAAACTTCACTTAACTTGGAGTTTTGCGGGGCGCGTCGCTCGGGCCCTACACTACACAAGCAAAGCAGCCTGGCGCTCTGGGCTTCCTCCGCCCCGTACTTCGCGGCCCTCTTTCGAAACTACCAAGCAATCTTCACGCCTACATGTCCGGCAATACTGTGTCCCGAATCCGGTGAAATAGGCATCTCATAGTCGAGAGAGACGGACAAACTGGTGCGCTTTGAGAGTTCACCCGACACTCCTCCTCCCAATCGAATCCAATTGCCACCGAGCTCGGTCTTGAAGATGGCTGGATTGGTACCATCAAGGTCTGTGAAAGTGGTTTTCGCCCTGGCGCCGAAGGCCGACAAGAGGTCACCGCGCAACCAGACAGTCAGGGGCTTGTCGTCGGCCACTGTAATCTGCTTCGACAGCCGTCCTCCGAGGCGTCCATAGATCGCATCGCTGTCGTTGAAGGAGATCAGGCCAAAGCGGTCCTTACTTTTGTCAAAGGAAATACGCTGATAGATCAATTGACCTTGCGGCTCGAAGTTCCAACTTCCCCCCAGGTCGATGGAATAACCGGCTTCCAGCGACGCGACGGACCCCAAGCCGTTAGTTGACAGCGACTGCGGCTCGGAACTGTTCGAAGTCGCACGGGTCCGGCTGTAGCGCGTCCCTTGAGCAACCGCATCAAGATACCAGCCTTGAGCACCGCGATAGGTATAGTAGGCACCCATCGTGTAGCCGTCCATGGTAACGGTACCGGCTTTTTTTCCCGGGCCGAGATCAACTGGGGAAAAGGCCTTAGCACGCGCAGTGCCGGCGCCTATATAGAGGCCCCCAACAGCGAAATCGCCCGCGGCATTGCGTTGGCGCAGTAGATCTGCACCGGTCTGGAATCCGGAGAAGCTATAGTCGTAGCTTGGACCGCGCGAGGCCAACTGACCGGTGACGCTGTCACCATCGAAGCGGCGCGTTCCGGTCTCGCCGATCAGGCGACCCCAAACGCGGTTGCCATGACCGCCCCCTTGAGGGGGCGTGGCCTCATTGCCGGTACGGTCGCGCCATGTTCCCAGCATGCCGAGACCAAAGCGGCTGGCGAGTGCTGGGATCGTGGAATTGACGAATACCTCCGGCCGATAGAGCGGCGCTTGGTCCCCACCAAGCGCGCAGGCCGGAACCGTGGAATCAAGCGAACAGTCTAGAGATGAGCGCAGATACCAGTTACCGTTATCGCTCGAATCCCCAAGACCTCCCTGATACAGGCGATAATCGTAAGCACTAGCAGCCACGCGGTTGCCGAGCCGGAAAGCATCTGGAGCAGACTCGGCCATACCTCCGGTCACCGTGACAAGCTCAATGCCGTTGCCAGTGGTCAATCCGCCCAGGCCGCCGATATTTTGCACGAAAATAATGGTCGCGCTATTGCGCATCACTACGCTGTTGGCGACAAGATGATCCGTCATCGAATCGTCTGCTCCCAGCACCGTATTCATAAACAGGTTACCACCATTGCTGGTATAGGTACCGCTGACCGTTAAGACTGTTCCGGGCGCTCCATTAAGGAGCACGCTTCCTGCATTGCTCAGCCCAGCGACCGTTTGGTCGAAACCGTTGAGATCAAGCGTCCCGTCCGTCGAGAGCGTCGTCTGAGACAATGGGCTAAATGTATGCGTTGCTCCAGCCCGCAAAACGCCCGCCAACACCTGAGTATCACCAGAATGAATATTGGCGCCGTTTAGGATCGTCACGCCCGTGCCGATCTGCTCAACGGATCCTGCTCCAGAGATTGAGCCAGCGAAGGTCAGCTCATTCGAGCGCTTGAAAACCAGAGTCCCGTTGTTCAGCACATCGCCAGCGACGCTGCCTGTCGTACCGCCATCGCCAAGTTGCAGTGTGCCGGCATCGATTGTCGTGCCGCCTGAATAGGTGCTGACGCCAGTCAGCGTCAAAACGCCTAGCCCATTTTTAGTAAGCGAGCCCTTTCCATCGATCACGCCACCATAAGTCGTATTTGTGCTTTGAGCGACCGTCAAAGCCGCAGTCCCAAGCGCCACATTACCTCCTGCACCGGAAAGCGATGACATTGTCAACTCATAATTGTTCAGATCAAGCGTACCATTATTTATGGTATAAGAAGTATATTGCGGAAGGGCCTGAGGAGCTCTCGCGCTCAGGATGCCACCATTAATAATGGTTCCGCCGTTATAGGTGTTAGTGCCGCCCAGAAACAATGTTCCCTCGCCGCTTTTAGTAAGGCTGAGTGTCCCCGCCCCCCCATCCCGGATCGAGCCGTTAAAGCTCGAATCACCTAGGACCGATGAGTCGACGGTAAGCATGCTATTATTCAAAGCAGTGTTTTCAACTACCCCCCCAAGCCCTACACTTTTTAATGATCCGACGGTTGTACTATATCCATTGAGGCGCAAAGCACCTGCGTCTGGCGAAGAATACAGATAAAACTGTACCAAAGTTGAAGCGCTAAGAGCGTCATTTGCTAGTACATTGAGCGCCGCACGATCATATAGCCGGATATTGGCTTGACCAATGGCTCCGGAGGCAAGCGCATTCAACGTGCTATCTTCGGAAAATTCTATCAGACTGCTGGCTCCATCAAGACCGTTGGCCACCGAGACATTGAAAACACTAGAGTCATAAAAACTTATTCGGGCCAATCCAGCCATAGCTTGGGCCGCCGACGCGTTCAGCACACTATTGTCAAAGAATTTCTGCGTTCCATCGGTGACAGCTTTTTCGCCGGCAGCATTGAGGGTACTGCTATTATAGAAAAACTGACTGCCTCCGCTGACGGAATTTTCAGCGACAGCATTTAACGTACTGCCGTCATAGAAATCCTGCTGCCCGCTTGAAAATGGTCCATTGGTCGTTTGGGTACCGTTGTAGGACTGAGCCATCGTCATGCCGGGTGCGGCGCATATTGTAAAAAAATTGATTAATAGATCTCGTACGAGAAAATGTGGGAGTATTTTTCCGGAATTTGAGAAAAAACGATGGTGATTTTGGAATGATTGCATAGATGCACTGACAGCTTGATAAGATGAAGAAGTTTTTATACGTGATAAGCTAAAGCTGGGAGTTGATTTGCGGTCGCCTCAATTCACGCTCGATCATGAAACCGCACTGGTCTAGCCGATTTTTTCAAATCTATGATCGTATGCCCCCGTCCTGACTGCCATAAGAAAATTCTTAGATCGCGCCCTGCCCTAACAATTATTTGTAATTGAGCGTGATGCGGAGTGGTAGGTCGGAACATCTCTGTTGACCGGCACACGGCTAGCGGTATGTAAGGCTATCTTGAAGAAGAAGTGTATCGCTACAGTTCAGGTAGCGGTCTGAGTTGACTCGGCCTGAGTTTTTTTCTTATGACGCTGTGGGCAGCATGTTTTATTTATCCAGCATGAGCCTATCTCCGCTTAAGTTGAGCGGGCGGTTTCATTTGGCCGCTAGGTAATAGGAATCTCATTGCGTCCGTCCGGCGCTAGCGCTGAGCGATGTCAGATTGATGACGCGTTTTAAGAATATTCTTATATTATTAGTGAAGACTGGAAGCTACGATGAATAGACGAACGTATATTTTCGGTCCCGCGATGCTTTGATAGCATCAGCCCGCAGGCATGGCCAGCATCTGTTATATATGCTGGCGGTGGTTTTCGCAGCCTGTATCTTGGCGTTAACCGTGCTCTATATCTATTGGTCGTTTATCGGCGAGGTCTCGAAATACCGCCGCCTTATGAACGCTAGCGCCTACAACGCCCAACTGTATTTCGATCAGCGTGAGGCACTGCTGCGGTCGGTCGCGGCCTCCGCGATACGCGACACTGATCACATGCGAGTCGCCCGCCCCCGGGACCTTCGGCGCTATTGCCCAGATCAGCGTGACGCCTCTGACCGATGCCACCTGCGCTTATGGATGGGTGGTGCTGTCCTCACGCTGCGCAACCGTGCCAACGTGGCGCAACTGCACGCTCGTGTCGTGTATATAACGCCCGGCGACATTGTCGTCCCACACCTACCGATCCGTCCGGCTGGCGGCGCCGAGTCCATGTGACGGAAGCGACCGTTGGCAGGTGCAGACCTTGCGCCTGTACAGCGCGTGGCCCGGTGTCGATGGCCGCACGCCAACCGTCTGTTCCTTTACACCCCGGCCGACATCGCAGGCGAGGAACCTATCTGGATCCGCCTCGAGGTGGGCTGTCCGGGCATCGTGGTCGAAAATGAAAGCACTGATAAAGACATTAGCTGACTCTGACCCCGAATTAGTCCGGATCAGAAGTAGAGATTTCCGGCTCATTGAGGTTAGTACTTTGGCCGCTGGCCAAGTGCTGGCGAGCATATTCGGCAGGTGCCGGCCACTTCAGCGCAGAGTGGGGACGAACCTCGTTATAGTACGTCCGCCAGGCGTCGATTTTCTCCTTGGCGTCGGCAAATGACAAGAACCAGTGGCTGTTCAGGCATTCCTGACGGAAGCGGCCGTTGAAGGATTCGCACTGCGCATTGTCCGTCGGCTTGCCGGGCCGGCTGAAGTCGATTTCCACCCCGTTTTCGTATGCCCATTTGTCCATGGCTTTGGAGATGAACTCACTGCCATTATCGGTTTTGATGACGCGCGGCAAGCCGCTCAGTGCGCATACGCGCCCGAGCGTCGCCACCACAGCGTCACCCCGCAGGCTTTGCCCAATGTCGATGGCAAGACACTCTCTGATGTAATAGTCGACCAAAGTCAACGCACGCAGGCGGCGACCATCGAACAATTGGTCCATGACGAAGTCCATGCTCCAGATGTCATTGATGGCTTGCGCGACCGCTTTGGGTTGGCGACGTTGCGCCGACTTATTGCGCTTGGGGCGCTTGTGCCGCAACGACAAGCCTTGTTCTCGATACAAACGGTAGACCCGTTTGTGATTGTCTCGATAGCCTTCACGGCGCAGCATCTCGTGTACACGCCGGTATCCGTAGTGAACGCGCGTATGCGCTATCTCGTGGATTCGCATGACCAGCGCGCCACTGTCGCGTCGGCACGATTCGTAGCGATACAACGACCGGGAAATCATGACTGCGGGGCATGCCTTGGTCACGCCGACGCCGTAGCGCTTCATCAGATCATCCACGAGTACGCGGCGCCGCGAAGGCTTCAGAGCTTTTTTGCCAAAACGTCCTGCAACATTGCCTTGTCCAGCGACAGGTCAGCGACCAGGCGCTTGAGACGATTGCACTCCTCTTCAAGCTGGCGCAGCCGTCGCAACTCCTAGGGGCCAAGCCCGCCGAATTTCTTCTTCCAGTTGTAGAAGGTGGCTTCGCTCACGCCCATCTTGCGGCAGACCTCGGGTACGGCCGTTCCCAGTTCGGCCTGCTTCAGCGCAAAGGCGATTTGCTCTTCGGTGTATTCCGGTCTCTTCACGGCATGGCTCCTATTCCATATGGTGAAATCATGCCGAATTTCTCTAATTTAGATCGGTACTAAAAACTGGGTTAGGGTCAAAATCCTAAACGTTGCTGACGGATCATTATTAACCCGTTGCTGACATTGTACGATATTCTCAAGTATAGCTGGGCAGCAGAGCGTTGTTCCGAGACGTAGGCACGCTCGCTTACACGTCGAACTCGGTTTGTAATATTATGCCCACTCGCGAAGGTACTGTTTATCACGTATCCCTCTGCAGGGTGCCGCTGATGCGATAGTCACCGGACTTGGCCTAGCTAGCGCGCTTTATAAGCGCATAAAAGTGGTAGCCCACGTTTCGAACAGATCTAACAGGCAATTCAGTACCGCAAACATTTTTGACTTTTGATTTTAAACGGCTTATGTGGGTCGCAAGATTTTTAGTTCGGGCAAGGCTAGAGCTTACAACGGAAAAATTATCAGTACGATTGTTAATCTGGTTCTTTTGTTTAGTTGACGGCGCGGCTGTAATTGTATTATCCTTTGAATCAATAAACGCTTCTACAAGAGCAGACTGATAATGGGAGAGCAGCACTGGCGTACCGTTCTTGGGAGCAAGCATTGCCCGTTTTGAGAAAAAATTCCATTCTGCGACGTCGATATCAGATTGCGACCCGGCGAGATTTTTGTCGGCCCGCCTGGATGCTATTTCAGAGGGGGTAACAATATCGCTTATCAATGATATGCTGCCGCTAGCGCTGAATAGCAGGTGAACTAGAGCTCGGAGTGCTTGAGGGCTGCCTATAGTTTGTATAACCAGGTCAACTCCTACCAGGTACATTGCACAGCGCAAATTCGCATCACCTCCTACCGCAACAATATAACATCGACAGGTCGACTGTTTTAATTGTGATATTTCTCGTAACAATTGGTGGGGGTGTGGTCGATTGGCGTTCACAAATATGAGGACGTCATTCACTGCTCCAATGCTTCCCAGCAGGGATGCTAGTTTAAAGAATCGAATGTCAGAAAGAGTCTCCAGCGCCTTTCTGAAGCACTCCTCGTCGGAATCTTTAAAATCCATGCAAATTACTTGGGGATCCTTATCCCCGCGCAAGTCTTCGCTCATGGCATCATTATTAGAATTATATAGATAAATGCTAGGGTTATCAGCGGCCCGAATATAAGAGTCATGGCCTTCCATAAAGATAACCCTGCAGCACATTTGTCCAAACGTGAGCAACGGCTTGGTCCTCAAGTGTTTCCACGCCCTCCACGACAACCACCGGCGACAGCACTTTTGCCAAGCGCATTAAGTGCTCGAATCGCTCGGTACCAGAGTAACCTGCCCTAGCGCGCTGAAGAATAGAGCGATCTATTTTTATAATGTCCACAGGGTGGCACATCGCAAATCCCAAGCTACTACACCCAGCCCCGAAATCGTCCAAACTTATACGGACTCCAAGTTCTTTCAAGGTGGCGCAAAAGTTCTGGGCGGCTGCAATATCCAAAATTGGCTGCTGCTCTGTAATTTCTATTATAAGACGCTGAGCTAATTCTGGTGCTTCACGTAGTCTGAGTAGCGTACATTCCCACCACGCATCCAGCACGGCACTTTGTGCGGAAATATTGCAGCTTAGAATAACTTCGAGATTTTTATCCAACAGATCTAGTACTGCAGATATTACACTCTGGTCTAGCCAGTGCATTAATCCGCAGCTGGCCACATCACCTAGAATCTGCTCAATACGCTGATCAGCGCGGGATGTACCCCGCCGAAGCAGAGCCTCGTAATACAATACTCTTTTGCCTACTGGAGGACTCCCTATAAGCTCCACGATGGGCTGAAGTGCAAATGAGAAATCCCCTTTTCTAATTGACTTTATAAATGCGATTAGTTCGTTCGCCAATGACGAATTTATTTCTTTGAAATCGCTGCTTATCAGGCTGCTCAGAACCGTGTTCTCTCTTACGCTAGGAGGGAAAATTGGGTTCATGTAATCATCAAAAAAGCTAACAGCTACCATAAGAGTTTTCATCTCTACATTATTTTCCTCAAGATCAAGGAAATTCATGCACAGTTGCATCTGAACTTGGTGCCTCAAGAGTATTGCCGATTTGCTTGTTGGATGATCTTCACAGGGGATTGACGCGATAAAATAATCGAAGTAGTGGCCAACCAGATGTCCGCCAAAGAGGCCTACCCGACGTTCTAGAAAGTCCGCTGCTGCGGCAAGAGCGTGTCCTCCAAGTGCAGCACCGTCCCCAGATTCAGCGGCAATACGAAGCAGAACTTTCATTATTCCCCCGGCCGGCCCTAGTAGTTGAAATCTATTACACTAGACAAAAAGCGTGCGTTATGCTGCTCGCTGGCTTCGCCTAAAAGGCTTAGAAAATACCTGCAAGTTCCTTTAAAGGTATCGTAAAATCTTCCGCGTTTGTGCGCGACTAAAAGGACCCTTTGTGCCGCGTCAAGGGGTTGGTACGACTATAGGATTGCTGTATTTTTGAGGAGTTTCACTTGAACCTAAAGCCTAGATTGGTTGGATATGCAAGAGTATCCACCGACACCCAGAATCTTGCGCCACAATTAATGGCGCTTAAGGCTCTGGGGTGCGATCCAATTTTTACCGACCACGGTGTCTCAGGTGCACAACGTGATCGACCGGGTTTAAAAAAGGCACTTCGCGCGTTGAATACAGGCGATAAGTTAGTGGTATGGCGGCTTGATCGATTGGGCCGATCTTTATCTCATTTGATCGTGTTACTAGACGATTTGAATGCGCGTAATGTCATGTTCCAATCGCTGACGGAATTGATTGATACCAATAGCTCGAGCGGGCGATTGGTCTTTCATATGATGGCTGCTCTGGCCGAATTCGAACGCTCGCTCATAAGTGAACGCACGAAGATCGGAATGGCAGCAGCAAAGTCTCAGGGATTCAGGTTGGGACGTAGGCCGAAAATCGATGAGGAGTGCAGTCTTAAAATGCGGCAACTTCGGCAGCAAGGTTGGTCCATTGCCGAACTAGCCATTCATTATGGAGTTCACAAGCGAACCGTGGAGAGGTCCCTGCAGCGGAAGTAGCTTGTTATAAATGAGCCGCTTCGTAATTCTGCATGTGGTTTTTTAATTGTGTTTCTACTGCTTCAAGTAATGCATAGATCTCGCTGTGTGCTTAGCCGACCCGCAGCGCCGATGCAGTTACGAGCGTGCTGCGCTAATCCCTTCGATGCCATATCCTTTGTAAATCTGCGGCATCGTCCCCGTCATTTAGCGGTGATTTTTATCAAACATTAAGATGAACACATCTTCCCGAGGGCTACGGTCGTAGATCCTCTGCATGCTAGGGAAAGATGCAATCGAACCGACCTGTCGACGCTTCCTGAAGGACCGGGGGAGTTCAATATGGTGGTGATGTAGTATATATTCACTCAAAGGACTAGTAGCTATTTAGGGAGCGCGTCTTATATATATCATCCCAAGCTAGCCAGGACAAACTACTACCGAATACGGTGGCGTCCGCTAATTTTTTGGCTGCTAGAAATGTAAGCCCTATTTGGTAAGTGCCAGCCAATATTTCGCTAGAACCTAGTCTGAAAGCTTGATTTTTAACTATGCGTCATATCCGCTGCTTCGGGTGATGCTTAAAATTTCCAGGATCTCCTGATAATGCTGCACGGTCATTCGTTGCACTGTCCTGTGCAGCCGCCAATCGGCGTCGGATTTCTGCTTAGGCTGGCGGTGTGCAGGGCATTCTATATCTATGCCCCAAACCGCAGCTCACCCAATGATAACCATTGTCGGAAATTTCTGGCCATCACTGTGCTTGATGCCTTTTTTCACTTTAAAATTCCCGACTGCCTCTAACTAGCTTGAATCAATGATATGGTTATAAAAGCAGATTTTGATGGGAAAGGAGCTTTTCTCTAATAGTTCGAGCTTTTTCTACATCGCTTTTGGGGCGGCGGAGGGGAGACTTTCACCATTGTAAGCGGTATGGCATAGTGAAATCGGCCTGGGATTGCTTAGAGACTATTCTAGTGATTAGCTATGGCATATCTTTGCATGCGTTTGACATGTATATGTGAATAGCGGACGTCCGTTTGGATTTCCGCTTTTAGGGAAGTTAGTCGACGCTAGCGCCAGTTATCTTCACCGCTTCGGCCCATTTGGCAACCTCCTGCTTTACAAAGGCCCTGAAGTCTTTTGGTGTGGACGTTGTGAATTCGCTGCCGGCGGCTTCTATCTTCTTCTGTGCAATCGGATCGGCCATCACCGCGCGCATGTCGGCCGAGATCTTGTCGATCAGAGGCTTGGGCGTGCCCTTGGGCGCAAAGAAGCCCGACCAGGGCGGCGCGTCATAGCCAGGAAATCCCTGCTCGGCCACCGTGGGGTAGTCGGGCGCAATCGGGAAGCGCTGCGCGGTGGTGACGGCAATCACCTTGAGCTTGCCGCTCTTGGCATACGGCTGCACGGCGGGCAGACCCGTGATGCCGACCTGGATCTGGCCGCCCAGCAGGTCGGTGATCATCGGCGCGCTGCCGCGGTAGGGCACGTGGGCCAGCGTGAAGCCGCCCTGATTCTTCAGCAGTTCCATGCCCAGGTGCGAGGCGGTGCCATTGCCGTCGGACCCATACGAATACTGGTTGCCGTCTTTCTTGATCAAGGCGATCAGTTCGGTCAGGTTCTTGGCCGGCACGTCGTTGCCCACGACGATGGCGTTGGGGTAGAGCGTGGCCTGGGTGATGGGCTCGAAGTCCTTGCGAGGATCAAAGCGCATGTTCTTGTACAGCGACGTGTTGATGCCGTGCGAACCCGTGACGCCGAGCACCAGGGTGTAGCCGTCGGGCTTGGCCCGCGCCACGTATTCAGAGCCCAGGTTGCCGCCCGCGCCGGGCCGGTTCTCGACGATGACGGATTGCCCCCATTTCCTGGACAGCCCTTCGGCCACGAGCCGTGCGGTGATGTCGGTGGCGCCGCCCGCCGGGAAGGGCACGATCAGGGTGACCGGGCGGCTCGGGAACTTGGCGATGTCTTCGTCGGCCATGGCGCTGGCGCCGAGCGTCAGCCCCAGCGCGCCCGCCACCAAGGGCAGGGCGCCCGCGGCCTTGAGCAGGGCGCGGCGCGTGCCCGCGACGGCCAGGTGTGTTTTCCCCGTGTTCATTTTTTAAATCCTCTGTGCTTGATTCACTACAGAAAAATGGGCCCCGCTATATTGCGGTGTACCCGCCGTCCACGCGCACGTCCGTGCCCGTGATGAAGGAAGCGTCCTTGCCGATCAGGAACAAGGCCGTTTGCGCGACTTCGTCGACTTCGCCCAGGCGGCCGGCCGGATATCGGCGCGCCAGGGCCGCGCTGGCGGCTTCGGCGTCGCCGTAGCGGCGCAGCACCCGGCTGGTCAGCACCGCGCCGGGCGACAGGCTGACCGAGCGGATGCCTTCGGCCGCGTGGTCGATGGCGATGGCGCGCGTCAGGGCGTGCAGGCCGGCCTTGGTGGTGCTGTAGGCGCCGCGTCCGGGCGCGGCCACGCTGCCCAGTTGGGAGGAAATGTTCAGGATGACGCCGCTGCGCGCACGGCGCATGGGGGCCAGGGCCCACTTGCTCATCAGCCATGCGCCGGTCAGGTTGATGTCCAGCGCCTGCTGCCAGTCGGCCAGAGCCAGGTCGCCGATCTTGTCGCCGGGCGTGACGACCGCGGCGTTGTTGACCAGCACGTCCAGGCGCTGCCAGCGGGCCAGCACGGCGTCGATGGCCGCGCGGGTCTGGCCGGCATCGGCGACGTCGCAGGCCAGGGGCATCACGCGGTCGGACGCGGCGCCCGCCCGTTCGGCCAGGGCGGCGGCGTCGCGATCGAGCAGAGCCACGCAGGCGCCGGCGTCCAGGCAGCGTTGGCCGATGGCCCAGCCGATGTCGCCGGCCGCGCCGGTGATGGCCACGACCTGTCCGGCGAGATCATGGATTTGGCTCATAGGGCGGCGGCTCCCAGCGAGGCGCCGCCGCAGACGTACAGCGTCTGTCCGGTAATGGCGCCCGCTTCTTCGGACAGAAAGAAGGCGATGGCGGCGGCGGCCTCGGTGGCCGTGACGAGCCGCCCCAGCGGCAGGTCGACGCGCGGCGGCGCGCCGCGGGCGGGGTCATGCAGCATGGGCGTGTCCACCGCTGCCGGCGCCACCACGTTGACCGTGATGCCGCGGCCGATCAGTTCGGCGGCCAGGCTGCGCGCCAGGCCCACCTGTGCCGACTTGGTGGCGGCGTAGGCGGCGCGATGGCTGCGCCCCAGCATTGCGCGGCTGGCCACCAGCACGATGCGGCCCGTGCGGTCGAGCAGACTGGCGCCCAGCCCGTTGACAAGGGCAAGCGGCGCATTGACGTGCAACTGCCACATCAGCTGGGTATCGCCCGGATGAGAGTCGAACGCGCCGCCGCTGCGCACGATGCCGGCGCAATGGACGAACGCGCGCACCCGCTGCGGCAGGCGCGGGCGCAGTGCCGCCAGCGCGGCCGTATCGGCCAGGTCGCAGCGCAGGTGGGTGTAGGCCGGGTGGGCCGCGCCGGGCCAGTCCTGGCGGTCGATGCCGCAGACGGGCCAACCGGCGGCCAGCAGGCGTTCGGCCAGCGCCCGGCCTATGCCGGACGCCGTGCCGGTGATGATCGCAACCCCATCGGTAGCCATCGCGACACCCTATTCGTCCAGGGTCGTGAGTTGCTTTTCCAGCGCACGCATCGACTCGTAGCCCATCAGTTCCATGATGTCGTCGATGCCAGCCAGCAGGTCGGGCCGGTCGGCGGGCACGCCGGTGGCAATCACGTCCTGCATGACGGCCAGCGCCTGGCGCATGCCGTGGATGGCGGCGGCCGGCAGCATGCGCGGCAGGCTGATGCGCTTGACGCCGATCTCTTTCAGGCGCGGCAGCGGGATCAGCGGCGTGGTGGGGCGGTTGCGGATGCCAAAGCCCATGTTGATGCTGATCGGAATGCCCGCGGCATCGACCAGGCGCTTGATGTCGTCCTCGTTGCGCACGGCATCGGGGAAGATCATGTCGGCGCCGGCGGCGGCATAGGCGCGCGCCCGCTTGACCGCGCCGTCGATGCCTTCCACGGCGATGGCATCGGTGCGCGCGATGATGACGAAGTCGTCGTCGCGGCGCGCCAGGCAGGCTGCCTCGATCTTCTTGACCATCTCGGCCTGGCTGATGACGTCCTTGCCCGGCATGTGGCCGCAGCGCTTGGGGCTGACCTGGTCTTCGAGGTTGACGCCGGCCACGCCGGCTTCTTCAAAGAGCTGCACGGTGTGAAAGACGTTCACGGGGTTGCCATAGCCGGTGTCGGCGTCGGCGGTCAGCGGAATGGAGACCGAGCGTGCAAGGTGGCGGCAGTGCGTGACGTTTTCCGCCAGGCCCATCACGCCGATGTCGGGAATGCCCAGCAAGGCGTTGGAAACGGCGGCGCCGCTGGTGCAGGCAGTCTTGAATCCGGCCGCTTCGGCCAGGCGGATGCTGTATCCGTCGTACACGCCAGGCGAGACGATGAAGGGTTCGTTCTTCAACAGTTGCCGAAATCTATTGCGCGGATTCATGTCTTGCTGCTCCAGGGCTGTCAGGCGGCCGGCACGGAGAATCCCGATAAGGTCGGGGCCCGTTCGGCCAGGTGTTCGAAAAGGTGTTGGGCGGCGCGTTCGATATGCGAGCGCATGAGCGATTCGGCCAGTTCGGGATCGCGTGCGCGGATGGCGCGCAGGATCTGCCAGTGTTCGGCGTAGGCGTCGTCCTTGCGTTCCAGCACGGTGCCGGAATGCCGGCGATAGACGCGCAGCAGGTGATACAGGTCGCCGCACAGGCTGTTGATGATGCGCTGGTTGCCGGAGGCCAGCACGATGCGTTCGTGGAAGTCGAAGACGCGCGGCGCCGCACCGCCTTCCTGGCGGCGGGCCACGCGGTCGTCTTCGAGTTCGCGCAGCAATTGGGCGATTTCCTCGTCGGACATGCGGCGGGTGGCCAGGTTGCACGCCACTCCTTCCAGCGCCATGCGCATCTGGAACAGTTCCAGCGCTGATTCGGCCGACAGCGTGACCACGCGCGCCTTGATGTAGGGCTCGCGGGTGATCAGCTGGATGCCTTGCAGGCGCCGCGCGGCTTCGCGCACGGGGCCGCGGCTGACGCCGAATTCCTGGGCCAGCGAGACCTCGTTGATGACACTTCCCGGCGCCAGGCGGCCCTGATAGATGGCGTCCAGCATCTTGTCGAAAACGGCGTCGGCCAGGGGGCCGGAGGCGTCTTCCTTGATGGTCTGAGCGGGGGTTGGCGTGTTCATAGTGTTAACAGATTAGAGGGTTTGATTGGAAAGTGTCAACTCTTTTTGGGTCTGGGCAGCAATGAGAGTTGGCGGGAAAAAGTGAATATCTGTCGTCCTTTCGGGTGACATTACTCCTGATTTATAGGGAAAACCCGGGTAATAACGGGCCTTTAGGGCAAATGTCAGGCAGCTGCATGCGGAGCCGGAACTGTTGACTTGGTCGCGTCCGGCGTTTCGTTGGATCAGGTCATAGTGTTGACACTATGGAGAATGTGGTCTTAAGATTATTGCAGCTTGAATTTTCTCATCCGCCATCATGATTCAGATTCTTTCCAGCGCCGGCCGCCCGTTGCGCTACGTGGACCTGGGCGCCGCGGCGCGCCAGGGCAACTACGATCTGCACGCGCAGCCTTATGTGATCCGCATCCTGCTGGAAAACCTGTATCGCCATCGCCATTGGGGCGACGCGGTGTCCACCGGCGAAATCGATCGCCTCTGGCAGTGGCAAGACCACGTTGGGGCCGACCTGGCCCTGCACGTGGCCCGGGTGATCCTGCCCGATTCCAGCGGCCTGCCGGTATTGCAGGACCTGGCCGCGCTGCGCGATGCGGTGGCGCGCGCCGGGGGCGATGCGGCGCGCGTCGATACGCGCGTTCCGGTGGACCTGATCGTCGACCATTCGCTGCAGGTCGATCATTGGGGCGATGCGTCTGCCGTGGGTCGCAACCTGCGGCGTGAGTTTGAGCGCAACGACGAACGCTACCGCTTCCTGAAATGGGCCCAGCAGGCCTTCAAGGGCCTGCGCGTGGTGCCGCCGGGCCTGGGCATCATCCACCAGATCAATCTGGAATACCTGGCCAGCGTGGTGGCCACGCGCCAGCGCGATGACGGCGCGTGGGCCTACCCGGACTTCGTGATCGGCGGCGACTCGCACACTCCCATGGTCAATGCGCTGGGCGTGCTGGGCTGGGGCGTGGGCGGCATCGACGCCGAAGCGGCGTTGCTGGGGCAGGCCTACACCTTTCCCATTCCCGACGTGGTCGGTGTGCGCCTGGCCGGCAAGATCGCGCCGCCCGCGCTCACCACCGACGCCGCCCTGCTCATCACGCAGCGGCTGCGCCAGGCCGGCGTCACTGGCTGCATGGTCGAATTCTTCGGCCCCGCGGTGGCGGACCTGGGCATCGCCGAACGCGCCACGATCTCGAATATGGCGCCGGAATACGGCGCAACCTGCGGCTTTTTCCCAATCGACGCGCAAGTCCTGGCCTACGCCCGCATGACGGGCCGCGCGCCGCAGCAGGTGCGGCTGATCGAAGACTACGCGCGGGCCAACCAGCTGTGGCGCGATGCCGACAGCCCGGTGCCGGCCTACCGCCGGGTCATCGAGATCGACCTGTCGCAGGCCTGCCCCAGCGTGGCGGGACCGCGCCGCCCGCAAGACCGCCTGGCCTGGCCGGATGTCCCCGCCGATTTTCGCGGCCGCCTGACGCAGCCCTTGAACGCAGGCGGCTTCGGCCTGGCGCAGGCGCCCGCCCGCGCATCGCGCGACCAGCCCGGCCATGGCTCGGTGGTGCTGGCGGCCATCACGTCGTGCACCAATACGTCCAACCCGGCCGTGATGCTGGCGGCCGGCCTGGTGGCCCAGAAGGCCTGGCAGCAGGGGCTGACCCCGCCGGCCTGGGTCAAGCGTTCGCTGGCGCCGGGCTCGCGTGCCGTCACCCGATATCTGCAGGACGCCGGTCTGCTCGAGGCCTTGCAGGCCCAGGGCTTTGACGTGATCGGCTATGGCTGTACCACCTGCGGCGGCAAGTCCGGGCCCTTGACCGAGCAAGCCTCTGCCGCCATCACCGAGCACGGGCTGGTCACGGCCGCAGTGCTGTCCGGCAACCGCAATTTCGAGGGGCGCATCCACAAGCTGGTGCGCGCCAACTACATCGGCTCGCCTGCCATGGTGGTGCTGTATGCACTGGCCGGACGCATCGACATCGATTTCGCGCGCGAGCCGCTGGGCACCGGCCACGATGGTTGCGAGGTCTACCTGGCAGACGTCTGGCCGACGCCGCAGGAAATCGAAGACCTGCTGCCGCATGCCGCCAATCCGCGCCTGTACGCCAAGGTGTATTCGGACGAGAGCATGGACAGCGCCATCTGGCGCGAGCTGCCGGCGCCGAGCGGCCTGCGCTTTCCGTGGGACCCGGACTCGCGCTACCTGGTCGAGCCGCCGTTCTTCCAGCCGGGCAGCGGCGATGCGCTGCAGGACCTGGCGCGCGGGCTGCGGTCGGCCTACGCGCTGGCCGCGTTCGGCGATTCGCTGACCACCGACCACATCTCGCCCAGCGGCGAGATTCCCGCCGATACGCCGGCCGGCCAATACCTGACGCAGGCGGGCATTGCACCGCGCGACTTCAATACCTATGTGGCCCGGCGCTGCAATCATCATGTGATGGTGCGGGCCACGTTCGGCAATATCCGCATCAAGAATGAACTGGTGCCTGGCGTGGAGGGCGGCCATACCCGTCACTTTCCCGACGGTGCGCCCATGACGATCTTCGATGCGGCGCAGGCCTATCGCACTGCCGGCCATGCGGCCATTGTGCTGGGCGGCAAGGACTACGGCATGGGCAGCAGCCGCGATTGGGCCGCCAAGGGGTCGGCCCTGCTGGGCGTGAAGGCCGTGATCGCGGAATCGTTCGAACGTATTCATCGCGCCAACCTGGTCGGCATGGGCGTGCTGCCGCTGGCCTTCGAGGCCGGCCAGGGTTGGCGCGCGCTGGGGCTGGACGGCAGCGAACGCTTCGAGCTGGGCAATGTGCAGGCCGGCATCCTGGCGGGGCAAGCCATCGACGTGACGGCACACGGCGCGGACGGCCGGGTGATCTCCTTTCATGTGCGCGCCCAGGTCCTGACCGATGCGGAACGCCAACTCATCAGCGCCGGCGGCATCCCCGCCAGCGTGTTGCACCATTTCTTAAATGCGCCGGCCGCAACCGCCGGGGCCTGAGCAGGAAACGCCAACCATGCTGGATCTCGTACTTATCAACGCAAGACTGATGCTGCCGGGGCAGGGCCTGACCGACGGCGTGCTGGGCGTGCGCGACGGGCGCATCGTCCTGATCGCGGCGCCCGGCGATGCGCCGCCCGCCCGCGAAACCATCGATTGCCAGGGCCTGTGGGTGTTGCCGGGCCTGATCGACCCGCACGTGCATTTCGGCTTCGGGTCGCCTGAAACCGATTTCGAGACCGAGTCGCGCTTTGCGGCACTGGGCGGCACCACGTCGGTGCTGTCGTTTCACCGGTCGGCCGACATCCGCCAGTCATTCGATGCCGTGCGCGATCGCGCGCTGGCGCAAAGCTGCGTGGACTTCGGTTTTCATTTCGGCATCACCAGCCACCTGCACGTGCAGACGCTGGAAGAGATCTCGCGACGGTTCGGCGTGTCCTCGTACAAGCTCTACATGATGTACAAGGGCGCGGCGGGCCTGTCCAAGGGGTTCACCGATATCGACGACGGCCTGTTGTATTCGGCGTTGAAGGCCACCGCCGCGATTCCGGGCGCCATCATGGGCGTGCACTGCGAGAACGTGGAAGTGATCCCGGTGCTGCGCGACCCACTGCGCGAGGCCGGCCGCGACGACCTGAAGGCCTGGAACGAGCAGAGCCCTGATTTCCTGGAGGCCGAGAACGTGCACCGCGTGTGCTATTTCGCCAACAAGCTGGGCGCCGCGGTCAACATCGTGCACCTGAGCAGCCGCGAAGCGCTGGACGAGGCCCGGCGCCACCGCCGTACGCCAGGCGCGCCGCCTATCTACGTCGAGACCTGCCCGCAATACCTCTTCTTGAACGACGAGTCGCCGGCCGGCACGTATGCCAAGGTCAACCCGCCGGTGCGTGGCCAGGCGGATGTGGAAGCCATGTGGGAAGGCGTGCTGGAGGGCTCCATCACCACCATCGGCACCGACCACGTGCCGCGCAAGCGCGCCACCAAGGACACGGACATCTGGGCCGCCAGCAATGGTTTCCCAGGAACGGGGCTGATGCTGCCGATCCTGCTGCACGAAGGCTATCACCGCCGCGGCGTGCCCCTGGATACGCTGATGAAGGTAGCCGTCGAGAACAGCGCCCGCATCTATCGGCTGCCGTCCAAGGGCAGCATCGAGATCGGCAAGGACGCCGACCTGGTGGTGGTGGACCCCGACCTGGAACGGGTGGTGGACCCGGCCACGCTCGAATCGAATTCGGACTATTCGCCTTACGAGGGCATGACGCTCAAGGGCTGGCCGGTACGCACGCTGGTGCGCGGCCGCACCGTCGCCCTGGATGGACGCATCACCGACCAGGCGCGCGCCGCGCCTGGCGGCCGTTATCTCAATCGCCTTTGACCTTTGACGCAGGAACCGACATGAGTGAATCCACCAAACGCATCTGGGACGACTTTCTGACCGAGCGCGACAAGCAGGTGCTGGCGCAGGCCGGCTACGGCAAGCGCGGCGGCTTCGGCAAGCGCCCGGCGCTGTTCATCATCGACGTGCAGTACAACTTCTGCGGCGACAAGCCCGAGGACATCCTGGAAGGCCTGAAGCAGTACCGCACCCATTGCGGCCGCGAGGCCTGGGAAGCTGTGCAGCACATCGTGCCCCTGCTGGAACTGGCTCGCGACAGGAACATTCCGGTCTTCTACACCGAGAGCGGTCGCCGCGCCGACCTGCTGGACAGCGGCGTCCAGGTGGGCAAGAACCACCGCGGCGGCGAAAAGACCGTGCTGGCCGAAACGCACGCCACGCAAACGGTGGAACCCCTGGCGCCGCGGCCGCAGGACATCCGCATCACCAAGCAGAAGCCGTCGTGCTTTTTCGGCACGATCTTCATGAGCCACCTGAACTTCCTGGACGTGGATACGCTGATCCTGGTGGGCTGCACCTCGTCGGGCTGCCTGCGCGCGACCACGGTGGACGCCTATTCCTACAACTTCAAGGTCATCATTCCCGAAGAGTGCGCGTTCGACCGCTTCCAGGCCAGCCATGCCATAAGCCTGTTCGACCTGAACTGCAAGTACGCCGACGTCATCCCCAGCGGCGAAGTGCAGGACTACCTGCGCGCGCTGCCCGCACCCGCGGCGGCTTGAGCCATGAGCCTGGCCGACACATCCGCCTTGCCGGTGTACCTGCTGACCGGGTTCCTGGGCAGCGGCAAGACCACCTTGCTGTCGCGCCTGGTGCGCAGCGCCGCGTTTCAGGACACGGCGGTGGTCATCAACGAGTTTGGCGAGGTCGGCCTGGACCACCTGCTGGTCGGGCAGGCCAACGATAGCGACGTCGTGCTGCTCGACTCCGGTTGCCTGTGCTGCGCGGGCAGCGGCTCGTTGGCCGAGACGCTGGAATCGCTGTATTACCGCCGCAAGCGCGGAGAACTGCCGGCGTTTGCGCGGGTGGTGGTGGAAACCTCGGGCCTGGCGGACCCGGGGCCGGTGATCAACACGCTGGCGTCGGACACGCTGATTGCCCGGCACTACCGCTTCGGCGGCGCCGTCGCGACACTGGATGCGGTGCATGGCGTCGAGTCGGTGCAGGCCTACCGGGAGGCGGCTACGCAGATCGCCATCGCCGACCGCATTGCCCTCACCAAGACCGACATCGCCGGTCCCGCGGCGATCGACACCGCCCGGCAATTGCTCGCGTCGCGCAATCCCACGGCGCGGGTGTTGGAAACCACGCCCACCGCGCTGGACCACCAGGCGCACGATCTGTTCGACGGACTGACGGCCGGCCACCTTGAGGCCGTGCCCGCGCAGGCGGCAGGCCTGTCCACGCCCATTGCTCATGTGCTGCGCTACGGCATTGCCTCATATCTATGGCGCCAGCAGGGCCCGCTGGGCTGGGACCGCTACGCCGCCTGGGTCCGGGCGATGCAACGGGATTTCGGTGACCGCCTGCTGCGGGCCAAGGGCCTGCTGCGCTGGACCGACGGCACGATCCGCGCGGTGCATGGCGTGCATCACCTGTTCAATGCCCCCGAGCCCCTGCGCGTCGATGAGGGCGCGCGGCAGGTGGGGGCGATGGTTATAATTATGGGCGACGTTTCCGCAGAGGAAATGAGAGATGCGATGAGCGTGCTGGAATAGCTTTCAAGCTTCGAGTCTGTGAATAAAAATTCACTCTGCCCAAGTATGATGTATCCCAAATTTTTCGATTGAGCCTCAAACATATCTCACTTGTGATTACGCCCGCGTCTAGAGAATTCGTGCTCGATGCGTTGGAGCACACCGTGTGCGCCCTTCAAGCCTGGCATCGATGGTTATCTGATTCAACACTACGATAGAGGGTCGCACTAGGTCAGCATCCGCTATGGCGATCGTCTGGCCAAGGGCGGTATTGAACCGCCTGTGGGCAGCCGCGGAGACAGTACGTCACAGCCCTGACCGGGACCAGCAAAGGCCTATGCAAGGCTGAACCGATCTATTGCTGCGCACCTGGAAAACTAGGGAACGGAAGAAAAAGTACCACGCTGCAAGCTCAGCCTGAGGGATCTGGCCCAGGAGCTGCGCAACTTCAGCAAGGCGTACAAAGTAATCGGCTACAGTCGGTCCACAGCTTTATGAGATAACTTGCAACTTTCAGACCTATGGTGAGCCTCACCCCGAATTAGTCCGGATCAGAAGTAGAGTTCCGGCTCATTTGACCCTAACCCCGAATTAGTCCGGATCAGAAGTAGAGATTTCCGGCTCATGACCCTAACCCCGAATTAGT
>NZ_AYMF01000039.1:0-1713 GCF_000633435.1 Achromobacter sp. DH1f | reverse complement strand
CCGAGCCCATGGTGGCGGCCATGTAGACGCCTTCGACCCAGCTGCGCGCTTCGGTGACCAGCGGCACGGTGGTCGAGCGGCGGCCGCCGAAGATGAAGGCGTCGATGACCACGCCCTGGGGGTTTTCCCATTCGGGGTCGATGGACGGGCACTGCGCGGCCGGCGCGGTGAAGCGGGCGTTGGGGTGCGCGGCCTTGCGGCCGGTTTCGCGGGCGATGGCCGGGGTCCAGTCCTGCCCTTGCCAGTCGATCAGGTGCGCGGGCGGGGTGTCGGTCATGCCTTCCCACCAGACATCGCCGTCGTCGGTCAGGGCGACGTTGGTGAAGATGACGTTGGCCTTGAGCGTGGCCATGGCGTTGAAGTTGGTCTGCTCGCTGGTGCCCGGGGCCACGCCGAAATAGCCGGCCTCGGGGTTGATGGCGTGCAGGCGGCCGTCGGCGCCCGGCTTGATCCAGGCGATGTCGTCGCCGATGGTGCTGACCTTCCAGCCGTCCATGCCTTGCGGCGGGATCAGCATGGCGAAGTTGGTCTTGCCGCAGGCCGACGGGAACGCGGCGGCCACGTGGTACTTGCGGCCCTTGGGCGAAGTGACGCCCAGGATCAGCATGTGTTCGGCCAGCCAGCCCTGGTCGCGGCCCATGGTGGACGCGATACGCAGCGCAAAGCATTTCTTGCCCAGCAGCGCGTTGCCGCCGTAGCCCGAGCCGAAGCTCCAGATTTCGCGGCTCTTGGGGAAGTGGACGATGTACTTGGTGGGGTTGCAGGGCCAGGCCACGTCGGCCTCGCCGGCGGCCAGGGGCTTGCCGACCGAGTGCACGCACGGCACGTATTCGCCGTCGGCGCCCAGCACGTCGTATACCTGCTTGCCCATGCGCGTCATGATGCGCATGTTGACGGCCACGTAGGGGCTGTCGGACAGTTCGACGCCGATGTGGGCGATGTCGGAACCCAGCGGCCCCATCGAGAACGGCACCACGTACAGCGTGCGGCCGCGCATGGCGCCGTCGAACAGGCCATTGAGGGTGTCGCGCATTTCTGCGGGATCGGCCCAGTTGTTGGTGGGGCCGGCGTCTTCGGCGCGGTCCGAACAGATGAAGGTGCGGTCTTCGACACGCGCCACGTCGGACGGGTCGGAGCAGGCCAGGAATGAATTGGGGCGCTTGGCGGGATTGAGCCGGCGCATCGTGCCGGACTGGACCATGAGTTCGCACAGGCGGTCGTATTCTTCCTGCGAACCGTCGCACCACTCGACGCGATCCGGCTTGGCCAGCGCCACCACGCTGGCGACCCAGTCGATCAGGCCGCGGTGCTTGACGTATGCGGGTACGTTCAAGGCCGCCAGGCCCCCGTCCAAGGGCTTATTCATTAGGGTTATCTCCATACTAAGGCTAATGGCGATACGGCCCCGATTGCATGGGGCCGTATACATGTTTGCGCCATCATACTTGCAGCGCTGGGTCGGCCGTCAACCCGACCAGACGGACGAGATTGTCACGGGTTGAGACGGCTTACTCGTAGCCCCCGTCGCGCAGCGCCCTGCGGATGATCTTGCCGGTGGCCGTGGTGGGCAAAGTGGTTACAAAGCGGATGCGGCGCGGGTATTCGTGGGCCGCCAGGCGGGTGCGCACATGGGCTTGCAGGGCCTTGACGAGCGTGTCGTCGCCTTCGATGCCGTCGTGCAGCACGACATAGGCCATCACGACCTCGGTGCGC
>NZ_AYMF01000038.1:0-190967 GCF_000633435.1 Achromobacter sp. DH1f | reverse complement strand
GCCCGCCCCACACACGCCCTGCGCCCCGAGCGGCCCAAGAAGCACACCCTCACGCAGGCAAACAAATCTCAAGCAAGCCCCAACAACCCCTCACACAACCGCGGCGACTTCATCTTCTGCAGCCACCACTTCAACGCTTCCCCAGGCGCCTCGGCCCGCCATGCATACGCCACGTGTTCCGTCAGCGACATGCCTTCGTCCGTTTCGCACACCACCAGCACCCCTTGCGACAGGTAAGGCGCCGCCAGCGTCAGGGGCAGATAGCCGCATCCCAGGCCGCGGATCTGCGCTTCGATCTTTGCCTGCATCGTCGGCATCACCAGCGTCGGTTGTTCCGCCAGGATGCCGCGCGACTGCGGCGGGAGATTGCGTGACGTGTCGGCTACGACCACCGCGCAATAGCGCGTGATGTCCGCGCGGCTCAGCGGTTGTGGGGCGGATGCCAGCGGGTGGTGCGCCGCCACGCAGAACGCGAACTGGGCCTGGCCCATTGCTTGCGATCGGTACGGGCCGGTCGGTTCGCCCGCCGCGCCGGCCCCGATCACCAGGTCTGCGCGGCCCGACGTCAGTGCGTCCCAGTTGCCGCTCAGCACTTCTGTTGAGAAGCGCAGCGTCGTTGCCGTCTCCAGCGCCTGGAATTCCTCGATCAGGTCGTACAGCGGGCGCCAGGGCAGCACCGCGCTGACTGCGATGCGTAGTTCCACTTCCCAACCGGTTGCGATACGTTTGACCCGGCAGGCCAGATCGTCCAGCGATTGGAGCACGTGACGGCCGTCCTTCAGCAGCGTTTCGCCGGCCGGCGTCAGCAGCGCCCGGTGGCCCGAGCGGTCGAACAGCAGGACGTCCAGCCCGTCTTCCAGCTTGCGGATCGAATAGGTCACGGCCGACGGCACCTTGCCCAGCTCGCGCGCCGCCTTCGCGAAACTGCCGTGGCGGGCGATCGCGTCCACCAGCACCAGGAGTTCGGGGGTAATCGCTTGCATCAGGGAGGCTCCGGCTGATCGTTCAAATAAATTGAATGGTTCCGTCAAATCATAGCGTCAATTACCTGGGGCGGACCAGGCACAATTCTATTCATGCCGGTTCAGCAGCCAAGTCAGGTGCAGTGATAGATCGATGCCAGCGGCTGCAAGACCATTCACTTGATTGCAACAGGGAGTCCACTATGCTTACCATTCGCCGCAGCGCCGAGCGGGGCCATGCCAACCACGGGTGGCTCGACTCGTTCCATACTTTTTCCTTCGCCAACTACTACGATCCCAGCCACATGGGCTTTGGCGCGCTGCGTGTCATCAACGACGATCGCATCGCCGCCGGCCGCGGTTTCGGGACGCATGGCCATCGCGACATGGAAATCATCACCTACGTGCTGGATGGCGCCATCGCCCACAAAGACAGCATGGGCAGCGGCTCGACCATCCAGCCCGGCAACGTCCAGCGCATGAGCGCCGGCCGGGGGGTCATGCACTCGGAATTCAACCCGCGTGCCGACCAGGAAACCCACCTGCTGCAGATCTGGATCGAGCCTGACGTCACCGGCATTGCGCCGGAGTATGAAGAAAAGACCTTTTCTGACGAGCAAAAGCGCGGTCGCCTGCAAGCCCTGGTGTCGGGCGATGGCATCGATGGTTCGATGAAGATCCATCAGAACGTGCGGCTGTATGCCGGTCTGTTCGACGGTGATGAGTCCGCCACGCTCGACCTGGCGCCGGGCCGCCGTGCCTGGGTCCATGTGGCTCGCGGCAGCGTCGTTGCCAACGGCATCGAGCTGGCGGCTGGCGATGCCGTCGCCATCACCGATGAAACCCGTGTCGCGCTGTCCGGCGGCAAGGATGCCGAAGTGCTTGTGTTCGACCTGGCGTAAAGCCGGCGGCCGGGCGGATTGCCGAGATCCGCCCGGCCTTGTTTTTCGCAATGCCGCGCCGGCGGTTCAGCAAAGAACCGGCCGGGCTTAAGATGGCCCCAGGGCCACCCTACAGGAGCGTATTCCATGTCCACCTTGTCCCAACCCGGCGAAAGCCAGATCGAAACCGTGGTGGTGCCGCGCACCAGCGACCTGGGCGGCTTCGAAGTCCGCCGCGCGCTGCCCTCGGCGCAGCGCCGCACCGTCGGCCCCTTTGTTTTCCTGGACCACATGGGGCCCGTGGAATTCAACGCCGGGTCCGGCATCGACGTGCGGCCGCATCCGCACATCGGCCTGTCCACCGTCACCTATCTGTACGAAGGGTCCATGGTGCACCGCGATGGCGCCGGCAACACGCAGACCATTTTGCCCGGCGAAGTGAACTGGATGACCGCCGGCCGGGGCATCGTGCATTCTGAACGTTCCTCGCCTGAAAGCCGCCAGGCCGCGCAGCGCCTCTGTGGCCTGCAGATCTGGGTCGGCCTGCCCAAAGAACACGAAGAGACCGATCCCGGCTTTACCCATTACGGCCTGGATGCCCAGCCCGTGATCGAAGGCGAGGGCGTGCGCGCTCAGGTCGTGGCGGGCTCGCTGTTCGGCAAGACCTCGTCGGTCAAGACGCATTCGCCGCTGTTCTATGGCGATATGCAGTTGCAGGCCGGCGCGGTGACCGTTCTGCCGGCCGAACACGAAGAACGCGCGGCCTATCTGGCCACGGGTTCCGTGGAAGTGGAAGGGCAGGTGTTCGAAAGCGGCCGCCTGATCGTCTTTGCGCCGGGCCGTCCGGTGCAGATCCGCGCCCGCACCGATGCGCGCTTTGCCGTCCTGGGCGGCGAGCCGCTGGAAGGGCCGCGCTTCATCTGGTGGAACTTCGTGTCCAGCAGCAAAGACCGCATCGAACAGGCCAAAGAGGAATGGCAGCGCAACCGCTTCGGCCAGACGGTGCCGGGCGACGAGACGGAGTTCATTCCGCTGCCCGCGCCGCGCGCGTGATAGCAACGTTCGCCGACGGTGCTTTCACGGCGGTGATGTCGCCGCCGGTTAGCGCGGACGGCAAACGGGCCAGCATCCCCACGTTACGGGGGATGCTGGCCCGTTTCGTTCTACGCCTGTGCCGGGCGCGTTTTCATCAACACGAAGTTTTCTCCTTTGAAGACACGCCGGGGGCCGCCGCGTTCCACCTGGTGGTGAAACTGGCGACGTTCGGCCCGCTGGGCCGCTTGCAGGGCCTGGGCGTGGTTCGCCAGCCGGTGGGCGATCAGCAGCGTGGCGATGCGTTTATTGGCATGTTGGCTGCGTTCGGTTTGCACCTTGACGGTGATGCCCGTGGCCACATGGGTGGCGCGCACGGCCGACTCGGTCTTGTTGACGTGCTGGCCGCCCGGCCCGGACGAACGCGTGGTTTCGAAGCGGATCTCGCGGGATAGTTCGGTTGTCGGCATCTCGCAGCGCAGGGCGCCGATGAACCAGTTCTTGCGGGCGTGGCCGGGGCGGTAGGGGCTGGCGCAGATCCATTGGATCGAGCCTTCCCAATCGGCCGCCAAGCCTTCAGCGCCCGCGCCGTCCAGGCTCAGCAGCACCGAGCGGTACGTGCCCGCCCTGGCGCCGGCTTCGGATTCCAGTACGTCGACATCGATGCCTCGGCCACGCGCTTCGCGCAGCAGGCCGGCCAGCGCCTTGGCGACCGCCAGGCAGCACTCGTCAGGCCCGTGGGCCGCGGAAAGTTGCAGCAGTTCCATCAGCAGCATCCTCCGCGCGTCTTGTAGGTCAGCACCGGGCGCAACTTGGCCAGCACCGTGACCAGGCCCGCGTGTTGCAGGCTGTCGATGATGCTGTCCACGGGCTTGTAGGCCTCGGGCGCTTCTTCGTAGATCAGCTGCTTGTCCTGGCAGATGACGTGGCTGCCCAGCTTGGTGCGGCCCAGTTGCGCCGGGGTGTAGCGCTTGAACAGGCGGTCCTTGCACTCGCTGCGCATCCACTTGCGGCCGGCGCCGTGTGCCAGCGAATACAGGCTGGCTTCGCCGGGAATCGGCGCCACCAGGTAGCTGAAGTCGCCGCGCGACCCCGGAATGACGACCAGCCCGGCATCCGACGGCGTCGCGCCTTTGCGATGCAGCCAGCCGGCTTCGCCCTGGATCTCCGCGGGTGTCACCAGGTTGTGGTGCACGTCCAGCACCTGTTCGCCCTTGGCTCCCAGGCGGTCCAGCATGCGGCGCGCGATCAGTTGCCGGTTGGCTTCGGCGTAACGCAATGCGCCGTCGTGCTGGGCCAGGTAGGCGGTGCAGTCTGCGCTGCCTTGCGCCAGGCCGGCATGCCCATGCCGTTGGATGTGGTCTTGCAGAATCGCGCCGCCCAGTCCGCGCGAGCCGCTGTGCACCAGCAGCACCAGCCGTTTGACGTCCAGTTGCAAGGCCGCGACGGCCTCGGGGTCGTGGATCTCGTCGATGCGTTGCAGCTCGGCAAAATGATTGCCGCCGCCGATGGTACCCAGCGCCTGCCGATAGCCCACGTCAGCGGGCGCCAGTTCGGACGCGAGCGCTTGCCAGCGGTCGTCCAGCGGGGCATCCAGGTTGCCCAGCTTTCTTTCCAGCCTGTCGGGCGCGGCTTTCCGGGCGTCGACGTCGGTCGACCACAGCGCCATGCCGCAGCCGATGTCGCCGCCGATCAGGGCGGGGTACAGGCGGCCAGTGGAAAAGAATGCCGCGCCCACCGGGTAGCCTCGGCCGGGATGCAGGTCAGGCATGCCGGCCACGCGGCGCATGCCGGCAAGTTCAGCGGTGGTGAGTAGTTGTTGGATCGCGTTGCCTTCGATCCAGGTCTCGTCCGAGGCGATCAACGTGACGCGCTCGGACAAGGTTTGAATGCAATTGCCCATGGTATTTCCAGATCAGATCATCCGGGGCTCCCTGGGCCGCGCGTCCTGCAAAGCGCAGGCGTGCGGATACCGCGCTCGGGCAGGCGATGGCCGTGCGAGGGCGAGGCGTATGGGAGACCCTGTGTGGCAGGTCCGGGCCAAGGCAATGCGAATGGATTGCTATGCGAACGTTGCCCGTCGGATTGACGGGCGGGGCTGCATGCGCGGGTGGCATGCAGTGGCGACAGCAAGAAGAATTCGAACGGACTAGACGCGGCCTGCAGCGTGGGAAGTTTGTTGTTGCATCGTGTTTTGCATGATTTTTTTCCTCCTGTGCAGTTCGGTAGTGTGAGGGCGCGGGGCCCAAGAGAGCGCCACTCTATCATCGATTGCCGCGAGGTGACGCATCAGCATGGGCAAAGCGCCGCCAATGTGGCCGCCGGCGTATGAATTGCGCCACAGTCGTGTCAGTTTCGTGCCAAGCGCGCAGCAGTATGATGCGCATCCCTGACTTGATAACAATAGGGATGGAGACATCATGCAACGCATTACCCTGAACGTCCTGCGCACCGTGGCCGCGCTGGCGCTGGTCCATGGCGCCGCCGCCGCGCAGGCGGCCGGCTATCCGGCCAAGCCCATCACCTTCATCGTGCCCTATACCGCGGGCGGCACCACCGACCTGGTGGCGCGCACCGCGGGCCAGAAGGTCGCCGAAAAACTGGGCCAGCCCGTCATCGTCGAGAACCGTCCCGGCGCGGGCGGCAACATCGGCATGGACGCCGTGGCCCGCGCCGCGCCGGACGGCTACACCATCGGCTTCGGCGCCATTTCCACCAATGCGCTCAATCCGTTCGTCTACCCGTCGATGCCGTTCGACCCGACCAAGGACTTCACCGGCGTCAGCATGCTGGGCGCGTCCTCGGTGGTGCTGGAAACCGGCCCGTCCCTGAAAGTCGACAGCGTCAAGGACCTGGTGGCGTACGCCAAGCAGCATCCGGGCACCGCATTCGGCACGCCGGGCACGGGGACGTCGATGCACCTGGCCGGCGTGATGTTCGACCAGTTGACCGGCGCCGGCATGCAGCATATTCCGTACAAGGGCAGCGCGCAGGCGCTCAACGACCTCTTGGGCGGCCACTTGCCGGTGATGTTCGACAACCTGCCGGCGTCCTTGCCGCACATCAAGTCGGGCAAGGTCCACGCTTTGGCGGTGACCGGCAGCAAGCGCGCGCCCGCGCTGCCCGACGTGCCGACCCTGGCCGAGCTGGGCTACGGCGCGGCCGTGGTGGATCCGTGGTTCGCGGTGTACGGGCCGGCCAAGATGCCGCCGGAAATCACGAACGCGCTCAGCGCCGCGTTCCGCGAAGCGCTGGCCATGCCGGATGTGAAGGACAAGCTGGAGCAGGCTGGTTTCATGCCCTACGGCTCGACGCCTGAGGAAGTGGAGCGTCTGACCCGCAGCCAGTATGAATCCTTCAAGGCGTTGTCGCAGAAGGTCAAACTGTCGGCCGATTGATGGCAGGCAGGCCCAAGGCCGCTTGAGCCTGGCCTGCCGCAACCGCTGCGGGCATGGGTCAGGCGGCCGTGAACCTGCCCATCCGGCCGCTAACGGCCCCGCGCGAACACCTGTTCGCGCTGTTCGGCCAGCGTTTCGCGGCGGATGAAATCGCGCACGAAGTCGTCGGCCGGGTGGTGGTGCAGGTTGTAGGGCGTATCCCACTGCGCGATGCGCCCGGACGCCATCACGCCGATGCGGTCGGCGATGGCGAAGGCCTCGGCCTGGTTGTGTGTCACCAGAATGGCCGTGTGGCCCGTGGTCTTCAGGATGTCGCGCACTTCGAACGCCAGGCGTTCGCGCGTGTCCACGTCCAGATTGGAAAACGGTTCGTCCAGCAGCAGCAGGTCGGGCGAGGGCGCCAGGGCTCGCGCCAGCGCGACGCGCTGCTGTTGGCCGCCGGAGATCTCGTGTGGATAGCTGTTGGCCGCGTGCGCCAGGCCGACCAGCGTCAGCATTTCCTCGACCCGGCGGGTGCGTTCGGTGCGTTCCAGGCGGCGCAGGCCGAAGGCCACGTTCTCGGCCACCGACAGATGCGGAAACAGCGCGTAGTCCTGGAACATCATGCCGACGCGGCGCTTTTCCGGGGCGACCTGTTCGGTGGGCGACGAGATGACGGTGCCGTCCAGCAGGATGCGGCCGGCGCGCACCGGCTCGAAGCCGGCGATGGCGCGCAGCACCGTGGTCTTGCCGCAGCCGGATTCCCCGAGCAGGCAGCCGATGTGGCCGGCGGGCAGGCCCAGGGTCAGGTCCTGCACCACGGGGCGCAGGCCCTTGGGGGTGTCGTAGGCCAGCGAGAGATGGTCGAGTTCAAGCAGATCGGGCACGGTGGTCAATGTCCCATTTTCAGATTGGTGCGCGCCAGCAGGATCACGGGCAACAGCCCGGCCAGCACGATGGCCAGCGCCGCGACGGCGCCTTCTTCGTAAGTGCCGCGGGCCGCTTCGGCATAGAGCCAGGTGGCGAGCGTGTCGAAATTCATCGGCCGCAAGAGCAACGTGGCCGGCAGTTCTTTCATGGCGTCCACGAACACCAGCAGCGCGCTGGCGGCCAAGGCCGGGCGCAGCAGCGGCAGGTGAACGCGGCGCAGCGTGCCGGCCGAGGTCTCGCCCAGCAGCCGCGAGGCCTGTTCCAGCGACGGCGGCACGCGGGCCAGGCCCGCTTCCAGCGCGCCGGTGGAAATGGCCAGGAAGCGGATGGCGTAGGCGCATACCAGCGCGGCCATCGACCCCATCAGGAACAGGCCCGTGCCGCCGAACACCTTGGCCACCGCGGTGTCGATCCAGACGAAGGGCGTGAGCAGGCCGATGGCCAGCACGGTGCCGGGCACCGCGTAGCCCAGGCTGGCAATGCGGGCGCAGGCGCGGCCCGGGTTGAAGCCGGCGCTTTCGCGCAGCGTGCGGCCGGCCCAGGCCACGACCAGGCCGCAGACCAGCGTGACGATCGTGGCGCTGAAGGCCACGATGAGGGTGTTGCTCAAGCCGTTGAGCAATTGCTTCGAGACGCCGCCCACCAGGTGCAGGCGCTTGTAGGTTTCCACCACCAGGTACAGGGCCGGCGCGACAAAGCCGATCAGCACCGGAATCCACCCCAGCACGGCGGCCAGGGCCGCGGCCGGTCCGCGCAGCCGGCGCGGCTGCATGGGCCGCATGCGCTGGGTATTGGCGTAGCGCTGGCGTTTGCGGCCATGGCGTTCCAGCAGGATCAGGCCGATCACGATGGCCAGCATGGTCAGCGCGATCTGCGCGGCGCCCGCCAGGTCGGACCGCGTGACCCAGGTGGTGTAGACCGACACAGTCAGGGTCTGCACGCCCAGGAATTCCGAGGCGCCGATGTCGTTCAGCGTTTCCAGCAGCGCCAGGCTGACGCCCACCACGATGGCCGGCCGCGCCAGCGGCAGCGCCACCCGGAAGAACACGCCGTAGCGGCCGGCGCCGAGCGTACGGGCCGCTTCCAGCAGGCTGGCCGCCTGCGTCATGAACATGACGCGGGTGCTGAGATACACGTAGGGATACAGCACGAAGCCCAGCACGAAGATCGCGCCGTAGATCGAGCGCAGGTCCGGCAGCCGGAACTGGCGCGGGCTGTCGTAGCCCAGCAGGGCGCGGATGGCGGTCTGGATCGGGCCGATCGGGTGCAGCAGGTCCAGGTAGGCGAAGGCGATGATGTAGGTCGGCACCGCCAGCGGCAGCAACAGCGCCCAGGTCAGCGCGCGCCGCGTCGGGAATTCGTAGGCGGTCACCAGCCAGGCGGAGCCGGTGCCCAGCAGGGTCACCAGCACGCCCACGCCGGCCAGCAGCATGGCGGTGTTGGCCAGGGCCTGGGGCAGCACATAGTTGGCCAGGTGCTGCCAGTGCGACAGGTCGCCGCCCAGCGCCCACCACACCAGCGTCAGCACGGGCGCCAGCACGGCCAGGGCGATCAGGACCGCGCCGGCCAACCAGCCGGCGCCGCGTTCAGCCCAGCGCAACCGCAGCGGCCGGGGCAGGGAATCGGTATGCATGCTTCAGAAAGGGTGCTGCTTCAAGAATGCTGCGGATCGGGCGCCGCGCGGGGCGGCGCCTGTAGCGTCAAGGCCTGCCGCCGCCCAATCCGGCGCGAAGCCGGGGTTGGGCGAGGGCAGGCCTGAAGGCAGAAAGGTGGCGCCGAGGCGCCGCCATGCCGTGTTTTAATTGTCGAAACCGACCTTGTCCACCAGTTCGCTGGCTTGCTTGCGGTACTTGGCGATCTCGGTCAGGGGCAGGGGATCGACCTTCAGTTCGCCGAAGCTGGCGACCACGGGGTCGAGCTTGACGCCCTTGCGCACCGGGTATTCGTAGTTGGCCTGGGCGTACAGCGCCTGGGCGGGTTCGGACACCAGGAAGTCCAGCAGCTTGACCGCATTGGCCTTGTTGGGCGCGTTGACCGCCACGGCGGCGCCGCTGACGTTCACGTGGGTGCCGCCGCTCTTGCTGTTGGCGAAGGTCGGGCGGATCACCTTGATGGCGTCGCCCCACTTGCGGGCGTCGGTGCCGGCTTCGGCGTTCTTCATGTGACCGACGTAGTAGGCGTTGGCCAGGCCGATGTCGCAGATGCCGCCCAGGATATCGCGGGCCACGTCGCGGTCGCCGCCAGCGGCCTTGCGGGCCAGGTTGGCTTTCACGCCGCGCAGCCATTTTTCGGTGGCTTCGGCGCCGTCATGGGCGATCATCGAAGCGACCATGGCAGTGTTGTAGGGGTGCTGGCCCGAACGGATGCAGACCTTGCCCTTCCATTTGGGATCGGCCAGGTCTTCGTAGCGGAAGCTTTCCAGCTTCAGGTCTTTTTCGACATACAGCACGCGGTCGCGCAGCGACAGGGCGAACCACTTGCCGTCGGCGCCGCGCAGGTTGGCGGGAATGACCGATTCCAGCGTCTGCGACTTGACCGATTGGGTCACGCCGCCGTCCACCAGGTCGAGCAGGTTGCCGATGTCCACGGTCATCAGCACGTCGGCGGGCGACTTGGCGCCTTCGGCCTTCACGCGCTCGAGCAGGCCGTCTTTCACGAAGACGGTATTGACCTTGATGCCGCTTTCCTTGGTGAAGGCGTCCAGCAGCGGTTGGATCAGCTTGGGTTCACGCGTGGTGTACAGGCTGACTTCCTCGGCGGCGTGGGCCGGGACGGCAAACGCGGCGGCGCCGGCCAGGGCCAGGGTGCGCAGCAGCGTTTTCAATTGGGGACGCATAGACATGAAAGGAACTCCGGCAAGGTCTGCAGCGGTCAAAGCCTGGGGTGGCCGGGCTAGTCCGCTGCTCAAAACGGTCTGCTAACGAAAATGATTATCAAATGAGAACCGCACAATAACAGGAAGTTTTAAGGCGTTCAACTGTTCGTAAGGCTTGATATCAGACCCTTGATCCCCATCAATACGGCATAAGGGTATTACGGAATAATGAGAGCAATTATCATCGGGACCCTGTAGAATAGGGTCAACCCTAATAGTCTCTAGATACGACATGGCTGCTTTCAACACCGAGCGCGTGCTTAGCGTGCACCACTGGAACGACACCCTGTTTTCCTTTACCACCACGCGTGACGCGGCCTTGCGGTTCCACAACGGCCACTTCGTCATGATCGGCCTGGAAGTCGAAGGCAAGCCCCTGCTGCGGGCCTACAGCATCGCCAGCGCCAACTACGAAGAAAACCTCGAATTCCTCAGCATCAAGGTGCAGAACGGTCCGCTGACCTCGCGCCTGCAGCATCTGAAGGAAGGCGACACCATCCTGGTCAGCCGCAAGCCGGTGGGCACCCTGGTGGTCGATGACCTCAAGCCGGGCAAGCACCTGTTCCTGTTCGGCACGGGCACGGGCCTGGCGCCTTTCATGAGCATCATCAAAGACCCCGACGTCTACGAACGCTTCGACAAGGTCATCCTGGTGCACGGGGTGCGCTGGGTCAGCGAGCTGGCCTACGCCGACTTCATCGAAAAAGAACTGCCCAACAACGAGTTCTTCGGCGACGTGGTGCGCGACAAGCTGGTCTACTACCCGACCGTCACGCGCGAGCCGTTCCGCAACCAGGGCCGCATTACCGAGTTGATGGAAAACGGCAAGCTGTGCGCCGACATCGGCATTCCCCAGATCAACCCCGAAACCGATCGCGCCATGATCTGCGGTAGCCCGCATATGCTGGCCGACATCAGCGCCATGCTGGACAAGCGCGGTTTCGTGGTGTCCCCGGGCGTAGGCCAGCCGGGCGACTACGTGGTCGAACGCGCTTTCGTCGAAAAGTAAGCGGCGGCGGCGTTTGCCGCGGCAATGAAAAGGCGCAGCCCAGGCTGCGCCTTTTGCATTTGAGCGACGCCGCCAACGCCGCTGGCGTCACGCCGGGGTGCGCGGGCCGCGCCGCAGTCGTTCCGCGTTGGCCAGGTCGGCAATGGGCGAGAGCAGGGCGCGATCGAACGCTTGCAGGACCAGGCCGTTGCGAAGGCGTTGCGGCCAGTCAGCATGGGTCAGTGCCCCGCGGCCCAGCGACACCAGGTCTGCCTCGCCGCGTTCGACCATTCCGACGGCTTCGCTGGGGGTGTGCAAGGCGCCGTTGGCGATCACCGGCACGGTGCCGTGTTGCCGGGCCAGCGCGGCAAGGCTGGGGCCGGCGCCAAAGGCCGGCTGCCAGGCTTCGAATTCCGTCGTATGCAGGTAGTCGATGCTGGCGGCCGACAGCGTCTTGAAGATGAGCGCCGCCTCTGGCTCGCCGCCTGCCCACTTGTGGGTGAAATCGTTGACCTTGCCTTGCGACACGCGATAACCCACCGTGAAATCGGGGCCGACAGCGCGGCGCACGGCCTGGATCGTCTCGACGCCCAGGCGCAGGCGGTGCGCCAGCCCGCCGCCGTAGCCGTCGGTGCGTTGGTTGGTGTAGTCCGTCAGGAACTGGTCGAGCAGGTAGCCGTTCGCGCCGTGCAGTTCCACGCCATCGAAGCCGGCTGCCTTTGCCCTGACCGCCGCGCGGGCAAAGGCTGCCACCGCATCGTTCACTTCCGCCAGCGACAGCGCTTCAGGCAGCCGGTAGGCGCCTTCCCCACGATAGAAGCTCATCTGCATGCCTTTGGGCTGCACCGCTGACGGGCCTTTGGCGTTCGGTCGATGGGGATTGCCTTGCGAGATGGCGCCGGCATGCATGAGTTGGGCAATGATGCGGCCGCCGTTCGCCTGCACGCGATCCACGACGGGGCGCCATGCGTCGCGCTGCGCGTCGTCGGCCAGGCCGGGCTGCAAGAGATAGCCCTGGGCGTAGGCCTGGTCGGTGTAGATGCCCTCGGTGATGACCAGGCCGAACCCGCCGGCAGCGAAACCGCCGTAGTAATCCGCCATCTGCGCGGTGGCCCGGCCGTCGGCCAAGGCGCTGACCCGCGTCATCGGTGCGACGGCCAGGCGGTTCGCCAGCCGCAGCGCACCGATCGCAACCGGGTCGTCAAGCGTCGATGTGGCCATCTCAACGCCCCTCGGCGTTGGGGACGACTGCGATCGCTTCGATTTCGATCATCGCATCGGGTGTGTAAAGGGCGCGAATCTCGGCGATGGTGTCGGCCGGGTAGGGCGCCGCGAAGAATTCCCGGCGCAGCGTAACGACGTCATCGAAATGGCCCATGTCGGTCACGAAAATGGTGACCTTGACCACATCCTTCAGGCTGGCGCCGCCGGCTTCGAGCGCCCGGCGCAGGTTCGCAAAGGCCTGCCGCCCCTGTGCCAGGAAGCCGCCCTGGACGATCTTGCCGTTCTCGCCCGCGCCGGCCTGGCCCGAGATGAACAGCCAGCCATTGGCCTTGATGCCTTGCGACAGCAGGAAGGGTTCGTAAGGGTCCGGCTGGGTGATGACGCGTTCGATCATGATTAGTTTCTCTCATTTATCAAGTCCGCCGACGATGGCGGGTAGAGAGAAGATAAGGGGCCAGAAGCCGCCCGACAAAGGTTCATTTATCAAGCATCAGATGAGATAATTTCACTCATATCAACACCGGTCCCAGCCTCATGCATCGACGATTCCTGCCCCTGTCAGCGCTACGCGCCTTCGAGGCCGCGGCCCGCCTGGGCAGCTTCAAGGCGGCCGCCGAAGAACTCGCGGTCACGCCCACGGCCGTCAGCCACCAGATTCGAGGTCTTGAAGACCAGGTCGGCGTGGCCCTCTTTACCCGGCAGGTCCGGCGCGTCTCGCTTACCGAGGCGGGCACGCGCCTGTACCCCGTGCTGCGCGATGGCTTCGACGCCTTCCAGGCGGCGCTGGAACGGCTGACCGAAGCCCGGCAGCGGCCCCAGGTGGTCATCTCGGCGACCAACGCGTTCACGGCGAAATGGCTCTTGCCAAGGATGGGGGCGTTTCGCCGCGACCTGGCGGGTATCGACCTGCAAGTCCAGGCCTCGGACGAGATCGTCGACCTGCGTTCGACGGCCGTCGACATTGCCATCCGCTACGGCCGGGGGCCGTATCCCGGCCTGACCGTCGAACCGCTCTTCACAGACCGCTTTGCTCCCGTTGCCAACCCGCGGCTGGGCGTGCGCACAATCGAAGACCTGGCGCGTTGGCCGCTGATCTACTTCGAATGGCGGCGGCAGCACCCGCACAATCCCACCTGGGGGCGCTGGTTTGCCCAAGCCGGGCGGCCCGAGGCCGCGCCCGCGGGCGAATTGCGGTTTTCGGATGAAGGGCACGCCATTCAAGCGGCCGTCGCGGGGGAAGGCATCGCCTTGGTCAGCCAGGCGCTGGTCGCCCAGGAACTGGCGGCGGGCCAGCTCCATCAGCCTTTCGGGCCGAGCATCGACGGGCACACGTATCACGTCGCCGTCAGCGCCGAGCGAGCGCTGTCGCAAGGCGCGCGCGCCGTGCTGGAATGGCTGAAGGCGCAGGCGGCGGCGTGACGCGCTTATTCCGGCTGGATGCCGGCCTTCTTGATGATGTCGCCCCACTTCTTCGATTCGGCCAGCTGGAACTGCGCCAGTTCGTCCGGCGTGGACGACGCCGGGTCGGTGCCGGTCTGGGCATAGAACTGCCTGGCCGGCGCGCTCTGGGTGGCCTTGACCAGCAGTTCGTTCAGGCGCTTGACCACGTCGGGCGGCGTGCCGGCCGGCGCGTAGGCGGCGAACCAGTAGCCCATTTCGTAGCCCGGCACGCCGGATTCGGCGATGGTGGGCACGTCGGGGGCCAGCGGCGAACGCGTCAGGCCCGTGACGCCCAGCGCGCGCAGCTTGCCCGACTTGACCTGTGGCAGGCCGGTGGCGGTGTCGGTGATCATCATGTCGATCTGTCCGCCCAGCAGGTCGGTCACGGCCAGCGGGTTGCTCTTGTAGGGCACGTGCAGCAGTTGCACGCCCGCCATCTGTTGCAGCAGTTCGCCCGCGATGCGGCTGCTGGAACTGCCGCTGCCGAAACTCAGCTTGCCCGGCGACTGGCGCGCCTGCGCCAGGAAGTCGCCCACCGTCTTGGCGGGCGAGCCGGGATTGACCACCATGATCTGGCCGCCCTTGCCCAACAGCGAGATCGGGGCGTAGTCCTTGACGGGGTGATAGGTCAGCGTCTTGTACAGGTGCTCGTTGGCGGCGTGCGTGGTGTTGGTGGTGATCAGCACGGTGTAGCCGTCGGGCGCGGCGCGGGCCGCGGTGGCCGCGCCGATCATGGCGCTGGCGCCGGGCTTGTTCTCGATGATCACCGCCTGGCCGGTCTGCTCGGTGACGCCCTGGCCGATGGCGCGGCCGATCTGATCGGTGGCGCTGCCGGCGGCAAACGGCACGATGAAGGTGATGGGCTTGGCCGGAAAATTCTGGGCCAGGGCGGTCAGCGGCAGGGCTGCCAGCAGCAGGGCCAGCCGGCTCTTGAGGGGAATGCGCATGGGGTTGTCTCCTGGGTGTGTTTTTTTATGGGGTGGGGCGTAAGGGTCAGGCGGGGGCGGGGCGGTCGCCCGGGATGTCGGGCAGCCGGTCGGCCAGCGCGGGGCTGACCAGGACCGTCATGTCCAGCAAGCGGAAAGACAGGCTCTTGCCGTGGGCGTCCAGGTTCAGGGCGTCGTTGACGCCGCCGTCCAGCACGCCTTCCAGCACGAAGTTCATCGCGTGCAGGGTGGGCAAGAGGTAGCGGGAGACGCGCACCGGGTGGCGGTAGGCGAACCAGGCGGCCACGCGGGCCTCGGTCACCTGCTCGGCCAGCACGGCGTAGCCCTCGGGGTCCCAGGCGATGAGGCTCAGGTTCGAGATGTCGCCCTTGTCGCCGGACCGGCTGTGGCCCAGGCGGTACAAGGGCACGGCCACGCGGGACTCGGTGTGGGGCGCGGCCGCCCCGGATGCGGTGGCAGGGTTCATTGTGCGATCTCTTCCAGGAAGCGCCAGCCGCTGTGCACGGCGTCGCGGGGGAGGGTGCAGGACACCATGTTCAGGCGCGGGCGCAGCGCGGTGCGCACGCCGCCGCCGCCGGCCGGGCCGCAGGTGTACAGCGCGGTCACTTCGCGCAGCACGCGTTCGGCCACCGCGCGGTCGGCATGTTCGCCGGCCATGCGCAGGCGCACGTCGCGGCCGTGGCCGTCGGCTTGCGCGCCGCGCAACGCGCCGCCGTCATCGTCCAGGATGCTGATGGCGCCGATCAGGTCGGCGCGCAGGCGCAGGGCCGATCCCAGGCGCTTTTGCACGATGTCGGCGGCCAGCCGGGCGCGCGCTTCGGCCTGCACGCCGGCATAGGAAATCTCGGCCTCGGCCAGCCAGCCGCCGTGATAGCAGACGTTGACCTTCAATTCATCGGGCCGCGCATGGCCGGTGATGCCGCGCACGGCCACGCGGTTGCCGCCCAGGTCCTGCACCTGGGCCTGGGACAGGTCGGCCACGACGTCGGGTGTCAGGTAACGGGCCGGGTCATGCACTTCGTACAGCAGCTGTTCCTTGACCGTGCGCGCATCCACCGCGCCGCCGGTGGCATCCGCCTTGCCGATGACGAATTCGCCGTCGGCCTGGATCTCGGCGATGGGAAAGCCCGCCGCGTGCACGTCGGGCACTTCTTTCAGGCCCGGCACGCAGAAGTAGCCGCCGGTGACCTGCAGGCCGCATTCCAGCATGTGGCCGGCCATGGTGGCGCGGCCCAGGCGCGGCCAGTCGGCCAGGTCCCAACCGAAGTGCGCCAACGCCGGGCCCAGCGTCAAGGACGGGTCGGCCACGCGGCCGGCCACGACAATCTGCGCGCCCGCGGCCAGGGCCTGGGCGATCTCGGTGGCGCCCAGATAGGCGGTGGCGCTGACCACGTCGACGCCGTCCAGCGCCGCACCCAGCCGCTGGCGCAGCAGCTCGCGCTGCGCGGGCGATTCCAGGGCGTCGCCGTGGATCACGGCGATACGCGGGGCGGGCAGGCCCTGGCGGGCAGCCAGTTCGGCAATGCGGCGGGCCGCGGCGACGGGGTTGGCGGCGCCGAAGTTGCTGACGATGTTGATGCCATGGCGCAGGCAGTCGGCCAGCACGGGGGCCACCAGGTCGTCCAGCAGCGGCTCGTAGCCGCGCTGCGGGTCCTGGTTGCGCGCCAGTTGGGCCAGCGCCAGCGTGCGCTCGGCCAGCGTTTCGAAGATCAGCGTGCCGCCGCCCCGGGCGGCCAGCGTGCGCACCACGGCGGCGGCGCCGTCGCTGCGGTCGCCGGAAAAGCCCGACGCGCAGCCGATGAGCAGGGGAGTGGAAGGCATAAAGGGTCCAGGCAAGGCGCGGCGGGCAGCAAGCTCGGCGCGCAGGGAAAACCGGACCCCACTATAGGCAGCGCTCGATCATCAGTAAAATAGAAATATCGGATCAATTCATAAAGAAAAGCCATGAATCTGTCTGCCCGCCAATTGCGCGCGTTCGTGGCCCTGGCCGACGAAAAGCACTTCACCCGCGCCGCCCAGCGCTGCCACCTGACCCAGCCGGCCTTCAGCGCCCTGATCCGGCAACTGGAAGACAGCGCCGGCCTGCGCCTGTTCGACCGCAACACCCGCAACGTGGAACTGACCGCCGAAGGGCGGGTGCTGGACGCCTCGGCCCGGCGCCTGCTGGCCGACATGGATCTGGTCATGGAAGACTTGCGCGACCACGCGGCTCGGCGCCGCGGCCGCGTGGCGCTGGCCGCCTTGCCGTCGCTGGCGGCGGGCTGGCTGCCGCAGTTGCTGGCGCAGTTTCGGGCGCAGCATCCTGGCATCGCGGTCGACCTGCGCGATGCCTTGCTGGACCCGTGCCTGGACATGGTGCGCGACGGCCAGGTGGATTTCGCGGTGGCCTCGCGGCGCCCGGACATGAGTGACCTGGACAGCGAATTCCTGCACGCCGACCGCTACTTCCTGGTATGCCGCGCCGACCACCCGCTGGCCGGGGCGGCGCGGGTTCGGCTGCGCGATATTGCCAAATATCCGGTGATCCAGCTGGCACGCGGCAGCAGCGTGCGCAAGCACCTGGATGCCGCCTTCGGCGCGGACGCGCCGCCGCCGGTGTTCGAGGTGGAACACCTGGCCACCGTCACGGGGCTGGTGCGCGCCGGGCTGGGCGTGGCGGTGGTGCCGGCGATGACCCTGTTCCATTTCGGCGGCGACGATCTCTCTATCGTGCCGCTGGCGGGCAAGGCGCTGTTGCGTCCGCTTTATCTGGTATGGCGCCAGGGGCGCAGCCTGCCGCTGGCCGCGCAGGCGCTCTATGACTTGCTGTGGGCCCGTCGCGCGGACATCGGCGGCGCACCGAAGGTTGGGTAAGATGGAAGGTTCCGGGGTTTCGCAAAACCCTATTGCCGATTAAAATCCGATAGTTGTAGCTTCTATCCGTCACCCGAGGATTCCGCCCATGAGCAAGCAAATCATCCACACCGACGCCGCGCCCGCCGCCGTCGGCCCTTACTCGCAAGCGGTTGCCGCGACCGGCACCAAGACGGTTTACCTGTCCGGCCAGATTGGCCTGGAGCCCGGCACGGGCGACCTGGTTTCCGAGAACTTCGACGCCCAGGTGCGCCAGGCGTTCGCCAACATGGAAGCCGTGGTGGCCGCTGCAGGCGGCACGCTGAACGACGTGGTCAAGCTGACCCTGTTCCTGACCGACCTGGGCAAGTTCACCGCCGCCAACGCCATCATGGCCGAGCTGATTCCGCAGCCGTTCCCGGCGCGCTCGACCGTCGGCGTGGCCAGCCTGCCCAAGGGCGCGCAGTTCGAGGTCGAAGCGATCCTGGTCCTGTAAGGCCAGACCACGCGCGATTTGCCAGGGGTTTCATCCCATATGCCGGCCGCGGCCGTGGCAACCAAGCGATCCGGCGCCGAACCCAAAGGCGCCGGTAAAGCCATGACGGATACGGAGCGCAAGCTGCGTAACCTGGGCCTGGTGCTGCCCGAGGACTTCGTGCTGCACCTGCCGCTGCGCTACGAGGACGAAACCCGCATCGTGCCGATCAGCGACCTGCGGCCGGGCTTTCCCGGCCAGGTCGAAGGCGAGATCACCAAATCCGAGGTCCTGTACCGGCCTCGGCGCCAGCTCACCGCCACCTTGGTGGACGACAGCGGCGAACTCCAATTGCGCTGGCTGAATTTCTACCCCAGCCAGCAAAAGCAAGTCAGCGTGGGCAAGCGGCTGCGCGCGCGCGGCGAGGTCCGCGGCGGCCTGTTCGGGCGCCAGATGGTGCACCCGCGCATGACCAACGCCGACGCGCCCCTGCCCACGGCGCTGACCCCCGTCTATCCCACCACCGAAGGCCTGCCGCAACTGACGCTGCGGCGCGCCATCGCCCAGGCGCTGGACCGTGCCGACCTGTCCGACACGCTGCCGCCCGAGGCGTTGGCGCGTTACGACCTGCCGCCGTTCGAGCCCGCGATCCGCGCCCTGCACACGCCGGCGCAGGGCGAGTCCGAATCGGCGCTGCTCGAACGCGTGCATCCGGCCTGGCGCCGCATCAAGTTCGACGAATTGCTGGCCCAGCAGCTGTCGCTGGCGGCGGCCCGCGCCGCACGCCGCATCAAAGAGGCCGAGGCGCTGCCCGTGCGCAACGAGGCCGGCGGCCTGGTCGACCGGCTGTACCAGGCGCTGCCGTTCAAGCTGACCGGCGCGCAGCAGCGCGTGGTGGCCGAGATTTCCGCCGACCTGGCCAAGTCCTACCCCATGCACCGCCTGCTGCAGGGCGACGTCGGCAGCGGCAAGACGGTGGTGGCGGCCATTGCGGCGGCCCAGGCCATTGCCGGGGGCGCGCAGGTGGCGCTGATGGCGCCCACCGAAATCCTGGCCGAACAGCATTTCCGCAAGCTGGTGTCGTGGCTGCAGCCGCTGGGTGTGAACGTGGCCTGGCTGAGCGGCAGCCTGACCGCCAAGGCGCGCCGCGAGGCCGCGGCCGCCGCGGCCGACGGCAGCGTGCAGCTGGTGGTGGGCACCCAGGCCCTGATCCAGGACCATGTCGAATTCCACCGCCTGGGGCTGTCCATCGTCGATGAGCAGCACCGCTTCGGCGTGGGCCAGCGCCTGGCGCTGACCCGCAAGGGCGAAACCGTGCGCGGCCGCATCGTGCCGCACCAGCTCAACATGAGCGCCACGCCCATTCCGCGCACGCTGGCCATGACCTTTTTCGCCGACCTGGACGTGTCGGTCATCGATGAACTGCCGCCGGGCCGCACGCCGGTGCTGACCAAGCTGGTGTCCGAGGCGCGGCGCGAGGAAGTCATCGCGCACATCGCCCAGGCCGCGCGCGGCGGGCAGCAGGCCTATTGGGTCTGTCCGCTGGTCGAGGAAAGCGAGGCCCTGGAACTGCAGACCGCCGTGGATACCTACGAGGGTATGCGGGTCGACCTGCCGGACCTGCGCATCGGCCTGGTGCACGGCCGCCTGCCGCAGGCCGAAAAGGCGGCGGTGATGCAGGCTTTTCGCGAAGGCGAGGTCGACCTGCTGGTGGCCACCACCGTGATCGAGGTCGGGGTCGACGTGCCCAACGCCTCGCTGATGGTCATCGAACACGCCGAACGCTTCGGCCTGGCGCAGCTGCATCAGCTGCGCGGGCGGGTGGGGCGCGGCACGGCCGAATCGGTCTGCGTGCTGCTCTACCAGACGCCGCTGTCGCAGGTGGCGCGCGAACGCCTGCGCGCGATGTTCGAGACGTCCGACGGCTTTGAAATCGCGCGCCGCGACCTGGAACAGCGCGGCCCCGGCGAATTCCTGGGCACGCGCCAGTCGGGCATGGCGCTGTTGCGCTTTGCCGACCTGGAAACCGACGCCGCCATTGCCGAAGACGCGCGCGATGCCGCGGTGTGGCTGCGCGCCGAACACCCCGCTGCTGTCGAGGCGCACCTGGCCCGCTGGATGCGGGGCAGGGAAGACTTCCTGCGCACATGACGCACGCAGCCACCATGACCTTCCTATTTTCCAGCGCCGCCCGCCGGGCCGGCGCTCAACCCCTGGGGGCGTAGTCCACCATGACTCTGACCGAACTCAAATACATCGTAGCGGTGGCCCGCGAGCGGCATTTCGGCCGGGCGGCCGAGGCCTGTTTCGTCAGCCAGCCCACGCTGTCGGTGGCGATCCGCAAGCTCGAGGACGAACTGGGCGTGACGCTGTTCGAACGCGGCGGCGCGGAAGTGGGCGTCACGCCCATCGGCCAGCGCATCGTGGCCCAGGCCCAGAAAGTGCTGGAAGAAAGCGCCAGCATCAAGGAAATCGCGCGCCAGGGGCATGACCCGCTGGCCGGGCCGTTGCGGGTGGGCGTGATCCACACCATCGGGCCCTACCTGCTGCCGCGCCTGGTGCCGGTGCAGATCGGCCGCACGCCGCAGATGCCGCTGCTGCTGCAGGAAAACTTCACCGTGCGCCTGGTCGAGCTGTTGCGCCAGGGCGAGATCGATTGCGCCATCATGGCCTTGCCGCTGCCGGAAGCCGGGCTGGTGATGCAGCCGCTGTACGACGAGCCCTTCGTGGTGGCCGTGCCGCAAGACCATGAACTGGCGCAGCGCACCTCCATCGACGCGCAGGACCTCAAGCAGCAGACCATGCTGCTGCTGGGCAGCGGCCATTGCTTTCGCGACCAGGTCCTGGAAGTGTGCCCCGAGCTGTCGCGCTTTTCGGCGGCCAGCGACGGCATCCAGCGCACCTTCGAAGGCTCCTCCCTCGAAACCATCCGCCACATGGTGGCGGCCGGCATCGGCGTGACCGTGCTGCCCGTGACCGCCGTGCCGCAGCCGCCGCCGTCGAACAGCCTGCTGCGCTACCTGCCGTTCGAAGGCCACGTGCCCGAGCGCCGCGTGGTGCTGGCCTGGCGCCGCAGCTTTCCGCGCCTGGCGGCGATCGAGGCGCTGGCACAGGCCGTGTACGAATGCGAGCTGCCGGGCGTGCGGATGCTGTCCGACGAAACAGCGGCGGTGCAGGATTGATCCGGGCGTTGTTTGCGTTCGGTCAAGTGATCGCCAAGTCGTTGATTGGCATGCGTTTTTGCCGCGAAATCGCCCGTTTCGCGGTGTTATCCTAGTTTTGTCCACCCACCCCTCAGGGAGCTAGCAATGGCAAAGACCTCCAAGAAGACCTCCACCAGCGCACCGCGCATCAACATCGGTATCTCGGACAAGGACCGCGCCGCGGTGGCCGGCGAATTGTCCAAGCTGCTGGCCGATTCGTACACGCTGTACCTGATGACGCACAACTTCCACTGGAACGTCACGGGCCCCATGTTCAACACGCTGCACCTGATGTTCATGACGCAGTACACCGAAGAGTGGAACGCCCTGGACAGCATCGCTGAACGTATCCGCGCCCTGGGTCACTACGCGCCGGGCACGTACCGCGAATATTCCAAGCTGTCGTCCATCGCCGAACCGGAGTCCGTGCCGGAAGCCCTGGAAATGGTGCGCCTCCTGGTCAGCGCCAACGAGTCGGTCGCCAAGACCGCCCGTTCGGCGTTCGAAAAGGCCGATGCCGCCAACGACCAGCCCACCGCCGACCTGCTCACGCAGCGCCTGGACGTGCACGAAAAGAACGCCTGGATGCTGCGCAGCCTGCTGCAGTGATCCCCACGGCGCCCTGACCGGCGCCCACGACGAAAAAAAGCCCCCGGCGCCGCAAGGTGCCGGGGGCTTTTTCATATGCGCGCCGTGATGATTCCTCGCGCGCGCCATTCACCCTGCCGCGCCGGGGATAAATGGTCAATAGGTTTTGATTTTTCCTGATACACGCCTGGGACGATATTTTTCGGTAATTCCGACGCGATCAGTGACTTGAAGTTGCAATACCGCGCGGTCCCTCGGGGCATTTATAGATAACCCCTGATTCCATATTCATTCCTTGCGGTTTTATTAAATCAAGATAAGAAAACGACTTTATATATTTGCTAACAAAACAAACGATCTAATCTATTTCAATTTGTACGGATAAAGCGATTGTCTGAGGGATTTCCCCCGGTTTATTGCAATATTTCCGATTTATTTCCACAGCGATGAAAACCTTTAGAAAGAAATTCGCTGTCTGACCGGCCTACCATTCGTTGGCTCGTTCCCCATACGTATAACGGGGTATCGAGATGTAATTAATTCTGAGCAACGCGTCCTCCCCAGGCAGGAAATAGTCATTCGATTCCATATCGATTAATCGGTTCCTGGGGGTCGGTCTTTTTATGTACTCGACACGACGAAAACAGTGAGGTCCCCCGTGGTAAAGAGAATCGCAGTGTGCGGTCTTGGATATGTCGGCCTGCCCGTGGCCGTGGCATTTTCCAGGCGTTTTGATGTCGTCGGCTTTGATGTGGACAAGCGGCGGATCACCAGCCTGAAGCAGGGAGAGGACTGGACAGGCGAAATCGAACGCGATGCATTGCTGGCTTCCCCCATGCAGTTCACTGATCAGGTCTCCGAGCTGGAAGGCTGCGACTTTTTCGTCGTAGCCGTGCCGACGCCCGTCGACGAGAAGAACAATCCCGATTTTTCCCTGCTGGTGCGCGCCTGCCGTTCGATCGGCCCCGTGCTGCGCCCGGGTTGCATCGTGGTCTTCGAATCCACCGTGCACCCGGGCGCCACCGAGGAAATCTGCGGACCGGAACTCGAAAAAGTCTCGGGCTTGCGCTGCGGCGTCGATTTCAAGCTGGGTTACAGCCCCGAACGCATCAATCCGGGCGACCGCGAGCATCCGCTGGAGAAGATCGTCAAGATCGTGTCTGGCCAGGATGAGGAATCGCTGGAAACCATTGCCGGCGTCTACGAGCAGATCATCGACGCGGGCGTGCATCGCGCCTCGTCGATCAAGGTGGCCGAAGCGGCCAAGGTGCTCGAGAACACCCAGCGCGACATCAACATCGCGCTGATGAACGAGATGTCGAAGATCTGCGATCTGGTCGGCATCCGTACCTCGGAAGTGCTGGCCGCCGCCGGCACCAAGTGGAATTTCCTGAAGTTCACGCCCGGCCTGGTCGGTGGCCACTGCATCGGCGTGGACCCGTACTACCTGACGTCCAAGGCCCAGGAACTGGGCTACCACCCCGAAGTCATCCTGTCGGGCCGCCGTATCAACGACGGCATGGCCAGCCACGTGGCCTCGCGCGTGGTGCAGACGCTGGCGCGCAATGGCCGCCTGAACGCCTCGACCCGGGTCGGCATCCTGGGCATGACGTTCAAGGAAAACGTGCCGGACATCCGCAATTCGAAGGTCGTCGACCTGTATCAGGCGCTGGGCAACTACGGCATCACGCCGGTGGCCTGCGACCCGATGGTCGATGCCGAGCAGATGCAGCATGAATACGGCATCCGCCTGGTCGATCGCGACCAGTTCCGCGACATGGACGTGCTGATCCTGGCCGTGCCGCACCGCGAAACCATGGACACCATCTGGGAAGACCTGCCGCAACTGGTCAAGGCCGACGGCATGGTGTGCGACTTGAAATCTGTGCTGGACAGCCGCCGGCTTCCGCCCGGCCTCGTGTACTGGACGCTCTGAGTCCAGCTTTTGCGTAACCCATCAACACAGGAGAGGCCCGGAATGACCGCCTTTACCATCGCTCCGATTGGCACCTGCCGCATCCACACGCCGCTACGCGATGCCGTGGGACGCTACCCGATCAAGCAACAGCTCGGGCGCAATTACGGTTTCGTGCACACCAGCGCCGAGGCGCTGCAGCAAGCCCGCTTCATGTTCGGCCAGACCGAAATTCCCGCCGACGTGCAGCGCCTGATCTTCCGTCCGTCCAATGGCGAGCAGGCCCGCCGCGGCGTGCACAAGCCGGCCGACCTGTACATGGTCGAGCTGTCCTCGCGCAAGCTGTTGACCATTGGCGCCCACCCCATCCAGTCCAACTACCTGGTGCGCTTTTTCAGCGAATTCTTCGCCGACCGCACGCGGACCCGCGCGTTCTGGTCCCAGGCCACCGAAGAACGGCTGGCCGAGCGGCGCGAATGGCTGGACCGGGACCCCGTCTTCAAGAGCCTGTCACCGGACAACCGCGAGCTGCTGGCCCGCATCGTCAAGCGTGAGCAGACGGACGAAGAGATCGAGCAGCAGATGCACGAGCTGGTCGACCTGCTGGGGCGCGACAAGGTCGTGTTCGTCACGCACGTCAATGCGATGACGCCCGACAACGTGCCGATCGAGCAGCGCGCGCAGCTGATCTCCGCGGTGACGGCCAGCGCGCAGCGCATCGGCGTGCCGTGCTATGACCCGACGCCGCTGATGAACAAGATCGGCCAGGCCGACGCCATGGAAGACGGCGGGCTGGACCTGACGCACTACACGCCGCTGTTCGCCGAGCGCCTGTACACCGAGTGGTACAAGACCTTCGTGCGTCCGCGCATGAGCGCCTCGACGCCGCAGCCGTCGGTGCCCAAGCTGAGCGCCGACGAAAGCGCCGAGCGCATCGAGAAGATCTGGGATTCGGGCGACCTGCGCGAAGCCTCGCGCCGCCTGCGCGACGTGCTGCGCCGCCACCCGGGCCTGCCCGACCACACGCTGCTGTTCGCACGCATCCAGGAAGAACTGGGCGACTACGAAGGTTCGCTGGCGCTGCTGGGCAGCGCGGACGGCACGCTGGCCACCGGCAGCAAGGCCGAGCAGATCCTGATGCGCAACCACTTCAAGATGGGTCGCCACGACGTGGCGCACTCGCTGGCCGCCGGCCTGCTGGGCGACGAAATCGAGACCCCGGAAATCGTGCGCATCGCGGCCATTTCCGCCGGCCACCTGGGTTTCGTGGACGAGGCCCTGGGCAACTGGAAGCAGCTGTTCCGCATTTCCTCGCCGCAAGACGCGACCGCCACGGAAGCGGCCGACACCGTGCTGTCGCTGCTGCAGGCCGGCAGCGACATGGACGCCACCTTGCGCTGGGTCCATGAAGTGCGCGAGGCCATTCCCGCGCACGGCCGCAGTTTCGCCACGCTGTGGCGCGACCGCCTGATCGCCGGGGACCGCACGGGTCTGCGCGCGCTGGCGTTCGAATCGCCCACGCTCAAGGAAGTCGAGGCGCTGGAACTGGTCAAGGAAGCCACGTGGCGCGGTTGCATCATGGCCGCCGCCGCGCTGGCCGTGTCGTGCAAGCTGGCTGACGCCCAGCAGGAAGACATGTCGGCGTGGCTGGCCGCGCAGTCCGCGGCCTGGGCCGAAGAGGGCGCACAGGCGCTGGAAGAAGGCCGCCTGCGCGATGCCGCCGAGCGCATCTGCGCGCATCGCCTGCTCAATCCCGATGCCTTGTCCGGCGTGCGGGCGCAGCGCGCCTTCGAGCGCGCGATGCGCCTGGGCGTGCGGGCCGCGCTGGTGGCGGGCAACCACAAGGAAGTGATCGACCTGACCGACATCGCGCTCGATACCCAGGTCGACTTTCCCGAACTGCACGCCATGCGGGGCCGCGCGGCCGACGCGCTGGGCGACAAGAAGACCGCCATGCGCCATCTGGAACAGGCGGCCGCCAACGAGTCCGCGCCGTTCAGCACGCAGTTGCACTTTGCCCGCGTGGCGTTCAACGGCGGCTGGTTCGGCGAGGCCATCGACGCCTACAAGATGGTGCTGGCCCATGCCTCGGCCGACCAGAGCGCCAAGGAAGAAGCCGAACGCCAACTGGGCAGGCTCGGCCCCCGCGCCATCCGCGGCGCCCGGGAAATCCTGTCGGCCGGCGATCCCAAGGCCGCCTGGACGCTGCTCGAGCGCGTTGCGCAATCCTGGCCGGGCATGACGGAAGTCGACCACGAAAAGCGCCGCATCCTGGCCGTTATGTACGCCGAAGCGCGCGGGCTGGAGTCGTCCAGCACCACCGAGCGCCTGGCGCTGGGCGAGCGGATTCTGCAGCTGGTGGCCGACGATCCCATCGGCCTGCGTCTGGCCGCTGTCGGCGCCATGCGCCTGCACCGCTTCGAACAGGCCCTGCCGTACTGGCGCGCCCTGCAGGAACGTTCCGACAACCCGGCCCAGTACGATCACTACATCCAGCGCTGCCAGGTGTGGATCGACAAGGCCAACCGCAGGAAGGCCGCATGAATCCGCCACTGATCTCCGAGCGCGAGAACGCCGATTCCGAATTGCAGCAGGTGCAGGCCCGGCTGGAAGAGATCGTCGCGGCATCGGGTCGGGTCCAGGTCGCGCAGGACAACCTGGCCGCCGCCCAGGCGCTGGCGCGCGGCCACATGGCCGATCCCAAGGTCCGCTTCCTGCTGCTTCGGTTGAAAGAGGCGGGCGGCCTGAACGAAGGCATGTCCGAACAGTGGGCCACGCTGCTGCGCGAATGCCCCGATGACCTGGAAATCGTGCGCTACCGCGCGACCCGCCTGGTCAAGGAGCGCCACGTCGAGGACGCGCTGGCCCTGGTGGACCGGCACCTGCCTGCGTCCGCCGAAAGCCCGGCCCGGCTGTTCGCCCGCGCCAAGCTGCTGAACGACATCCGTGCGTACGAGCAGTCGGACGAACTGTTTCGCCGGCTGATCCTGCAGCATACCGACCGCAACATCCGGGTCGAGTTTGCCAAGCGCCTGCGCAAGCGGGGCCTGCTGGCGGACGCCTTTGACGTCATCTCGCCGGTGGCCAAGCACCTGGCGCCGGGCAGCAAGGCCGCGGAACTGGCCAACGGCCTGGCCGGCGACTACGCCTTCTACCAGCGCCTGGAACCCGAGGCCGCCCTGGCCGGCAAGGACATCCGGATCGTGTCGATGAAGCACGCCATCCTGCATTTTCGCAACCGGCAGATTCCGGAATACTCGGCCGACAAGCCGGTGTCCGTGGCCCTGGTGACGGGCAGTTTGGGCCCCGGCGGCGCCGAGCGGCAACTGACGCGGCTGGCCGGCGAGCTGGCCCGCATGGCGGACGCGCCCAACCCGCGTCCCGTCGACGTGCCGATGAAGCCGGAAAAGGTCGAAGTGCTGGTCAAGCAGCACACCGAGCCGGCCGGCTCGACCAAGAAGCAGGGCCTGGATTTCTTCCTGTCCGTGCTGGTCAAGGCGCAGATTCCGGTCACGGAAATCAACAAGCTGCCCGCGATCTCGGTGGCCCACCAGTCGGTGCCGGACGGCAGCCTGACCCGCCTGCTCGAGCAATTGCCCCCACCGGTGCACTATGGCGTGACGCGGCTGGCGCCGGTGCTGCGCGCCAGCACCTTCGACGTGGTGAGCCTGTGGCAGGACGGCACGTGCCTGTTCGGGGCGCTGGCGGCCCTGCTGGCCGGCGCGCCGACCATCCACCTGGTGTTCCGCGGCCTGCCGCCGAACATCCGCAAGGACCGCTTCCGCGAAGAGTATCCCGAGCTGTACCAGGCCCTGGCCCAGGTGCCCGGCGTGCATTTCGTCAGCAACAGCCGCAAGGCCGCCGAAGCCTACGCCGAATGGCTCGGTATTCCCATCGTGCGCTTTCACGTGCTGTACAACGGCGTGCCGGACCTGGCCACCGATGCCGCGACGACGGACCAGGAAAAGTGGCAGGCCTTCCAGGCCAGCACGGCCGACGCCACGGAAACCATCGGCGGCGTGTTCCGCCTGGAACCGGACAAGCGGCCGCAGCTGTGGATCAAGCTGGCGGCGCTGTACCTGAAACAGCGGCCGCAGGCGCGCTTTGTCATCGTCGGCGATGGCCGGCTGCACGACAACATCGTGGCACTGGCCGAAGAGCTGTGCGTGATGGACCGGCTGCTGCTGGTCGGCCTGTCGAACCATGTGGGCTACTGGTATTCGCAAATGGATGCCAAGGTCCTGCTGTCGCGCTACGAGGGCCTGCCCAACGTGCTGATCGAAGCGCAATTGCTGGGTGTGCCCGTCGTCTCGACGCCGGCCGGCGGGGCAGGGGAGTGTTTCGAGGAAGACCAGACGGGCTACCTGCTGGGCGACGTCGAGCATCCGGACCTGCACGAAGCCTGCGACAAGGTCGTATCCATCGTGGACCGCGTGCGCGCCGATGAAAGCCTGAAAGCGCAAAGCCGCCACCGGGCGCAGACCCTGTTTTCGCTGGAGGCCATGCTGGCCAAGTTCCTGAGCCTGTGCATGCCGGTCATGGCGGTGTCGGAGAACGACGAGTGCATGGAACTGCCGCCGATGCGTCTGATGCAGGCCTGATCCCTGATCGGCCGCCCGGCTGACCCTCGTTCTGAAAAAAAGGAAGTTATGCAAATGAACGTCCCGGCCGCGGGCCCGCGCCGCTTTGCGGCGCCGGCCTTGCTGCTGATTACCATCCTGACACTGAGCGGCTGCCAATTGCCGCGTTCCGGGCCCATGCTGGCCGAGATGACGGGCGCGCATGACGCCAAGGACGTCATCGTGATGCCCGCCTCGCGCGAACTTGCGCGCGAGAGCCGGGTGCCGGACGTGTCCGATTTTCCCGTGCGCTACCGCGACCTGACCGAGGCCGGTTTCGACAGCCTGGTGCCGGGCGACGGCATCAACGTCAAGGTCTGGGAACGCGGCGGACTGGGCGTGTTCGCGGCGGACCCGTCCGGCGTGAGCGACCTGGGCAACCAGGAACTGGACCGCAACGGCAATGTGTCCTTTCCCATCCTGGGCAAGTTCCAGGCCGGCGGCAAGACGCTGGGGCAGTTGCATGACGCCATCGTGGCGCGCCTGAGCCGGCTGGTGGCGGGCGCCGACGTCAGCGTGACGCGTGCGGCCGACGCGCGCGGGCAGATGGTGACGGTGCAGGGCAACCTGACCAAGCCAGGCATGTATCCCATCACGCAGACATCCCAGCGGCTGAGCAGCGCGCTGGCGCAGGCTGCGCCGGTGCAGACCAATCCCGAGCAGCTTGTCGTCAGCCTGCGGCGCGACAACCAGGTGGCCTCGGTGCGCCTGTCGGACATCTACCGCAACCAGAACAACGACATCCTGCTGCGTTCGGGCGACGTCATTACCGCGTACGAATCGCGCGAATTCCTGACGGTGCTGGGCGCGGCGGGCAACCAGGGCCGCGTGGCCATCAGCAAGCGCAATTACAGCGTGCTGGACGCGCTGGCCGATTCCAAGGGCCTGGACGACCAGACGGCGGACCCGCGTTCGGTGTTCCTGTTCACGCCCGCGCAAGCAGGTGCGGAGGGCAAGCCGGACCTGCTGCCGGTCGTGTACCAGTTTGACCTGACGCGTCCGGAACAGGTGGCGCTGGCCCGCGAATTCACGGTGCGGGAAGGGCAGGCCATCTATATTTCCGATGCTCCGTTCACCCAGGTGCAGAAGGTGCTGTCCGCGTTCCGCGTGACCATGAGCGCCGGCTTCAGCGCCACCCGGGCCATCGATTCGAATTCCGGCGGCTCTTCGACCGGCGTCAGCCAGTAGTGCGTCGATGAGTAACGAGGATCGGATCAAAGGATGGCGCGCGCGCAAGAAAGACAGCAGCTACGCGGTGGGTTCAGGCGTCGATGCCTGGCGCCTGGACCCCGCCAAGCTGTTCGAGGCCAAGGCTGAGCCGGCTGTCCTGCTCAAGCCCTTGCTGGCGCGCCTGCAGGGCGAGCCGCATGATTCCGTAGCCGCCCGGCGGGCGGTCTACGAGGCCGTGCAGGCCGAGCTGGACGCCGAGATCGAGCGCGGCAAGGTCGACGAGGCGCTGGCGGACTTTTCCCGGCGGCGCCTGCGCATCATCGTGCGGCTGCTGGAACAGGACATCCGCGCGGGCATCGAGGTGTTCGCGCCCGGCTACATGCCCGCCCGGCTGGTGGCCGAAGACCAGCGCCTGGCCGACGCCCAGGCGCGGCGCGAGCAGCGGCGCAAGCAGGACGAGGCGCGCGATGCGCGGCGTCATGCCTCGCGCCACGACATCGCGCTGGAAATGGAGCTGCCCGCGGGCGAGGCCGGCGACCTGGCGATCCTGCAGGACCGCCTGCGCGGACTGCATGCCGGCCATCATCCGCGCATCATCGGCCGCGGCTGGCCGGGCGGGCGCACGCTGCTGGCGCTGTTCGTCTACCAGCTGAACGTGATGCACGGCGAAAGCCGGATCGCGTTGCTGTGGGCGCTGGTGGGGCCGGTGGTGCTGCTGACGTTGATTTCGTCGCTGTACATCCTGATGGGCACGCACTACATCCTGGGAATGGACGTGCAGACGTTCTCGCTGCTGGGCGCGACGACCTGGATCATGTTTCGGCAGATCATCTTTCGCAGCAGCACGGCCTATGTCTCGGCGCGCGGCCTCTTGAACTTCCAGGGCGTTTCGCCCTTGATGTGCGCGCTGGTGCAGGCGCTGCTGTATGTGTCGGTATACATGGTGGTGTTCGTCGTGCTGATCACCGCCGGCCATGCGCTGGACCTCATCACGCTGCCCAAGAGCTGGCCGGGCTTCCTGCTGTTCGTGGTGCTGATGGCGTGCTGCGCGGCGGCGATGGGCCTGTTGTTCGGCGCGATCGCGACGTACTGGCACTTCTTCCTGCGGCTGGCGCCGGTGATCGAGCGTTTCCTGCAGATTTTCTCGGGCGTGTTCTTCGTGTCGGAACAGCTGCCCGAGAACCTGCGGCCCTGGATGCTGTGGCTGCCGTTCGCGCATGGCATGCAGTTGCTGCGCTCGGCCTACTTCGACGCCTATACGTCGACGGATGCCAGCCTGGGTTACTTCCTGACCAGCCTGGTGTTCCTGATGGTGGTCGCGCTGGCAGCGGAACGGCTGGCCCGCCCGAACATCCAGCCCATGTGAGGAACGACGATGATTCATCTCAATGGCGTGACGGACGATCCCAAGGCCTTCGGCAGCCGGCAGGCGCTGCTGGCCCAGGCGCATCTGGACATTCCCGTCGGCCGCTATGCCTTGCTGTCGCCCGCGCCGGAGCTGCATCGGCAGATCATCGATCTGCTGTGCGGCCTGCGGCCGCCGCGCCAGGGCTTTGTCCATCACGACGGCAACGTGTCCTGGGCGATCGGGCGGCAGGGCTTCATCCGCGGCAAGGCCAGCGGCGTCAGCATGATCGAACTGGTCAGCCAGATGTACGAGCTCGATGCCGACGCCACCTACGAACTGGTGGCGGACCTGATCAGCGAGCCGAAGGTCCTTTCCCGGCCGATGGAACATTGGCCGCTGTTTGCGCGGCAGGAGTTTTCGTTCGCGCTGGCCTTGGCGCCGGCGTTCGACGTCTACGTGATCGAGGGGGCCATTCCCTTCGAGCCCTGCCGCTTCACCCGTCTCTGGCTGGCGCTGTTCGAAGAACGGCTGATCGGCAGGACGCTCATTCTTTCCAGTTACCGCCAGAATCAGTTGGCGGACTATTGCCTCAAGGGCCTGATTTATGAACGAAGCGCACTCCGCATCGAAGACGACCTCGACCAGTGCATCCAGAAGTTCCCTCCGCGACGATCAAGAAGCGATTCAGGAACAGGCGACGACGTCCTCGGCGGCTTCGATGAGGGACAGCTCGGGTTCTGAGAGCGGGTCCGAGATCGAACGCCGGCAGCGCGAACGGCAGGCGGCGCTGATCGAGCGCCGGCGCCGTCGCTGGGTCAATGTCTTCATCGTCATCGCCCCGGTGGCCCTGGCCCTGGCGTACGTGCTGTGGATCGCCACGCCGCGCTACGAGGCCGAATCGCGTTTCTTCGTGCAGTCGGGGTCCGGCCAGCAGGGCGGTGGCGCCATGGCGGCCAGCCTGCTCACCACCGGCAATTCGGGCGGCATGCTTGGCGGCTTTGTCGACGGCTGGGCAGTCAGTGATTTTCTGAAATCGCGCGACTGCATGCGGCAGCTGGACAAGAAGGTCGGCCTGCGCCATTACCTGTTGAACGCGGGCATGGACCCCGCCAACCATCTGTCCGAGGATTCGAGCGAGGACGATCTCTATCGCGCCTACCGCGCCTCGGTGCAGGTGTCGTTCAACGCGCTGGAGCAGATCGACGTGCTGCGCGTGCGGGCCTATTCGTCCGAAGACGCCGAAACGCTGTCCAAGGCCCTGATCGGCCTGGCCGAAGAGTTCGTCAGCACCATGAACGAGAAGGGCGTGGCCGACAAGCTGAAGGTCAGCGAGGAATCGGTCAGGCAGGCCGAACAGAAGGCGCTGGGCGCCCGCGAAGCCCTGACGTCGTGGCGGACCACGCACGGCAATATCGACCCCACGGCCACGGTGGCCATGCTGCTGAACCTGTCCAGCCAGCTGGAAGGGGAACTGAGCAGCGCGCAGATCAACCTGGACAAGATCCGCGCGCTCGACAACAAAGACCACTTCATGCTCAAGCCTGCCGAAATGCAGGTCGTGGCCTTGAAGAAGCGGCTTGCCAGCGTACGCCAGCGCTTGAGCGGCGATGGCAACACGGAAGCCAAGCAGCTGAAATCGTACGAGGCGCTGCGCAATACGCAGGCTTTCGCGGATTCGAACCTGACGCTGGCGCAGCAGTCGTACCAGCAGGCCGTGACCGACGCCCTGCGCTTGCAGCGTTATCTGTCCATCATCGCCCAGCCGGTGTCCACCGACCGGCCCAGCAGCCCGCGCACATCGGTGCTGCTGCTGCAGGCGCTGGCGCTGGGCTTCGTGCTCATGTTCGTCCTGCGCGCGGCGATGGCCTTGTTGCGAGGATTGCGCCATGGTTGATACGACGATAGAACGCCCGGCGCCCGCCGCCAAAGCCCGCTCCGCCGCGGACGAGGCCACCGGCCACCTGCGGAAGGTCATCGAGCAGGTCCTGCAGGCGGATGACACGGCGCCGGCCCTGGCCGCGCTTGGGCCGGCGCTGGCGCGGGTCGAAGACGGCTGGCGTGACGCGCGGCGCCTGCTGGTGTCGCCGCTGGTTCGGGCCGGTCGCCTGGAACGGGCGATCGCCGTGCTGGAAGCGCTGGTAGAGGCCTATCCCGCGCGTACCGACGACCGCCGTATGCTGGCCAGCCTGCTGGGCCGCACCCAGCAATGGGACCGCGCCATTGCCCAGGCGGATGCCGCCGCCGTCATCGCGCCCGATAGCGGGGCGCTACACGCGGTGCGGATACAGCTGCGCGTACAGGCCGCGCAGATCCCGCAGGCCGCCGAGGTTGCGCGCCAGACCCACGCTTTGGCGCTGGCCGACCCCGGTGATGCGCATTGGTGGATGCTGGCCTATTCGCGCAGCGGTGACACCACGGCGGCTGCGGACATTGCCGCGGCGTTGCAGGCCGGGGACTTGCCGAACGCGCGCGTGGCCACGGTGGCCGTGCGCGCGCTGCTGGACGACGACCGGGCCGAGGCGGCGATTCTGCTGGGCAATGCGGCGCTGGCCGCCAGCCACGATGCCCCGGCGCTGCGCGCCTCGCTGGGCCTGGCGCACCTGCGCCGGGCCACGGAAGACGACCGCAAAACGCATGCGCTGGCCCATTTCGAGGCAGGTTTGCAGGCCGCGCCCGCCGATGTGCGGCTCTTGACGCTGTACGGCGAGACCTTGCTGCGCGCCGGCCGCTACAAGGACGCCGTGACGCCGCTGCGCCAGGCCATCGACCTGGCGCCGGACCTGGAGCAGACCCAGGGCCTGTACGCCCGGGCGCTGCGCTACACGCTGCAATACCAGGAAGCCGCCGACCAGCTGCTGCGCCTGGTCGAAAAGTCCCCCGACAAGACGCTCTGGCAACGCGCCGCCATCGGCGCGCTGTCGCAAGCCGGTCGCAAGCCGGAGGCCGAGGCCCTGTTCGAGCGCTATGTGGCGCAGCGCGGGCAGAAGCTGGCGCCGACGTTCCAGCAGGCCCTGGATGAACTGGACCAGAAGCTGGTTTCGGCGCCGATCCCGCAGGCCCGGCTGGATTGGGCCTGGTCGCTGCGCGGCGACGCCACGGCCGACCGCGTGCAATGGGAGCGGCGCGCGCGCTGGGGCCATCTGGTGGACCACCTGCTGTTCGATTGGCTCGAATGCCGCGAAGACAGTGTCGAGGATGCCATGCAGGTGCTGGGCGAACTGGACACGGGCGAGCGCTTCTTCGCACCGCTGTTGGCGGCCGGGCGGGGCGTGGTGGTGGCCACGGCGCACGTGGGCCCCATGTATGCCGGCCTGATGGCGCTGGAACTGCTGGGCATTCCGTCGCGCTGGCTGGCGACCGCGCCCAGCATCGCCCAGAGCAGCTATGCCGCCGCCCTGATTTCCACCGCCGACCAGACCGAAGCGCAGGTCGCAAAGGCCTGCATGCGCGCGCTGGGATCGGGCAATGTGCTGTGCCTGGCCGTGGATGGCGCCGCCAATCCCGCCGCGCCGCGCACTGACTTCGCCGGGCAGTCGGTGACCTATTCCAGCTTCGCGGCCCACCTGGCGCATCGCCAGGGCGTGCCGTCGGTGTTCTACGTGCCGCGCTGGGAAAACGGCCACGTGGCCTACACGCTGGAAATGCTGCCTGCGGTCGAGCCGGGCGAAGACGCCGACACCTATGCGCGCCGGTGGCAAGAGGCGTATTTCAAGCATCTCAGGGCGCATGTGGCCGGTCCGCCGGAGAACCTGCGCCTGAGCGGTGGCATCTGGCGCCACGTACAGTCCGCGGACCGGTCCGCGCAGCGTTAAGGAGTGCATTGTCATGAAATCAGCAACGAACGGGCCGATCTATCGCAGGCTGCTATGTGTGTTGTCCTGGGTGCCTGTCCTGGGCATGCTCTACGGCGGCGCGGCCGCCGCCAATGAATCCTGCGCCAGCCCGGATGAGCACTGCGCTTTCGTCTCGACGCTGCTGCAGCAGCGCGAAGGCTACGGCGCCAACGCCACGGGCGGCCTGGGCGGGCGCTTCATCGAGGTCACGTCCGACCAGGATTCCGGGCCGGGCACGCTGCGCGCCGCGCTGGCGCAGGCCAAGAAGGGGCCCACCTGGATCCGCTTTGCCTCCGACATGACGATCGTGCTGGACTCGCAACTGCGCGTGCCGTCCAACACCACGATCGACGGCCGTGGCAAACACGTGGCCCTGATCGACGACGGGCTGGGCGTCTATGGCAGCAAGAACGTCATCCTGACGCACCTGACCATCGATGGCCGCCTGAACCGCCTGACCCAGGCCGTGAACATCGCGAATGACAGCCGCGACGTGTGGGTGGATCACATGGATCTGTCGCGCATGTCGGACCGCCTGCTCAACGTGAAGAACGGGTCCACCGACGTCACGATTTCCTGGACGAAGTTCCATAACTCGAACAAGGTCATGCTGCTCAACAACATCACGTCCAAGGACCTGTTCGCCAATTACGAACGCGATTCCATCGCCCGCGTGACGCTGCACCACAACTATTTCTTCAACACCGTGCAGCGCAACCCGCGCGGCCAGTTCGGCACGTTCCACCTGTTCAACAACCTGCTCGAGAACTGGGATTTCTACGGCATGAGTTTCAGCCTGGAGGCCAAGGCGCTGGTGGAAGGCAATATCTTCAACAATGACGCCAAGCGCCAGTGCGTGGAGCCGGAATTCTTCCCCACGGTGGAAGGCGTGAAGGTGAACTACTGCCGCTACATTCCCACGGCCGCCAAGCGCAGTGCGCTGGACAATGGCGCGTCCGACGAGGGCGCCTACCAGGAACGCAAGGCGCAGCACGGCTACACGCGCGACTTCAAGGCGTTCCTGCGCCTGAAAGACAACCTGTACCTGGGGGATGCGAAACCCGTTTTGCAGGACTATCGCCCCGAGGCCGCGCCCACGCCGCCGTACTGCTATGGGTATGAGAAGCCCACGGCCGAGTTGGCGGACAAGATCCGCCAGCATGCCGGGAACACGAGCGGCGATACGCCGCTGCCCGCATCGCGGATGGGAGCAGGTTGCGCGAAATGAACGGAAGGCGGCCTCTCAGGCCTGCTGCGACAAGGGGCGGTCCAGGATCGGGGCGATGCGTTCCGGCGGCGGCGATACCCGCCACGAGGCGCGGCGGCGCAGCGCGCCAAAGAGCTTGAGCCCTTGCGGCCAGTCGCCCAGGCCGCTGTCCGCATTCAGATGGCCGGCGCCGGGCACCACGACGACCCGGCTGCCCCAGTCTTCGGCGAAACGACGGGCGCGTTCGAGTCGACAGTAGGGATCGTTGTCGCTGGCCACCACCACGCTCTGAAAGGGCAGCGATTGCCGGGGCACTGGCGCAAAGCCGCGCAGGCAGTCGGGGGCATCGGGCCGCTCGACGTCGGCGGGCGCCACCAGCAGGGCGCCGGCGACCTTGGCGCGCAGCGGCACCGGCAGCGCCGCGCTGATCAGGCAGCCCAGGCTGTGGGCGATCAGCAGCACCGGGCTGCGGGCGCTGTCCACTTGGGCGGCCAGGGTGGAAATCCATTCCGCGCTGACAGGGTTTTCCCAGTCGCGCTGCTGCACCCGCGCCGCGTGCGGCAGCAGGGCGGCCCAGCGCGATTGCCAGTGTTCGGGTCCGGAGTTTTTCCATCCGGGGACGATGATCGGTTGGAGTCTCATGGCGGCCATGATGCCGCGCGGCCTTAGTAACGCAAACGAATAAATCGTCTTTTGCATATACGGTAGGGGGCATAAGGCCGGCTGCCCGCCGAGCCGCCTTTGTATGCGGCACTGCAATAACGAAACGTCGCCCAAATCGGGCCGGAACCCCTCCAAAAGGGGCTATTTTTCAGTGTATGCTTGCCGTGCTTATGCAAAGTAACGGGGCGTGACCAACACTTTTCCGGCTGTCCGCCCGGCTTACAAACCAACGACTACAAGCCATTCGAGGAGTCCACTCATGAAGCAAGTATTTCGTCTGACCCCGGTCATCGCGGCGCTCGGCGTCGCCGCCGGTTTGACGTTCGGCGCGGCTGCGCAGGCGCAGACCATCAAGATCGGCGTGGTAGGCCCCACCACCGGCGCGGTCACCCAATATGGCGACATGGTCCGCGAAGGCGTGGACACCGCGGTGGAACGCATCAACGCCGCTGGCGGCGTCAACGGCAAGAAGCTCGAGACCGTGGTCATCGACGACGGCTGCGAACCCAAGCAGGGTCCGGTGGCCGCCAACCGCGTGGTCAACAGCAAGATCGGTTTCGTCGTGGGCCACGTGTGCTCGGGCGCCACCATCGCCGCCGCCGACATCTACAACAACGAAGGCGTGGTCATGGTCACGCCCTCGGCCACCTCGCCGGCCCTGACCGACGGCAAGAACTACGAGTTCATCTTCCGCACCATCGGCCGCGACGACCAGCAAGGCCCCGCCGCCGCCAAGTTCGTGCTGGAAAAGCTCAAGCCCAAGAAGGCCGCCGTGCTGCACGACAAGCAGTCGTACGGCCAGGGCATCGCCACCTCGGTCAAGAACGACCTGGAAAAGGGCGGCGTGCCGGTTGCGATCTTCGAAGGCATCAACGCGGGCGACAGCGACTACTCCGCCGTCATCACCAAGCTCAAGAGCCAGGGCGTGGACTTCGTCTACTACGGCGGCTACCACCCTGAAATGGGCCTGCTGCTGCGCCAGGCGGCCGAGCAGGGCGTGAAGGCCAAGTGGATGGGCCCCGAAGGCGTCGGCAACCCCGACATCAACGCCATCGCCGGTGACGCCGCCGAAGGCATGCTGCTGACGCTGCCGGCCGACTTCACCCAGAACGCCGCCAACGCCGACATCGTCAAGGCCTTCACCGCCAAGAAGCGCAACGCCAGCGGCGCGTTCCAGCTGACCGCCTACACGGCCACCCAGGTCATCGCCGACGGCATCAAGGGCGCCGGCAGCGAAGACCCGTCCAAGGTCGCCAAGTACCTGCACGCCAATTCGTTCGAGACCCCGATCGGCAAGGTGTCCTGGAACAAGCAGGGCGACCTGACCAACTTCCAGTTCGACGTCTTCGTCTGGCACAAGGACGGCTCCAAGTCGGTCTACAAGTAAGGACCTGACGGCGCGTTCCGGGGTGTTTTCCCTGGGGCGCCCGCCCAGCGCCTGACCCCCGAACCGGGCCGGAAGCACAGTCTTCCGGCCCGGTTTTTCCGTGCGCGCCGCCCGCCGGGAACCGATGCCAGATTCCGTGGGTCGAACGCCGCTTGCGCGGTTTTGCGTAGAATGCGGCCAAATCGACCCCTCACTTTCTAGTCCGGACACCATGACCAAGGCATTGCTAGTCGAAGACGATCCGAAGCTCTCGCGCCTGATCGCGCAGTTCCTGGAGCAACACGGGTTCAATGTCGCCCAGGCCTACCGCGGCGACCATGCGGTAGAGGCTTTTCGCCGCCACGACCCGGCCATCACCATCCTTGACCTGATGCTGCCGGGACGCGACGGCCTGCAGGTCTGCCGCGACCTGCGCGCCTTTTCCTCGGCGCCCATCCTGATGCTGACCGCCCGCGAGGACGACCTGGACCAGATCCTGGGCCTGGAGTCCGGCGCCGACGACTACGTCATCAAGCCGGTCGAGCCGCGCGTGCTGCTGGCCCGCATCCGGGCGCTGCTGCGCCGTCACAGCCAGCTTGAGGAACCGCCGGAGCGCCTGGAATTCGGCCCGCTGGTCATCGACCGGCGCACCCGGGCGGTGGTGCATGCCGGCGCCGAGGTCGACCTGACGACCATGGAATTCGAGATGCTCTGGGCGCTGGCCAGCCAGGCCGGCCAGGTGCTGACGCGCGACGACCTGCTCAATGCCGTGCGCGGCATCGAATTCAACGGCCTGGACCGCAGCGTCGACGTCTGCGTCAGCAAGCTGCGCCGCAAGCTGGACGACGACCCGCGCGATCCGGCGCGCATCAAGACCGTGTGGGGCAAGGGCTATCTGTTCTCGCCCAAGGCGCACGAGGACAGCGATGATTAAGTTTGTCCTGCGGCTCTTCGTGGTGCTGGCGGTGGGGTTCGTGATTTCCAACGAAGTCGTGGACCGATCGGCCAACTACCTGTTCGAGCCGGTCAGCGACGCCTACACCCGCGAATCGGTGCGCGGCCAGATCCACAGCCTGGTGCTGGAACTGTCCAAGGTCGAGCCCGGGGCCCGCGCGGCCCACATCGAGCAGCAGCTGGCGCCGTACTACGGCCTGGGTCTGCGGGTGTTCAACGCCTCGGACTACAACGCCAGCGACAAGGAACGCCGCATCGCCGCCCGTGGTGATTTCTTCATTCGCGACAAGATGCAGACCTTCGTGGCGGCCATTCCCGGCCCGGGCAACCAGTGGCTGGAGGTGAAGCTGCCGCCCGAGCCGTCGTTCGGCCCGTGGGTGATCGCGGCGGTGTACTCGGCCCTGGGCCTGTTGCTGTGCGCCTTCATGCTGGTGTGGGCGCTGCCCATCTGGCGCGACCTGGAAGCCCTGAAGACGGCTGCGCTGCGCATGGGGCAGGGTGACCTCCAGGCCCGTGCGCGCCTGTCGCGCCATTCCAGCATCGGCAACCTGGGCGACACCTTCAACCTGATGTCCGAGCGCATCGGCGCCCTGATCGGCAACCAGCGCGAACTGACCAATGCCGTCTCGCACGAGCTGCGCACGCCCATCGCACGCCTGACATTCGAGCTGGACATGATCGGCCGCACCGATGATGCCGCCGAGCGCAAACGCCTGATCGACGACATGAAAAGCGACGTTGCCGAGCTGGACAGCATGGCGTCCGAGCTGCTGATGTACGCCCGCCTGGAGCACAAGAGCGACGGCGTGGCGTTGCAGGCGGAGGATGCGCGCAGCTGGCTGGATTCGGTGGTGCAGCATGCCGGCTTCGAGGCCGGGCAATCCGGCGTGCGCCTGGAGGTCGTGCTGTGCCAGGTGGGCGAGGTGCACCTGCACCCGCGCTACATGACGCGGGCGCTTTTGAACCTGCTGCAGAACGCCATCCGCTACGCGGGCGGCCGGGTGCAGGTCAGCCTGATTTCGCCCGCGCCGCGCGAATACGTGCTGATGGTCGACGATGACGGCCCCGGCATCCCGCCCGCCGACCGGGAACGCATTTTCGAGCCCTTCATCCGCCTGGACGAAAGCCGCGACCGCGTCACCGGCGGCACCGGCCTGGGCCTGGCGATCGTCAATCGCGTGGCCCGCTGGCACAACGGCACCGCCGAGGCGGCCGACAGCCCCTTGGGCGGCGCGCGCTTCATCGTCAGCTGGAAAGCGGCGTAACGTAAACAAACTTCACAATCTGCCGCCGCAATCTTCACAAACTCCCTACAAAGCGGGAAAGATCGACGCGGCGACCCTGACTAGCATGACGGCAGTTCTCCAAAGAGGAATCGCTGCCCGTCATGTTTTCGCTCACCCGCCTGGCCGCCGTCGCCATGCTCCTGATCGCCGCGGGCGGTTGCCAGGGCATGTCCCCGGCCGCGCCGCCCGCCATCGCCCAGGGCGACTACCCGGCGGTGGTGGCGTACCTGAAGCAGCGCATCGCCCATGAGATGGGCGCGCAACGGGTGCCGGGCCTGTCGATCGCCATCGTCGACGATCAGCGCATCGTCTGGGCGAGCGGTTTCGGCTACGCCGATGCCGCCCGCCATCGCAACGCCACCGGCGACACGCTCTACCGGGTCGGCGCCATCTCCAAGGTCGTGACTGCCGCCAGCGTGCTGCGCGCCGCCGACGACGGCCGCCTGTCGCTCGATACGCCGGCCGGGCAGGCGCTGCCGCAGTGGGAATTCGAACCGCGCCGCACCGCCATGCACTGGATGGGCGCCTATCCCTTCACCGCCCGGCGCCTGTTGGCGCTGCGTCCGGACACGCTCGAAGACACCATGGGCCGGGCCCGTGCAGACATGGGCTATGCGCTGCTCGGCGACATGGTGGCGCACGTGGCCGACGAACCCTTTGACACCTACGTGCGGCGCACGCTGCTGCAGCCGCTGAACATTCCCCGCACCGGCTTTCGCCTGGCCGTCGAGAACGACGAATCGCGCGAACTGCGCGCGGCCGGGTATCGCCGCGGCGTGCCGTGGCGCGAAACGCCGCAGTCCAACGAAGCCGCCGAAGGCCTGTGGGCCAGTTCGGCCGAGATGGCGCGCTTTTCCAGCATGTTGTTCGCGGGCGGCACCTACCAGGGCCGTCGCGTCCTGAATGACGAATCGGCCAGCGCCGTGCTGAACCTGGAAACCGTGGGCAATGGCCTGGACCTGGAGTGCCGCCTGGCGCTGTCCTGGCTGGCCGCGCCCTGCGACCAGGACTACATCGCCGGCGATTCGCTGCGAGAACACAGCGGTGCCACCGAAGCCTTCCATGCCCGCTGGCTGCTGGCGCCGCGCGACAAGCTGGCCGTGCTGGTGATGAGCAATGCAGACACGTCTGAACCGCTGGTGGCATCGGTGTCCAGCCTGGCCATGAACCTGATGCGGCAGGCCAAGCACGGACCTGTCCAGAAATAGCCCTGCGTCGCGACCCGCGGCGCACCCCGAGTTTCCCCCTCAACCTCGTTTCCTGGAAGTATTTATGAAGCGATATCCCCCTCTGTCCTCGTTGCCGCGCCGCGTCGGCGCCTTGTGCCTGCTGGCTTGTCTGCCCGCGGTATCGTCCGGCGCCGGTGAGCGCGTCGCCGACAACTCGGTCTACAGTTCGCGCGGCGCCAGTTCGCGCGGCATCGACGTGCCCACCGGCATCGACAAGCCGGCGGACGAATGGAAGTTCTACGGCACCCTGGGCGTGGGCTATGCGCCGCGCTACAGCGGCAGCGATGAAAGCTCGGCGCTGCCGGTGTTCGGCCTGGGCATTCGCAGCCCCGGCGGCTTCTTCCTGGACACGGCGCATGGCCTGGGCTGGGAAACGCAGGCGCTCAGCAGCACCTTCCGTTTCTATGTCGCGCCCAGCGCGTCGCGCAAAGACCACAAGAGCGGCTTCCAGGGCTCGAACAAGCTGCGCGGCCTGGGCGACATCAAGAGCCGTGCCCAGATCGGCATGGATGCCGAGACCACGCTCGGCCCGGTGACGCTGTCGGCGACGGTGGCGCATGCGTTCAAGAAGGGCGACGACCGCGACGTGGGCAGCGCCTACACGCTGTTCAACCTGGGCGCCAGCACGACGGTGTACGAAGGTTCGGCCGGCTCGGTGTCGCTGGCGTTGACGAGCAACTTCGGCGACGGCAACTACATGCGCACCTGGTACGGCGTGAGCGACCGCCAGTCGGAAAAGTCAGGCTATCGCCGCTACAACCCCAAGGGCGGGCTGGAAAGCGTGGGCCTGGGCGCCACCTGGGCGCTGCCGCTCAGCAAGGAATGGTCGTGGTCGGTCATGGCCGAAGCGCGCCGCCTGTACGGCGATGCGGCCGACAGCCCGATCGTGAAGGACCGCAACCAGTATTCGGTCGGCACCGCGGTGACTTACACCTACTAAGGGAAAGCGCCAGCCCCGGGAGGCGGGGAGGGGAAGGGCGGGCCCGGCGGCGCGAAGCCGCCGGCACCCGCAGAGAAGGACTTACAGCCCTTGCACGCGGCGGCCGGTGTCGGCCTCGAACCAGTGCAGCGGGTGGCGGCCATCCGGGCCGACGTTGACGCGGTCGCCGACCTTGGCCGACGACTCGGACAATTGGCGGGTGGTGCAGCGCACGACCAGGGTGGTCTTGCCGCAACGGCAGTGCACCAGCTGTTCGGAGCCCAGCGTTTCGACCATTTCGACTTCAGCCGGCACGCCCTGCGTGTTCAGCAGCATGTGCTCGGGGCGCATGCCCATGATGACCTTGCGGCCGCGTACCTGCGAAGGCACTTGCAGCGGCGAGATTTCCAGCGCCGAGCCATCGGCGGTCTGCACCGTGCCGTCGCCTGCGACGTTCACTTCCATCAGGTTCATGGGCGGCGAGCCGATGAAGCCGGCCACGAAGGTGGAGGCAGGCTTTTCGAACACTTCCATCGGGGTGCCGATCTGTTCGGGCACGCCCTGGTACATGACGATCATGCGGTGCGCCAGCGTCATGGCTTCGACCTGGTCGTGCGTGACGTACAGGCTGGTGGTGCCCAGGCGGCGGTGCAGCTTCATGATTTCAAGGCGCATCGCCACGCGCAGCTTGGCGTCCAGGTTCGACAGCGGCTCGTCGAACAGGAAGACCTTGGGTTCGCGCACGATGGCGCGGCCCATGGCCACGCGCTGGCGCTGGCCGCCCGACAGGGCGCGCGGCCGGCGGTCCAGCAGGTGCCCCAGTTCCAGGATCTGCGCGGCGATGTCGACGCGCTTCTTGATTTCGTCCTTGGAGAACTTGCGGATCTTCAAGCCGTAGGCCATGTTCTCGAACACGGTCATGTGCGGGTAGAGCGCGTAGTTCTGGAACACCATCGCGATGTCGCGTTCGGCCGGCTCAAGCGTGTTGACGACCTTGTCGTCGATCACGATCTCGCCGCTGGTCACGGTTTCCAGGCCGGCGACCATGCGCATCAGCGTGGACTTGCCGCAGCCGGACGGGCCGACGATGACGATGAATTCGCCGTCTTTCACATCCATGTCGATGCCATGGATGACCGGCACGTTGCCGGCATAGGTTTTCTTTACGTTGCGAAAGCTGAGAGTAGCCATGAGTTATTCGTATTCGGAGTCGTTGTCGGGTGGGCGATAGCGGGCGAGCGTCACTTTTCAGTGTCGACCAGACCCTTGACGAACCATTTCTGCATCAGGATGACCACCAGCGCCGGCGGAATCATCGCCAGCATGGCGGTGGCCATGGTGATGTTCCATTCGGTGACGCTGTCGCCGCCGCTGATCATCCGCTTGATGCCGATGACGACGGGGTACATGTCTTCCTGCGTGGTCACCAGCAGCGGCCACAGGTATTGGTTCCAGCCGTAGATGAACTGGATCACGAACAGCGCGGCGATGCTGGTCTTGGACAGCGGCAGCAGCACGTCGCGGAAAAAGCGCACGGGGCCGGCGCCGTCGATGCGCGCGGCTTCGATGAGCTCGTCCGGCACCGTCAGGAAGAACTGGCGGAACAGGAACGTGGCCGTGGCCGACGCGATCAGCGGCAGGGTCAGGCCCGCGTAGCTGTTGAGCAGGCCCAGGTCGGCCACCACCTTGTAGGTGGGCGCGATCCGCACTTCGACCGGCAGCATCAGCGTGACGAAGATCATCCAGAAAAAGAACATGCGGCCGGGGAAGCGGAAATACACCACCGCGAAGGCCGACAGCAGCGAGATCGAGATCTTGCCGATGGAAATCGCCAGCGCCATGATCAGGCTGACGTACATCATGCGGCCCACCGGCGCGCCGGACGAACCGCCCGACGAGCCGCCGAACAGCGCCTGCATGTAGTTATCGACAAAGTGCGGACCGGGGATCAGCGACATCGGCGCCTGCGCGACTTCCTGGGCGGTCTGGGTAGACGCGACGAAAGTGACGTAAAGCGGAAATGCCACCATCGCCACGCCGCAGAGCAGAATGACGTGGGCCAGAATATCCAGCCAGGGACGGCGTTCAACCATTGTTATCAGCCTCGAACAAGATCAGTACTGCACTTTGCGGTCGACGTAGCGGAACTGTACGACCGTCAAGGCAACCACAATGAACATCAACACCACGGACTGCGCCGCGGACGAACCCAGGTCCAGGCCACGGAAGCCGTCGCTGTACACCTTGTAGACCAGGATGGACGTCGACGTGCCGGGACCGCCCTGCGTGGTGGTGTCCACCACCGCGAAGGTGTCGAAGAACGCATAGATGATGTTGACCACCAGCAGGAAGAACGTGGTGGGCGACAGCAGCGGGAAGACGATGCTCCAGAAGCGGCGGGCGGGGCTGGCGCCGTCGATCGCGGCGGCTTCGATGAGCGAGCGCGGAATCGATTGCAGGCCGGCCAGGAAGAACAGGAAGTTGTACGAGACCTGCTTCCATACCGCGGCGATCAGCACCAGCATCATGGCCTGGTTGCCGTCAAGGCGGGGGTTCCAGTCCACGCCCGATTTACGCAGGGCCACGGCCAGGATGCCCACGGAAGGCGAGAACATGAACAGCCACAGCACGCCGACGACGGCAGGCGCCACGGCGTAGGGCCAGATGAGCAGCGTCTTGTACAGCCCGGCGCCGCGGATCACGCGGTCTGCCATGACGGCCAGCAGCAAGGACACGCCCAGGCCGACCACCGCCACGAGGATCGAGAACACGGCGGTGACACGGAAGGAATCGAGGTAGGCCTGTTGCGAGAACAGTTCCATGAAGTTGTCGAAGCCGACGAACTCGGACGACAACCCGAAAGCGTCTTCCAGGCGCATGGACTGCCACATGGCTTGTCCGGCGGGAAGGAAGAAGAAGACCACGGTAATGATGATCTGCGGCAGGAGCAGCAGATAGGGCAAGGTCTTATGCCCGAAGACGACACGTTTTTCCATAGGGGGGACCTAATGGGTACTCATGAAAACACGATAGGCTTAAAGCCCCAAATTGACCAGGGCTTTAAGCCTCGTTCGCTGCAGCCGGGGATCATGCAAGTCCCTGTCGCGCAAGGAAAATATTGCGGGCAGGGCGCGTGCGGACCCCCGGAAAGGGCGTTACTTTACACTCTTCTCGAACTTTTCCAGCAGTTCGTTGCCGCGCTTGACGATGTTCTCGGCGCCATCCTTGGCCGCAACCTTGCCGGACACGATGCGTTCGATTTCAGCGTCTTCGATTTCACGGATCTGCGGCAGGAAGCCCAGGCGCAGGCCACGCGATTGCGCGGTGGTTTCGACGTTCAGCTGCTTGACGCCGACTTCGGTGCCCGGGTTCTTGTCATAGAAACCGTCTTTCTTGGTCAGCTCGTAGGCGGCCTTGGTGACCGGCACGTAGCCGGTCTGCTGGTGCCAGCGGGCGGCGATTTCGGGGCTGGCCAGGAACTTGAAGAACGCGGTCACGCCCTTGTAGGTTTCCGGCTTCTTGTTGGCGAAGACCCACAGCGAAGCGCCGCCGATGATGGTGTTCTGCGGTGCGCCTTGCACGTCGGCGTAGTAAGGCACGGTCGAGGTGCCGAATTCGAACTTGGCGTTCTTGGCGATGTTGGCGCGCAGGCCGGACGAACCGGTGATCATGGCGCACTTGCCGCTGATGAACAGCGAGTTCGGCTCGTCACCGCGGCCGCCGTACATGAAGATGCCTTCCTTGCCCAGCTTGGCCAGGTTTTCCAGGTGGCGCACGTGCAGCGGGGTGTTGATGGCGATGCGGGCGTCCAGGCCGCCGAAACCGTTGTCCTTGGTGGCGTACGGCACGTTATGCCAGGCCGAGAACGTTTCCAGCTGGACCCACGACGGCCACGACGTGGTGTAGCCGCATTCCTGGCCGGCGGCCTTCAGCTTCTGGCCGGCGGCGGCCAGCTCTTCCCAGGTCTTGGGCGGCTTGTCGGCGTCCAGGCCGGCCTTCTTGAAGGCGTCCTTGTTGTAGTAGAACACCACGGTCGAGCTGTTGAAGGGCATCGACACCAGCTTGCCGTCGGCCGACGAGTAGTAGCCGGCCACGGCGCCGATGAATTCCTTCGGATCGATCGGGTTGCCGACTTCTTCCGACATCTGCTGCACCGGCTTGATGGCGCCCTTGGCGTACATCATGGTGGCGGTGCCGACTTCGAAAACCTGGAGGATGTCCGGCGCGTTGCCGGCGCGGAACGCGGCGATGCCGGCGTTCATCGATTCACCGTAGTTGCCCTTGTAGACGGCCTTGACCTGGTAGTCGGGGTTCTTCTTGTTGAATTCTTCGACCAGGCCGTTCACGCGGTCGCCCAGCGCACCTTCCATCGAGTGCCAGAACGTGATTTCGGTAGCAGCCTGCGCGGAAGCGCCGGCAAACGCCGCCATGACGGCGGCAAAGGTGAGGGCAATTCGGTGGGATCGCATGAGAGGTTTCCTCCAGTTGGGCGTGTATCGCGCACGGGGTTGTCCGGGCGCGGAAAACACGTCACCTTATGAATTGTTTGTGACAAAACCGTGACTTTCACATCACTTAAAACGCCTGTCAAATTGCGCGTTTCAGGCGCGAACGAACATTTTCTTTTTTTTCCAGGGGTAGCCCCTCGGTTTACAATCGCATCCTATGAAAAACGAACTTTCGATTGCGTTCATCGGCGGGGGCAACATGGCCTCCGCTTTGGCCTCCGGACTGGCCGGCAAAGTATGCCCCGCCGGCAGCATCCATGTCATTGACATTAACCAGGATTCCCACGCTGCCTGGCAGGCCCGCGGCATGACCACCGCGACGGCCCCCGGCGAGGCCCTGGCGGCCTGCCGCGTTTGGGTGTTCGCGGTCAAGCCACAGAACATGAAAGACGTTGTGGCTTCCACGCGTCAGTGGTTGCGCGACGACACGTTGGTGGTAAGCGTGGCGGCCGGCATTCGCGCCGATACGCTGGCCGGTTGGCTGGGTGAGCCGGGCGCGCCGTGGCGCCGCCTGGTGCGCTGCATGCCCAACACGCCCGCGCTGGTCGGCGCCGGCATCACGGGCCTGGCCGCGCTGGACGGGGTGGGGCAGGAAGATCGCGAATTGGCCGCCACGTTGCTGGGCAGCGTGGGCGAGGTGGTCTGGGTGGCCGACGACGCGGCGCTGGACGCCGTGACGGCGCTGTCCGGCAGCGGTCCGGCGTATGTGTTCCTGTTTCTCGAAGCCCTGATCGCGGGCGGCCAGAAGGTCGGCCTGACCGCCGAGCAGGCGCGCCAGCTGGCGCTGGGCACGTTTGCCGGCGCGACGAAACTGGCGGCGGAATCGTCCGATCCGCCTTCGGTCCTGCGCGAACGGGTCACGTCCAAGGGCGGCACCACCGCCGCGGCGCTGGCCGCGTTCAATGCCGCGGGCTTTGCCGGCATCGTCGAAGACGCCATGGCCGCGGCTGCGCGCCGTTCGCGCGAGCTGGCCGAGGAGTTCGGCAAATGAACCAGGCGGTCTCGCGCTTCGCGCCCATGAGCCGGGCGCAGTTCGGCATTGCCGTGCTGTGCATGCTGCTGGTGGTGGTGGGCTCGAACATCCTGGTGCAGGTGCCGCTGAACGACTGGCTGACCTGGGGCGGCCTGTCGTACCCGGTGGCGTTCCTGGTGACCGACGTACTGAACCGCCGTTTCGGTCCGGCCGCCGCCCGGCGCGTGGCCTGGTTCGGCTTTGCCGCGGCGCTGGCGGTGTCCGTGTGGGTGGCCTCGCCGCGCATCGCGCTGGCCTCGGGCCTGGCGTACATCTGCGCGCAACTGGTCGACATCCAGGTGTTCGACCGCCTGCGCGACCAGCGCTGGTGGCGCGCGCCGCTGGTGTCCGGCGTGCTGGGCGCGGTGCTGGATACCGCCGTGTTCTTCAGCGTGGCCTTTGCCGCCACCGGCGCGCCGTGGGTCACCTGGATGGCGGGCGACCTGGCGGTCAAGCTGGTGGTCAACATCAGCATGCTGGCGCCGTTCCGCGCGCTGATGTGGAACCTGGCCAAGCCGGCCAACGCCTGATTTTTATTTTCGAAAATCGCGCTGGATTATTAACGCGATAATCATTATCCGTAAGGCTCGCGTAAGTACTGTATGAAAACGCGGAATCAAACGGCGTATTAATGATTATTCATATAAATCATCTAGCCTGATTCTCGCGCCGGCGCCAGTGACTTTCCAAGGCGCCGGGCGGATTTCTCCTGTGATTTCACGCACTTGTCGCACTAATGCGTCACGATTAAAAGTTTGCCGTGAAATATTGGGGATTACACGCAGTGACAGTATGTCTGCTTGCTTCCAGAATACCGCCCACACTGTGTTTTTGCCCAAGAAGCCGGCGACGGGCGACGCGGATTTCGGGGTATCCACCTGATAGACCGGGTCGAACAGAGCCGCTCACAACCTTGCTGGAGAACTCCGCATGAAGTTTCTGCATCGCCTTACCCCGGTAGCTATGGCATTTGGGGCGCTTGCCCTGGCAGGTTCCGTGCACGCCGCCGATACGATCAAGATCGGCATCCCGCAACCCATGACGGGTCCCAACACCCAGTACGGCGACCAGATCCAGGCTGGCGCGCTGACGGCCATCGAGACCATCAACGCCAAGGGCGGCGTCAAGGGCAAAAAGCTCGAACCCATCCTGATCGACGACGGCTGCGAACCCAAGCAGGCCGTGCCGGCCGCCAACCGCGTGGTCAACTCCGGCGCCAAGTTCGCCGTGGCCCATGCGTGCTCGGGCGTGACCGTGGCCGCCGTGAACGTCTACGAACAGGAAGGCATCGTCGGCATCACCCCGGGCGCCACGTCGCCGCTGGTCACCGACACGATCAAGCCGCATTACTTCTTCCGCACCATCGGCCGCGACGACCAGCAAGGTCCGTACGCCGCCCGCTACATCGCCAACACCCTCAAGCCCAAGAAGGTCGCCGTGCTGCACGACAAGCAGACCTACGGTTCGGGCGTGGCCACCCAGGTCAAGGACACCCTGACCAAGGAAGGCGTGAACGTTGCGCTGTTCGAAGGCATCAACGTCGGCGACAGCGACTACTCGGCCATCATCACCAAGCTCAAGTCGGCCGGCGTCGACCTGGTCTACTTCGGCGGCTACCACCCCGAACTGGGCCTCTTGCTGCGCCAGTCGCGTGAACAGGGCCTGAAGGTCCAGTTCATGGGTCCGGAAGGCACGGCCAACCAGGACCTGGTGGCCATCGCCGGTCCGGCCATCGAAGGCCTGCTGGTCACGCTGCCCGCCGACTTCACCAAGCTGCCGGGCAACGAAAGCATCGTCAAGGCCTTCAAGGACGCCAAGCGCGATCCGGACGGCGCCTTCCAGATGCCGGCCTATGCCGCCGTCCAGATCCTGGCCGACAGCATCACCGCGGTGGGCGAAGACCCCGCCAAGGTGGCTGACTACATGCACAAGACCACCTTCAACACCGGCATCGGCAAGGTCGAGTACGACGCCAAGGGCGATCTGAAGAACTTCGAGTTCGCCGTTTACAAATGGGACAAGAACGGCAAGAAGACCCAGCTGTAAACTCCCGCGATTGTCGCCGGCGCGGTTGCCGGCGTGAAGGGCCTGTCGTTGTCGTTGTGCCGTAATCCGCGTAGCGATGCGCCAAAAGCGCTGTGCGGCCGGCAGACGCTGATGACAGGCCCTTATAAAATACGCCCAGGTTTCCGGCTCCGGGTCTCTCTACCGGAGCCGGAACTATTTGGAGCAAGAGAAATAATGTCCGACCTCATACCCCAACTTACCCAGCAATTCTTCAATGGATTGTCTCTGGGCGCGATCTACGCGTTGATTGCCATCGGCTACACAATGGTCTACGGCATCATCGGTATGATCAACTTCGCTCACGGCGAAATCTACATGATCGGTGCCTATGTCGGCCTGGTCACCTTGACGGCCATCGGCACAGGCAGCGGCCTGCCGGTACCGTTCATCATCGCGGCCATGCTGCTCGTGGCCATCACCGTTACCGGCATCTACGGTTTCTCGGTCGAACGCGTGGCCTACCGGCCCGTGCGAGGCAGCCCCCGGCTGGTGGCGCTGATCTCGGCCATCGGCATGTCGATCTTCCTGCAGAACTGGGTTGCCCTGGGCCAGGGGGCGCGCGACATGGCGGTGCCGTCGCTGGTGTCCGGCGCGGTGCAGTTCCACATGGGCACCGACTTCGATGTGACGGTGCCGTATTCGCGCATCATGATCATCCTGGTGACCGTGGTGCTGATGGTGGCCCTGACGCTGTTCATCAAGTATTCCCGCATGGGCCGTGCCTCTCGCGCCTGCTCGCAGGACATGCACATGGCCAACCTGCTGGGCATCGACACCAACCGCGTGATCTCGTTCACGTTCGTGATGGGCGCGATCCTGGCGGCGGTGGGCGGCGTGCTGATCGCCATCACCATCGGCAAGCTCAATCCCTTCATCGGCTTCCTGGCCGGCATCAAGGCCTTTACGGCAGCGGTGCTGGGCGGCATCGGCAGCATCCCCGGCGCCATGCTGGGTGGCGTGTTGCTGGGCCTGGCCGAAACGTTCGCGGCAGCCTATATCTCGTCGCAGTACAAGGACATCGTGGCGTTTTCGCTGCTGGTCCTGATCCTGCTGTTCCGTCCCACCGGGCTGTTGGGCAAACCTGAGGTGGAAAAAGTCTGATGTCGAACAACAACCTGAAAAACGCCACGATGGCGGCGGTGCTGACCGCGGTCATCGTCACCCCCGTCTTCGGCCTGCAACTGATCCGCCAGGGCGCCCGCACGTCGATGGAATCGCACTGGTCGCTGGTGGCCCTGGCCGCCGCGGTCGTGTTCGTGTTCCAGCTGTTGCGTCCCTGGATCGCCAAGCCGTTCCAGAAATTGAAGACGGGCCTGCCGACGCTGCCGTCGGCGCCGGCCAAGAGCAACAAGCTGCTGATGTTCCTGATCCTGGCGGTGGCGGTCACCTGGCCGTTCTTCGCCGGCCGCAGTTCGGTGGACATCGCCACGCTGGTGCTGATCTACGTGATGCTGGGCCTGGGCCTGAACATCGTGGTGGGCTTTGCCGGGCTGCTGGACCTGGGCTTCGTGGGCTTTTATGCCGTGGGCGCCTATACCTACGCCTTGCTGTACCACTGGGGCGGCTGGAGCTTCTGGGAAGCGCTGCCGTTCTCGGGCGCGATGGCCGCGCTGTTCGGCTTCGTGCTGGGCTTTCCGGTGCTGCGCCTGCGCGGCGACTACCTGGCGATCGTGACGCTGGGCTTCGGCGAAATGATCCGCCTGCTGCTGATCAACCTGAACACGCTGACGGGCGGTCCGGACGGTATCTCGGGCATTCCGAAGCCGTCGGTGTTCGGCCTGGAAATGACGCGTCGCGCCAGCACGGAAGGGGGCACGACGTTCCATGACTTCTTCGGCCTGACGTTCCAGAACCAGCACATGGTGATCTATCTGTACATGATGGCGCTGCTGCTGGCGCTGGTGACGCTGTTCGTTTCGACGCGCCTGATCCGCATGCCGGTCGGCCGCGCCTGGGAAGCGCTGCGCGAGGACGAGATCGCCTGCCGCTCGCTGGGGCTGAACCCGACCCGCATCAAGCTGTCCGCGTTCACGCTGGGCGCCACCTTCGCCGGTTTCGGCGGCGCGTTCTTCGCGGCCCGCCAGGGCATGGTGAACCCGGAATCCTTCACCTTCATCGAGTCGGCGCTGATCCTGGCGATCGTGGTGCTGGGCGGCATGGGGTCGCAGGTGGGCGTGATTCTCGCGGCCATCCTGCTGACGGTGCTGCCCGAGCTGGCGCGCGAGTTCGCCGAGTACCGGATGCTGATGTTCGGTCTGGTGATGGTATTGATGATGATGTGGCGTCCGCAGGGGTTGTTGCCCATGAAGCGTCCCCACGTGGAGCTGGCTAAATGAGCGAGGCATTGCTGAAGGTATCCGGACTGACCATGCGATTCGGCGGCCTGCTGGCCGTGGACAGCGTGGCGTTCGAAGTCAAATCCGACGAGGTGTTCGCCATCATCGGCCCGAACGGGGCCGGCAAGACCACGGTGTTCAACTGCGTGGGCGGTTTCTACGCCCCGACGGCGGGCGATATCGTGATGGACGGCAAGTCCATCACGGGCCTGCCCAGCCACAAGGTGGCGCGCCACGGGCTGGTGCGCACGTTCCAGAACGTGCGGCTGTTCAAGCAGCTGACGGTGCTGGAAAACCTGCTGGTGGCGCAACATACGCAGGTGGAGTCGCGGCTGCTGCCGGGGCTGCTCAAGCTGAAGTCCTACCGCCAGTCGGAAGCCGATGCGCTGGCGCGCGCGGCGCAGTGGCTGGATTTCATGGGGCTGCGCGAGTATGCGAACCGCGAGGCGGGCAATCTGGCTTACGGCCACCAGCGCCGGCTTGAGATCGCGCGCTGCATGATCACGAAGCCACGCCTGTTGATGCTGGACGAGCCGGCGGCGGGCCTGAACCCGCAGGAAAAGCGCGATCTGCAGTCGCTGATCGACCAGCTGCGCCGCGAGTTCGGCGTGGCGGTGCTGCTGATCGAGCACGATATGAGCCTGATCATGGGCATTTCGGACCGCATTCTGGTGATGGAGCACGGCAAGCCGATTACGACCGGCACCCCCGAGCAGGTGCGCAACGACGAGCGCGTCATCAAGGCGTATCTGGGGGAGGAATGATGCTTAAGCTGGAAAACATACACACGTTCTACGGCGCGATCCAGGCGCTGAACGGGGTGTCGGTGGATGTGAACAAGGGCGAGATCGTGACGCTGATCGGCGCGAACGGCGCCGGCAAGACGACGTTGCTGATGACGGTCTGCGGGAATCCGCGCGCCAAGGAAGGCAAGATCACGTTCGAAGGCGAGGACATCACGAACCGGGATACCCACCACATCATGCGCAATGGCATCGCCATTTCGCCGGAAGGGCGGCGGGTGTTCAAGGACCTGACGGTGGCCGAGAACCTGATGATGGGCGGCTTTTTCCTGAAGCGTGACGAGATCCAGGCAGGGATCGATCACGTGTATGGGCTGTTTCCGCGGCTGAAGGAACGCGCGGCGCAGCGGGCGGGGCTGATGTCGGGGGGCGAGCAGCAGATGCTGGCGATCGGGCGGGCGTTGATGACGCGGCCTCGGTTGTTGCTGCTGGACGAGCCTACGCTGGGGTTGGCGCCGCTGGTGATCGCGCAGATTTTCGACATCATTCGTGAGATCCGGGAGCAGGGCGTGACGGTGTTCCTGGTTGAGCAGAATGCCAATAAGGCGCTGCAGGTGGCGGATCGCGGATACGTGTTGGAGAACGGGCGCGTCGTACTGCAGGATACTGGGGCGAATCTGTTGGTCAATGATCAGGTGCGTAAGGCTTATCTGGGCGGCTGATCTTTCGGGTTTTGGTTTATTCCCCGCGAAGGGAAATTGGGCGTATCTCGTGAGAGTGCGCCTTTTTTTTGGGTGCGTTGTGTGCTTCGTAGGTCGCCCTGGGTGGCCGGCGTACCCCGATCGCGCGCCAACGATTGCGGTCCGGAGCCTTCGCTCCGGACTTCCCCCTCGTCATCTTCGTCCGAGCCTTCGGCTCCTCCTTCAGATTCCCTCGGGCGCATCGACGGCGCGCGATCGGGGTACGCCGGCCACCCAGGGCTACGGGTTTCGAGGTTTGTGGCGCTGCTGGACCGAGGGGTGCGTGGGGGATTTGCGTTGCCCGCCGGGACCGGCCGCGCGGGCGGCCGGCTCCCGGCATACGTTTCGTCGGGCGTCGTGGCGCTGGTCGCTGCGCGTTTGCGTCAGGCCGCGATGCGGTGCTCGGGCTGGTCGGCGAGGTAGTGTGCGATGGCGGCGCGGGCCAGGGCGTCGATCGAGTCGGTCAGCGTGATGCCCAGGCTGGGGCGCAGCGCGTGGGGGACGGCCAGGGGGAGTTCGGTGCAGCCCAGGACGACGGCGTCGGCGCCGCGAGCCTTCAGGCGGGCGATGCCGTCGGCGGCGGGGGCGTAGGCGGCTTCCAGGCGGTTGCCTTTGACGGCGCGGATGGAGGCCATGCAATAGCGTTCGACTTCGTCGTCGTCGGGGACGATGCACTCGTAGCCTTCGGCTTCCAGGTGGCGTTGGTACAGGCCGAGCTTGAGCGTGGCGGCGGTGCCCATGAGGCCGATGCGGCCTGTGGGCAGGCCTAGGCGGCGCAGGTCGTCGATGACGGCGCGGATGATGTGCAGGACCGGGCGCTGGGTGGACGCGGCGATTTCGTCGTACCAGAGGTGGGCGGTGTTGCAGGGGATAGCGATGAGCTGGGCGCCGGCGCGTTCGAGGAAGCGCACGCCTTCGACCATGTAGGGCAAGGGGTTTTCGCCGCCGGCCATGTAGGCGCTGGAGCGATCGGGGATGCGGGGATCGTTGCGCAGCAGGGTGGGGATGTGTTGCTGGTCCGCGTCGGCGGGGGTGAGCGCCGCGAGGCGGAGCGCGAAGGCGGCGCCGGCCATGGGGCCCATGCCGCCCAAAACACCCAGGTAACAGCCCTGGGAATAGCTATTCACTTTGTTGACTCCAAGGTATTGCATTCCCGGGCGACAGAACCTGGCCCGGGCGTTCGGTGCCGGTTCGTTCCCCATCCCAGACGGGTTTGCCGTTGACCCACACGTGGTGGATGCCGCGGCTTGCCTGAATGGGAGCTGAAAAAGTGGCCGTGTCTGTGACGTTGGCGGGATCGAACAGCACCAGGTCAGCATGATACCCCTCGCACAGCAGGCCGCGCCCGGCCAGGCCGTACTGGGCGGCGGCCAGGCCGGTCATTTTGTGGATGGCGGCTTCGAGGGAGAGCAGGCGTTGTTCGCGCACCAGGGTGCGCAGCACGTTGGTGAAGGTGCCCCATTGGCGCGGGTGCGGATGGGGGTCGAAGGGCAGGCCGTCGGAGCCGACCATGGTCAGCGGATGGCTGAAGATGCGGTTGACGTCGGCGGGGTCCATCAGGAAGTAGATGGCGCCGGCGGGGGCCAGGCGGGCCAGGGCGGCTTCGTCGTCCAGGCCGAGTTCGGCCATGACGTCGCTGAAGTCGCGGCCGGTGGCGGCGGGGTAGCCCTTGGACCAGGTGATCATGGTGCGGCTGGCCAGGCGGGCGCGGTCCAGCCGCAGCATGGTGGAGGTAGCCGGGTAGGGGTGGCAGTCCAGGCAGACGGGCTGGCGGGCGGCGGCGCGGCTGATGAGGTCCAGGGTTTCGCGGCTGCGGCCGTGGTTGCGTTCGCCGGCCAGCTTGTGGTGCGAGAAGACGACGCGGCAGTCGAGTTCGCGGCCGATGAGCAGGGCCTCTTCCATGGCCGGCACGATGTGGTCGGCTTCGTCGCGCAGGTGAGTGGCGTAGAGGGCGCCTGGGCGGCCGCGCAGCGGCCGGCAGACGTCGATGATTTCGTCGGTGGGTGCGGCGCTGGCGGGCGGGTAGAAGGTGCCGGTGGAGACGCCGAAGGCGCCGGCGTCCAGGGCTTCTTGCAGCAGGGCGCGCATGGCCTGGCGTTCGGCGTCGTTGGCGGCGCGCGAGGTGTCGTCCATGACGGCGACGCGCAGGGTGGTGTGGCCGACGAGCGGGATGACGTTGACGGCGGCTGGCGTGTCGGCCAGGGCGTCGATCCAGGCGCGGAAGGTGGGATAGCGAAACAGTTCGGTGGGGCCGAGCAGGTCCAGCGGCTGGGGGATGTCCTGGCGCGACAGGGGCGCCAGGCTGATGCCGCAGTTGCCGGTGACGACGGTGGTGATGCCCTGCGAGACCTTGGGCAGCATGTCGGGGTGCGCGAGCAGGTAGCCGTCGTCGTGGGTGTGCGAGTCGATGAAGCCGGGCGCGAGCGCCATGCCGGCGGCAGCGATGACGCGCGCGCCGGGCGGATGGTCGAAGGCGCCCACGGCCACGATGCGGCCGTCCCGCACCGCCAGGTCGCCCGGGCAGCCGGGGCCGCCCGTGCCGTCGATGAGCGTGGCGCCCGCCACGATGAAATCGGCCTGCAAGGGTTCACGGTCCTTGCGGGATGCAGCGGCGGGGGCGCGATCGTTCATGGATGTGTCGGTCATGGGCGGTGGGGCGGGGTTCAGTCCAGTTTCTCGATGCCGGCGGATTCGATGATCTGCTTCCACTTGGCGGTTTCGCGGTCGATCAGCTGCTTGAATTCTTCGGGCGAGCCGGTGGCGGGTACGGCGCCCAGGGTTTCCAGGCCGGTGCGCACTTCGGGGGCCTGCAGGGCTTGCTGGATGTCGGCGTTGAGCTTGGCGAGTACGTCGGGCGGGGTGCCCTTGGGGGCGACGACGCCGCCCCAGGCCACGGTTTCATAGCCCTTCAGGCCGGCTTCGTCCAGGGTGGGCACGTCGGGCATGAGCGACAGGCGCTTCAGGCTGCTGACGCCGATGGCGCGGACCTTGCCGCTCTTGACCAGCGGCGCGGCTTCGGACGTGTTGACGAACAGGTAGTCCAGGCGGCCGCCCAGCAGGTCCTGGATGGCGGCGGGGCCGCCGTTGTAGGGGATGAACATGACGTCGACTTTGGCCATGCTCTTGAACAGTTCGCCGCCCATGTGGCCGGTGGTGCCGACGCCGGACGCGCCGTAGGACAGGCGGCCGGGTTCCTTGCGGGCGCGGTCGATCAGGTCCTGCACGCTCTTGACGGGGGAGTCGGCGGGCACGATCAGGGCGTTGTACAGGTCGAACATGTGGGCGACGGGGGCCAGGTCCTGGTCGACGTCGTAGGGCAGGCGCTTGAACAGCGAGCGGTTGACCGCCAGCGTGTTGATGTTGCCATAGCCGACGGTGTAGCCGTCGGCGGCGGCGCGCTTGACCAGGGCGATGCCGATGTTGCCGGCGGCGCCGGGACGATTTTCGACGACCAGGGTGGCGCCGGTGTTCTTGGACAGCTGGGTGGTGATCAGGCGCGACAGCACGTCGGGCGAGCCGCCGGCGGCTGACGGCACGATGAAGGTGATCGGGTGGTCGGGATAGGCGCCGGCCAGCGCGCTGCCGGCAAAGGTGGCGGTCAGTGCCAAGGCGGCGAGGCTGCGAAAGACAGAGCGTTGCATGGTGGAAATTCCCCTTGTTTTGTTGTGTGGAGGCGGGCAGATTAGCACCGGGTTTGCCGCAGTGCGTCATCGAAAAATGTCGAAAACCTATAATCCGCCGTTATCGATGGTTGTGATGTCCAGGGCCCGTTCGAGGCCCTGTCGAGAGAACCGGTGCAAGGGGAAAAAATGGATGTGGACGCGTTTGTCGACGAGGTCGGGCCCAGTGCCGGCCGGCCGTTGAACCTGCGCCAGATCGAAGTGTTTCGCGCGATCATGATGGCCGGCTCGATCAGCGGCGCGGGCCGCATGCTGCACGTGTCGCAGCCGGCCGTGAGCCGGGTGCTTGCGCTGACCGAAAGCCGGCTGGGCTATCGGCTGTTCGAGCGGGTGAAAAGCCGCTTGTCGCCCACGGCCGAGGCGCGGCGGCTGTATGCCGAAGTCGAGCAGGTGTATGGCGGCATCGAACGGGTGAACGACCTGGCGGCCAGCCTGGGGCAATCCGGCGCGGGCATGCTCAAGGTGGTGGCCAGCGCCAGCTACGGGCAGCGCCTGGTGCCGCTGGCGCTGGGGCGCTTTCGCGACCGCAATGCGGATGCGCGGGTGGACTACCGCAGCGTCACGTTCGATGAACTGGCAGCGTATTTCCTGTCGGGCCAGGCGGATATCGGCATTTCGATGCAGCCGCCCGACCATCCCAACCTGACGTCGGTGAAGCTGGCCACCGTGCCGGTGATCTGTGCGCTGCCCAAGGGGCATCCGCTGGCCGAGCACGAGGTGGTGCATCCCGAAGATTTCGTGTCAGCGGCCTGGATCGGCTATCCGCGCGATACGCCGCTGGGGCGCGCGTTGCAGTCGTTCTTCGGCGCCGGGCCGGCCTGCGCGGCGGCGGTCGAGGTGCATTCGCCGGTCACGGCGTGTTCGTTCGTGCAGCAGGGGTTGGGGCCGGCGTTGGTGGACGCCTGGTGCGTGTCGCCGGACCAGACCGAGCACATGGTGCTGCGGCCGATTGCGCCGGCAGCCAGCGTCGAGGTGTGGGCGACGCACTCGAACCTGAGCGCGCCGCCCTTGCTGGCGCGGCGTTTCCTGGCCGCCGTGAAGAAGGTCCTGGAAACCGCCGCGCCGGTCTGATTACTCCAGGCCTTCGGCCTTGAGCGCAGCCTTGACGCCGCTGTTTTCCTGCATGCGCGCAAAGAACGCGGCCAGGTGGTCTTGCCCCGACAGGTCGACCTGCTTGGCGTGCGCCCAGCGCAGCACCACGTACAGGTAGGCATCGGCCACCGACGGCTCGGCGCCGGCCAGGTAGGGCTTCTTGGCGAGCTGGGCGTCGAGCAGGGCGAACAGGCGCGTCAGCTGCTTGGACGCCGAGGCGGCCAGTTCGCGCTGCGGACCTTCGTCGTTCAGGTAGCGCTGCGCGCCGAAGATCATCGAGAACGTCTTGTGGATGTCCGAGTTGATGAAACCCAGCCAGCGGCGCACGTCGGCGCGCGAATGCGCCGAGCCATCGCCCAGCAGCTTGCTTTGGGGGGCTTGTTCGGCCAGATATTCGAGAATGGCGATGTTCTGGGTCAGGGCGAAGTCGCCGTCGACCAGCGCAGGCACGGCGCCCAGCGGATTGACCTTCAGGAACTCGGGGCCCTTCAGTTCATCGCGGCTGAGCTTGTGGGTGTCGTAGGGCTTGCCGATCCATTCCAGGACGATGTGGGACGCGAGCGAGCACGCGCCGGGCATGTAGTACAGTTTCATGTAAGGTTGACTCCTTGGAGAAAGAGCGGAAGCCGCCGCTCTTTGCGCCTATGGTACGCCACCGCCACGCGCCGTTGCGTACCGCCGCACCCCACACAGCCGCCGGAGACGTCCATGCCGCAACGCCTATCCGCGACTCGTCGCGCCTTGTCCACTTTCACCTTTGCCCTGGCGGGTTCCGCGTGCTTCGCGGCAAGCGCCTGGGCCACGCCTGTCAAGAGTCCCGATCAACCGCCCGCGGTGGCCGCGCAGGTCACTGTCGTGGTGGGCGGCTTGTCCAATCCCTGGTCGATGGCCTTTTTGCCCGAAGGCGGGATGCTGATCACCGAACGTTCCGGCAGCCTGCGGCTGCTGCGCACGCCGGGCGGCCTGTCCAAGCCCTTGACGGGCGTGCCCAAGGTCGCCGCGCAAGGCCAGGGCGGACTGCTGGACGTGGCGTTGTCGCCGGATTTCGCGCAGGACCGCTATGTGTACCTGTCGTATGCCGAGTCCGACGGCAAGCGCAGCGGCACCGCGGTAGGCCGCGGCAAGCTCGCCGCCGATGGCAGCGGGTTGCAGGACTTCAAGGTGCTGTTCCGGCAAGCCCCCAAGCTGTCCGAGGGCCTGCATTTCGGCTCGCGCCTGGTGTTCGACGGCAAGGGCTATCTGTTCATCTCGCTGGGCGAGAACAACCAGCGCCCGACCGCGCAAGACCTGGACAAGCTGCAGGGCAAGGTGGTGCGGCTGAAGGTGGACGGCTCGGTGCCGACCGACAACCCCTTCGTGGGCCAGGCCGGCGCGCGACCCGAGATCTGGTCGTACGGCCATCGCAACCCGCAGGGCATGGCGCTCAATCCCTGGACCGGCGCGCTGTGGGAAAACGAACACGGGCCGCGCGGCGGCGATGAAATCAACCTGGTGCAGCCGGGCAAGAACTACGGCTGGCCGTTGGCGACTTACGGCATCAATTATTCGGGCCAGCCGATCCCCGAGGCCAAGGGCGAGACGCTGCCCGGCATGGAGCCGCCGCTGTACTGGTGGGCCAAGTCGCCGGCGATCAGCGGCATGGCGTTCTACAACGCCGACCGCTTTCCGGCCTGGCGCCATTCGCTCTTCATCGGCGCGCTGGCGAACCAGAACCTGATCCGCCTGACGCTGGATGGCGACAAGGTAGTGGCCGAAGAACAGTTGCTGGTCGACCGCAAGGCCCGTATCCGCGACGTGCGGCAAGGGCCGGACGGCTATGTGTATGTGTTGACGGACGCGTCGCCGGGCCAGCTGCTGCGGTTGGCCCCGGCGCCTACGGGAGGGTGATCGCCATGAAGACCTATGAATTGATCGGTTCGCCGGGCTGCGGTTCGGCGGTGGTCGAGGCGGCGTTGGCGCTGGCCAATGTGCCGCACACGCTGACGGACGTGCCCTACCTGAAGCCGGGGGCCGAGCGCGACCGGCTGCTGCACCTGAATCCGCTGGGCCAGGTGCCTACGCTGATCACGCCCGACGGCGAGGTGATGACGGAAAGCGCGGCAATGGTGCTGCACCTGCATGACGTGGCGCCGCAGGCCGGCCTGGCGCCCGAGGCCAACAAGCCGGAACGCGCGCATTTCCTGAACCTGCTGGTGCGGCTGGTGGCGGCGGTCTACCCGACGTTCACGTTCGGCGATGACCCTGCGCAATGGACCACGCCGGGCGCGCCGGCCGATCTGCTGCGCGAGCGCATCCATATGCGGCGGGCCGAGCTGTGGCTGGAACTGGAACGCCAGGCCGGCACGCCGCACATGCTGGGCCGCCGCTTTTCGGCGCTGGACCTGTACGTGACGGTGATGACGCACTGGCGTCCGGGCCGCGCCTGGTTCGAGGCAAATTGCCCGGCCCTGAGCGCGGTGGCGCGTCAGGCGGCGCAGGAGCCGAACGTGGCGCGGGTGCTGGCACGCAATTTCCCGCCGTTGACGGAGTAGCGTTTCGGCGTTCGGCAGCGGCGGTCGGCGCCGCTGCCGGTATTTCCTTGATCGCGCGGTTTTGCGCTACGCCTTGGCGCGGCGCTTGCGCGAGCCATGGGCTTCGCGCAGCGCGATGTACACGCCGCTGCCGGCAATGAACAACGCGCCCAGGTAGGCGTAGGCATCGGGCGCCTCGCGCCAGAAGATCCAGCCCAGTAGCGTGGCCCAGATCAATCCGGTGTAGTCGAAGGGCGCCACGACGGACGCGGGCGCGATGCGAAAGCCCTGCGTGATGAGCGCCAGGCCCAGCGTGCTGAAGAGCGCCACGGCAGCGAAGTACGGCAGGTCGGCCAGGGCCGGCGTGTGCCACACCCACGGCAGCCCGACGGCGCTGCACACCAATTGCCCCGCGACGATGTAGAAGGTGGTGGTGAGCATGCCCTCGCCATGGCTGATGCCGCGCGCGGTGATCATCATGACGGCGTAGAGCAGCGCGGTGGTCAAGGGCAGCAGGGTGGCCGCCTGGAAGGCATCGGTGCCGGGACGCACGATGATGAGCACGCCGACAAAGCCGGCCAGCACGGCCAGCCAGCGCTTGGCGTCGACGCGTTCTTTCAGGATCAGCACGGACAGGGCGGTGACGAACAGGGGCGCGGCAAAGGCGATGGCGGTGGCCTCGGCCAGCGGCAAGGCGCGCAACCCCAGGTAGAAGCAACAGGCCGAGACGACGTTGATAGCGCCCCGCGTGAGGTGCAGGCCGGGGTGCGCGGTGCGCAGCACGCGGCGTCCGCCCAGGCCGATGGCGAGCGCGGTGACGAAGGGCAGGGCAATGAGGGCGCGCAGGAACAGGATCTGCAGCGGGTTGTAGTTCGTGCCGAGCCATTTGGCGTTGGCGTCGCTGAGCGTCAGGAAGAAGATGCCGCCGATGACGCAGGCGATGCCGGCGGCGGCGGAGTGATTGCGGGTGGCGGGAAAGACGGTGGTGGAAGACATCGGGGTTCAGCGGGGGCGGCGGTGTTGCAACCGCCTGGGGTGATGCGGGGGCAGGTGAATCAGCTTTGGGCGCGGTAGGCGGCCAGGGCGACCATGGCCCAGGCGGCAAGGAAGGCGGCGCCGCCCAGGGGGGTGATGGCGCCGAGCCAGTGCGTGCCGGTGAGGGTCAAGGTGTAGAGGCTACCTGAAAACAGGACGATGCCGATGAACATGACGATGCCGGCGGCGGACAGCAGGGGGGAGCCGTAGCGGGCGCCGAGCAGGGCGATGACGAAGAGGCCGAGGCCGTGGATGAGGTGATACAGGACGCCGGTTTGCCAGACGGAAAGCAGCTCGGGGGTGACCAGGCGCTTCAGGCCATGGGCGCCGAATGCGCCGGCGCCTACCGCTACCAGCAGGTTCAGGGCCGCTAGGATGGTTAGCTGGCGGTCTGTCATGCTTTTTCCTTTTGGGGGCTTAGTTTTGGGCGATGTGTGGTGCCTATGATATGCGGAATCTTGGTGGGGGGGTTGATGGCTGCGGGGGCGGTCTTCGTAGGTCGTCCGTCGGGCGGCGTGTCTCGGTGGCGGGCGCCCACGATTGCGGTCCGGAGCCTTCGCTCCGGACTGCCCCTGCGTCATCCTCGTACGCCTTCGGCTCCCTACGGATTCCCTCGGGCGCATCGAGGTTGCCCGCCACCGAGACACGCCGCCCGACGGACTACGAGTGTCTGGGTGCGTGGCGGAGCTAGACCGAGTGGGGGTGGGCGAGGGTTGCGGGGCCCGCTTCGTGCCGGCCGCGCGGGCGGCCTTACGAAGCTTACGCGTTGTGGGACGTCGGTGCGGTGTGCGCTGCGCGCGGCTGGGGAGCGAGTGGGAAGGGTGTGCTTCTTGGTTCGCTTGATGCTGTGCTCGATTGGCGGCTGGCGTGCGTTTTGTGGGCTTCTCTTTGGCAGTGGAGCTGATTGGTGAAGGTGCCGCGGCGAATTTGCCGCGGCGGTTTGAGGAGGGGTTAGTGGTTAGTCCACCGTGAGGACGGCGCGGCCTACGACCTTGCCGGCGCGTAGCGAGGCCAGGACGGTGTCGGCGTCTTTCAGGGGGTGGCGGTGCACGGGCATGGGGGGGACTTTGCCGGTGCGGACCAGGGTCATCAGTTCGCGTAGTTCGGCGAGGTTGCCGACGTAGCTGCCGATGATGGAGAGGGCCTTCATGGGGATGAGGGCGATGGGCCAGGACGAGGCGCCGCCGAAGAGGCCGACGATGATGAGTTTGCCGCCCTTGGTGAGAAAGTCGAAGGCGAGGGAGGTGGTGGCGGGGGCGCCGACGAGGTCGATGGCGGCCTGCAGGGGTTTGCCGCCGGCGGCCTTGAGGATTTGCTGGGCGGCGTCGGGGGCGGCGCCGTCGATGGCGGCGAGGGCGCCGGCTTCGAGGGCGGCCTGGCGTTTGGCGGGGTCGATGTCGACGATGATGCCGCCTTTGCCGCCCAGGGCCTTGATGAGGGTGAGGCTCATGAGGCCCAGGCCGCCAGCGCCGAAGATGACGACGGGGTGTTCGCGGTAGACGGCTTCGCCGATTTTCTTCAGGGCGGAATAGGTGGTGAGGCCGGAGCAGGCGTAGGGGGCGATCTGGGCGGGGTCGAGGTCGCCGATGTCGATGAGGTAGCGCGGATGCGGTACCAGGATGTGGTCGGCGTAGCCGCCGGCGCGGTGTACGCCCAGGCAGGCGGGGGCGGTGCAGTGGTTTTCCTGGCCCGCGAGGCAGGTGGCGCAGGCGCCGCAGCCGATCCAGGGGTAGACGAGGTAGTTGCCGCCCGGGGCGGCGCCCTGGGCGTCGGGGCCGGCGGCGACGATGCTGCCGACGGTTTCATGGCCCATGGTGAGCGGCAGGGTGACGCCGCGGTCTTTCAGCGACAGGGTGCGGCCCTGGCCGAGGTCGTAGCCGCCTTCCCACAAGTGGATATCGCTATGGCAGACGCCCGCGGCGCGGACCTTGAGCAGCACCTGCGTGCCTTGCGGCGCGGGGGTGGGCGGGTCCATTTCCTGCAGGGGCTCGCGGAAGTTGACGACGCAATAGCACTTCATGATGTCTCCTCGTGGGATGGGCTTATTTTTTGACCAGGGGGCATTCGCTGTCGGCCAGCGACACGAACACGTTGTCGCCGGGCACCGTGGACAGGATGCGGTAGAAGTCGCCGGGGTATTTGGAGTCGGCCGGCTTTTTCACTTCGACCAGATACAGGTCCATGATGACGCGTCCGTCTTCGGGGCGGATATGGGCATTCTTGACCAGTTTGGTGGTGATGGGCAACTCGCGCATCTTCTGGTTGACGGCGGCGCCATCGAAGGTGCCGGCGGCCTGCGCGGCTTGCAGGTAGTGGGTGGTGGCGACGTAGCTCAGGGCCTGCACGATGGAGGGCGGGCGGGTGACGCCCATTTTCTTTTGCCAGCGGCGGGTCCATGCGCGGGTGTCGTCGTCGGCATCCCAATAGAAGCCGGTGGGAAAGGTCAGGCCCTGGGCGACGGGCAGGCCCATGGCTTGCACGTCGTTGATGAAGGTCAGGAAGGTCAAGAGGCGCTGCTTGCCGCCGGTCAGGCCGAATTCCTGGGCCTGCTTGATGAGGTTGACCAGGTCGCCGCCCGCGCTGGCCAGGCCGACGACGTCGGCCTTGGAGGATTGCGCCTGCACCAGGAACGAGGCGAAGTCCATGGCGCCCAAGGGGTGGCGCGTGCTGCCGACGACCTTGCCGCCGGCAGCCGCGACGAAGCGGCTGGCGTTGGCTTCGAGCGATTTGCCGAAGACGTAGTCGGTGGTGATGAAGTACCAGGACTTGCCGCCGCTTTCGACGACGCTTTTTACGACGGCGTTGGCCAGGGCGTAGGTGTCGGGCGCCCATTGGGTGCTGAGGGGGCTGCATTGCTTGCCGCTGAAGTCGCCCGCGAAGCCGCCGCTGATGAGGGCAGTGCCGCCTTTTTCGCGCGCCACGCCTTGCGCGGCCAGGCCGGCCGAGCTGGCGCCGCCGTCCACCACCGCGACCAGCCCCTGGGTGTCGAACCAGCGCCGCACCAGGGCCGAGGCCACGTCGGCCTTGTTCTGGTTGTCGGCGCCGATGACTTGCACGGTCTTGCCGGCCGCCTTGCCGCCGAAGTCTTCGACGGCCATGCGCACGGCCATTTCCGAGCCGAGGCCGCCCAGGTCGGAATAGATGCCGGACCGGTCGTTGGAGACGCCCAGTCGGACGACATCGCTTTGGGCCTGCGCGGCGCAGGTGGCAAGCAAGGCGGCCGCGGCCGCCCACAAGGGGTTGATACGCATCTGTCTGTCTCCACGGTCCGTCTTGCGGACCGGCGTTTGCATTGTTGGAATTGACGCGAATACGAAGGCGAGGGCGGGGCGGCCGGTGCTCCAGCCGGCTGAATTTGTTTTCTTGTTAAGGAATAAAAATTCCTGTGCAAGAAGTTAAGTTTTCATATGTGAAAGGTCAATGGGTGGATTGCCTAGGTGGGGGCGTGCGCGGGCCGCTTGCCGGGCGGAGAACTCGGCAGGCCAAAGAAAGGAAGGCGGGGGGAGGATGTGGCGGGCGGAAGCCTTGCGCGACGGCCGTCTTCAAGGGCTGGCGGGCCGTGCCGCCCGCCCTTGAGAACGGGGGATCAGCTGCCGCGCCGCACCAGCGTCGACTTGCCGAACAGGCTTTCGATCAGGTCCACGGCCAGGTCGGCCGTCTTGTTGCGCACGTCGAAGGCGGGGTTCAGTTCCACCACGTCCAGCGAGCGCATCAGGCCGGTGTCGGCGATCATTTCCATGCAGAGCTGGGCTTCGCGGTAGGTCGGGCCGCCCATGACGGTGGTGCCGACGCCGGGCGCGATCTCGGGGTCAAGGAAGTCGACGTCGAAGCTGACGTGCAGGTGGGTGTCGTCGTCCAGCCCGGCCAGCGCGGCCTGCATGGTGGCGCGCATGCCCATTTCGTCCAGGTAGCGCATGTCGAACACTTCCAGGCCGGCCTGGTGCACCAGGCGCTTTTCGCCGTCGTCGACGCTGCGGATGCCGATCTGGCGCACCCACGACGGATCGATGTCGGGCGTCTGGCCGGACATGCCGGTGATTTCCGCGGGGCCGTGGCCGCACAGGCAGGCCACCGGCATGCCGTGGATGTTGCCGGTGGGGGTGAGCGTGTTGGTGTTGAAGTCGGTGTGGGCGTCCAGCCACAGCACGCGCAGTTTCTTGCCGGCGGCGCGGCAGTGGCGCGCCACGGCGCTGATCGAGCCGATGCCCAGGCAATGATCGCCGCCCAGCAGGATGGGCAGGTGGCCCTGGGCCAGCGCGGCGTACATGGCGTCGTGCACGGCCTGGTTCCAGGCGGTGACCTCGGCCAGGTGGCGGTAGCCGTCCACGGGCGGTTGCCAGGGGTTGGCCGGGCCGTACAGGTTGCCCTGGTCGGTGACGGTAAAGCCCTGGGCTTCGATGACCGGCCCGATGCCGGCCACGCGCAGCGCTTCGGGGCCCATCGAGGCGCCGCGCGCGCCCGCGCCGATGTCGGTGGGGGCGCCGATGAGGGTGACGTGGGTGGGCAAAGCGGGGGTGTTCTGCAAGGTCTGGCTCCGTGAAGCTGGGGTCAGGGGCGCCCAGGGTGGGCGGCGGTGCCGTCGAGTGTAGCGCCGCTGCGTGTAGACATTGCCATGGCGATGGCCGGGCCTTTGCCGGTGGCGCGGCGGGGCTGCGGCACAATAGCGCCGAGACCCGCATCGATCCCCGGGCGAGTGCCCGATCTTTTTTCGGACGACTTCATGTTCCAGCAATCCCTGTTCCTGACTTTGGCGCGCCGCGCCGTGGCCGCGCTGGCCCTGGCCGGGCTGACCGCCCTGGCGCCGGCCCAGGCCGCCGACAAGCCGCTGCGCATCGGCGTGATCGCCAGCGTGGCCAATGCCGCCACCGAGCTGGCCATCGCCGAGGCGCGCAAGGCGGGCCTGGACGTGCAGCTGGTGGAATTCAATGACTGGGTGCTGCCCAACATTGCGGTGGCCGACGGCTCGGTGGATGCCAACTTCTTTCAGCACGAGCCTTTCCTGGAGCTGTTCAACGCGCGCCGCGGCGCCAACCTCAAGCCGATCGCGTACGGCTATTCGACGACCATCGGCCTGTTCTCCAAGAAGCTCAAGAAGGGCGAACCGCTGCCCGACGGCGCCACCATCGCGGTGCCCAACGACCCGGTGAATACGGGCCGCGCCTTGCTGCTGCTGGAATCCATCGGCCTCATCAAGCTCAAGCCGGGCGTGGCGCACCAGGCCACGCTGCAGGACGTGACCGACAACCCCAAGCGCCTGAAATTCGTGCAGATCGAAGGCTCGCAATCGGCGCGCACGTTCGACGACGTGACGGCCTCGGTCACCTACACCACGTTTGCCAAGCAGGCCGGCCTGGATGAAAAGGACGGCCTGGCGTTCGACAACAAGGACCCGGCCAACGTGCGCCGCTACGCCATCCGCTGGGTGGCTCGTCCAGACCGCGCGGAAGACCCGCGTCTGTTGAAGTTCATCGCCATCTACCAGCAGTCGGCCGAGGTCAAGGCCAAGCTGCGCAGCCTGTACGGCGACCTGATCGCGTTTCCCTGGTAGGGGCTGGCGGGCAGAGCGTGCCGGCGTGGCTGCCGACGGCAGCGCTGCTCGTGACCGCGCAGTAAGGCTTGGCAGGCCGCAGGGGCAGGGGGCGTCTTGACGATTCTTGGCATTTGAGTTGCAGATTGAAACGTATACTTGCCGCGCTTTGCCGCCCTGCGTCCGAGACGGCGCGGGATGCCAACGCGGCCAGTGCGCGCCGCCTTTCTCGACTGCGAACCCATGCGACTCGTTTCATCGAATGACGCTTTGATTTCGCCGCAGCCGCGCGCCGAGGCAGGCCGTCCGCAGGCTGCGGACCCGCCGCCGGCCGATGGCCCGGATGACGCCCAGGCCAGCGAACTGCAGCGCCTGCGCGAAGTGGTGGCGCGCTACGAAGCCCTGTTCCAGAACGCACCCGTGCTGATCAATGCCTTCGACGGGCGCGGCCAGTGCGTGCTGTGGAATGCGGCGTGCGTGCACCGCTTCGGCTGGACACGCGATGAAATCAACAGCTACCCCGAACCACTGGCGCTGTTCTATCCCGATCCTGAAACGCGCGCCCGCGTGGTGCAGAGCGTGGGCCCCACGCCCGACCAGTCATTCCGTGAATGGCAGCCGCTGGCACGAACCGGCGAGCGGCTCTCGGTACTGTGGTCCAACGTGCGCTTGCCGGATGGCAGCGTGGTGAACATCGGCATGGACATGACCGAGAACCGCCGCAACGAGGCCGCGCTGGCGCGCCTGGCCAAGGTGGACGACCTGACCGGCTGCTGGACCCGCGCCGAGATCCTGCTGCGCCTGCAGGCCATGCTGGAAGCCGCGCGGCAAGGCGCGCGCCACACCGCGTTGATGCTGGACCTGGACTATTTCAAGCAAGTCAACGACCGCTACGGCCACCTGGGCGGCGACGCCGCGCTGCGCCATTTTTGCAGCCAGCTGCAAGGCTGCCTGCGCGAAGGCGACGCGGTGGGGCGCTTGGGCGGCGAGGAATTCCTGGTGTTGCTGGCCGATGCCGACGCGGACGTGGCGCTGGCGGTGTGCGACCGCTTGCGCGCGGGGCTGCGGCAGCATCCGGCCAGTGTCGACGGGCATGCGGTGGTGCTGTCGGCCAGCGGCGGCATCACGCGTTTTTTGGCCACGGATGCCAGCATGTCGGACGTGCTGCGGCGCGCCGACCAGGCGATGTACCGGGCCAAGCGGGCCGGGCGCGATTGCGCGGTGGTGCTGCCGGATTAGCCGTCGGCGGCCAGGGCGCAAGAGGGGGTTGCGCGCGGGCCGATAGGGGAATCAGGCCGTGGCCCGGCTGCCCGCCGCGCGGCGGCCATTCAGGCGCCAATGCAGCGCCAGCGCGGCCAGGGCCACGGCACCGGCGGCCGCCAGGCCCAGGGTGTCAAAGCCCGCATGCGTATACAGCGTGCCGGCCACCGCGGTGCCGACGCTGGCGCCCAGGTAGGTCGTGCAGGTGTTCAGGCCCAGCACCGCGCCGCGTTCGTCGGGGCGCGCGCGCGACAGCAGCAATACCAGCAGGTTCAGGCTCAGTTGCGAGGCCGCCCCCCACAGCACGGCAATGGCCAGCACGGCGGCCAGCGCGTGCGCGGCGGGCAGAAGGCCCAGGTACACCAGCGCAATCGCCGCCAGCGCCAGCGGCAACGCGCGGCGCGGCCCCAGCCGTTCGATCAGCGGCGCGCCGGCCAGGCCCGCGAACAGAAAGCCGGCGCCGTAGGCAAAGGCGATGAAGCCCACCTGGCCCGCCGACAGGCCCAGCAGGGTGCGCACGTGGTCCGCCAGGAACGCGTAGACGCCGTAGAACGCGGATGAGAACGCGAGGCAACCCAGCAGCAGCACCGGCACGTCGCGGTACGACAGCGGCGCCAGCAGGCGCATCAGGCGCAGCGGCGCGGGGTGCGCGCTGCGGCGTTCGGGCAGTCTGTACAGGCCCGCGAGCGCTATGGCGGCGCACAGCGCCAGCACCGCGTAGGTGGCGCGCCAGCCCACCGCATCGGAAATCAAGGCCGACAGCGGCACGCCCGCCACCAGCGACACCGACCAGCCCGAGATGACGCGGCCCAGCGCGCGGGTCTCCTGGCCGGGCGCGGCGACCAGCGAGGCCGACCCATACGCGGCCGGCAGGATCACGCCCGCGGCGGCGCCGGCCAGGGCCTGCGCCGCGGTCAGCACGATCCAGTGGGGCGCGCAGGCCGACAGCAGCAGGGCGGCGATCAGCGCGATCATGGCGCCCAGCAGCGCGCGGCGGATGCCCCAGCGGTCGATGCGGGCGGCCAGCAGGAAGGCACTGGCCGCCGTGGCCGCGCCGTAGGCCGAAATGGCGGTGCTGACCGTCAGCGGCGTGGTGCCGAACGAGCGCGCCACGTCGGACAAAATCGGGCTCAACGCCAGGCCGTTGGAACCCACCACGCTGACGGCGAACATCAGGGCGGGAATGGCGGCGGGCAGGGGAGCCTTGCGAGGGGTGTTGCGGGGGGCGTTGCGATTCAGCATCCGCGGAATTTTATTGGAATAAAATAAGGGTTAACACCGATAATCCCTTATCTCATCAAAGTTCGAATGCCGTTAGGCAGAACCCGATTCCAATGCCCGATCTCGACGACCGCGACCGAAAACTATTAACGCTGCTGGCCGATGACGCCTCGCCGAGCTATGCCGATCTGGGCAAGCAATTGAACCTGTCGGCGCCCGCCGTGCACGAGCGCGTCAAACGCTTGAAGCGCGACGGCCTGATCAAGGGCATTGCCGCCAAGCTGGATGGCGCGCGCATCGGCCGCCCGCTGCTGGCGTTTGTGCACGTCGATACCAACAACTGGAGCATCACCCAGCAGGTGCTGGGGCTGGCCGAGCTGACCGAGGTGGAAGAGATCCACACCATCACCGGCAAGAGCGCGATGCTGCTGAAGGTGCGGGTGCGCGACACCCAGGCGCTTGAGGCGCTGTTGGCGCGCATTCACCAGATCGACGGCATCACCAACACCACCAGCGACATCGCGCTGACCAGCTATCTGGAACGAGGGCCGCTGCCGGACGACGCGGACTGAGCCCGCCGCAACCGCAGGCGCGTGATTTCCGATGGCGCGCCCAGGCGCTTGGGCGGGCCCCAGTAGCCGGTGCCGCGGCTGGTGTAGACCCACATCTTGCCCTGGCGGTGCAGGCCGGCCGTGAACGGCTGCTGGAAGCGCACGAAAAAGCCCCACGGAAAGAACTGGCCGCCATGCGTATGGCCGGACAGCTGCAGCGTGTAGCCCAGCGGCTCGGCCGCGGCCGCGCTGCGCGGCTGGTGCGCCAGCAGGATCTTGGGCAGGGCATCGGCCGGGGCGCCGGCCAGCGCGGCCTTGGGGTTGCTGCGCTGCTGCGGGTCGAAGGCGCCAGCGCTGTAGTCGGTCACGCCCGCCACCACCACGGGCAGGCCGGCGGGGTGGATCACGGCGTGTTCGTTCATCAGCACCCGCAGGCCCATGCGGCGAAATTCTGCCACCCAGGGCGTGGCGCCTGAATAATATTCATGGTTGCCGGTCACCAGGTACACGCCGAAGGGGGCGCGCAGCTGCGCCAGCGGGCTGGCCTGCGCGGCCAGTTGCTCGACGCTGCCGTCCACCACATCGCCCGTGATGGCGATGACGTCGGGCGTCTCGGCGTTCACCGCATCGACGATGGCCTGCACGTAGCGTTTCTTGATGGTCGGGCCGACGTGGATGTCGCTGATCTGCACGATGGTGAAGCCGTCCAGGTCGGCCGGCAGGCCTTCGATGGGTACGTCCACCGTTACGACCTGGGCGCGCCGGCGGGCGTTGTAGAAGCCGACCAGCGTGGCGGCCAGCGCCAGCGCGGCCACTGCCAATGCGCTTATCCGGCGCAGGTCGGTCCAGGGCAGAGCGACGCCCGTGGCCAGGTCGATCAGCCAGGCGGCCAGCAGCAGCACGTCGCGCAGCACCGTCAGCACGAACAGTGACGAAAACAGCCCCATGGCAATCAGCCCGACCCAGGCGATGCGGTCGCCCCAAGGCGGATGCACCGACGAGCGCCCCAGCATGCCCAGCGGGATCAGGATGCACGACAGGATCAGCAGCAGGATGGCGGTGGCAGTGCCCGAACCGGCGAATCCGGCATCGGGGATGAGGCGGGCGCCGACATACACGTGGGCAAGGGCGCCCAGGGTCAGAAAGCGCAGGAAGAATGACGATTGGCGTAGGGACACGGGCGGCGGGGCGGGGGCCGGCCAGGCAGCCGGCCCGCGAATAGCAGAGGAACTGCCATTCTATGCTGGCACCAGCAGGTCGGGCCCGACCTCGCTCAGCCGGTTCACACCCAGCATGGCCATGTTGCGGTCGACCTCGGCGCGCAAGAGGCTGATGGCATGGGACACGCCCGCCTGGCCGCCGACCGCGGCGGCATAGTTGAAGGGGCGGCCCACGAACACGAACCGCGCACCCAGCGCCAGCGCCTTGAGCACATCGCCGCCGCGGCGCACGCCGCTGTCCATCATCACGGGCATGTCGCCCGCCGCATCCACCACGCCGGGAAGTGCCCGTAGCGGCGAGATAGCGCCGTCCAGCTGGCGTCCGCCATGGTTCGACACGATGATGCCGTCGGCGCCGTGCTGCCGCGCCAGGCGCGCATCGGCAGGGTGCAGGATGCCTTTGATGATCAGCGTACCCTGCCATTGGCGCCGGATGCGCGCCACGTGTTCCCAGTTCAGGTGGTCGCGCGCGCTGAAGTCGCGCAGCACCGAGGCCGACACGATGGGCGCGCCGCGCGTGGCGAACGAATTCTCGAAATGCGGCATGCCGTGCTTGAGCAGCGTGCGCAGGAAGGTGCCGGCCAGCCAGCGCGGGTGCGTCAGGCCGTCCCACGCCAGGCGCAGGCTGGGCTTGAGCGGCGTCGAAAAGCCGGTGCGCACGTTGTTCTCGCGGTTGGCGGATACGGGGATGTCCACGGTCAGCACCAGCGTGTCGTAGCCGGCCTGGGCCGCGCGCGCCACCAGCGCGTCGATGCGCGCGGGGTCGCCGGGCAGATAGGCCTGGAACCAGGTGCCGGGCGCTTCGCGGATCACGTCTTCCAGCGCGATCAGCGCGGTGCCGCTCAGAATGGCGGGAATGCCCTGCTCGCGCGCGGCGCGGGCCTGCGCGATGTCGCCGCGATAGGCCGACAGCGCGCTGATGCCCATGGGGGCGATGCCGAACGGCGATTCGTAGCGGCGGCCGAACAGCTCGGTGTGCTGGCTGCGGCCCGAGACGTCCACCAGCACGCGCGGCTGGAAGGCATAGCGGCCGAAGTCGTGCCGGTTGGCGTGCAAAGACTGATTGTCTTCGGCCGCGCCGGCCACGTAGCCGAAGATCGGGCGCGGCAGGCGGCGGCGAGCGGCGGCCTCGAAGTCGTCCAGCGACAGCATGCGCGACAGGGCGCGGGAAAGGCGAACGGGCGTATCGGACGAGGCGGGCAGGGTGGCCATGGCAAAGGGGCGGTTGAAACCCCCCAATCTACCGACCCGCCTATATCGTATAAAGCGAATAAATATGGAATATCTCTTTCGCTTTTATTGAAGTACTTGGCTTAACCCCGTACTTTCAACGCTGCACCGGCAGCGCCAGCAATTCACCCATGCGCACCGGGCCGCGCACCGACGGCGTGTCGGCCCAGCGCACCTTGCCCGGGCCGAACAGCACGATGGCGGTCGAGCCCAGCTTGAAGCGGCCCATCTCGGCGCCTTTTTCCAGGTGGATCGGCGCGCGTGCGGCATCGTCGTAGCGTACGGCCTTGACGCGGCGCTTGTACGGCGTGACCAGGCCCGCCCACACGGTTTCGATGGACGCCACGATCATGGCGCCGACCAGCACCACGGCCATCGGGCCGTGTTCGGTGTCGAAGATGCAGACCACGCGTTCGTTGCGCGCGAACAGGCGCGGCACGTTGCGCGCGGTGAGCGGGTTGACCGAGAACAGCCGGCCCGGCACGTGGATCATTTCGCGCAGCGTGCCGCCCACCGGCATGTGCACGCGGTGGTAGTCCTTGGGCGACAGGTAGATGGTGGCGAATTCGCCGCCCTGGAACGGCGCGGCGCGATCGGTGTCGCCGCCCAGCAGGTCGGCCAGGCCGTAGCTGTGGCCCTTGGCCTGGAAGAGGCGGCCATGCTCGATGGCGCCCATCTGGCTGATGGCGCCGTCCGCGGGGCACAGCACGCCGCCGGGTTCGTCGTCCAGCGGCCGCGCGTCGGGCTTGAGCGCGCGGGTGAAGAAGTCATTGAAGCAATCGTAGGCCAGCGCGTCTTCCTGTTCGGCCTCGCGCATGTCCACGCCGTACTTGCGGACAAAGCGCGAGATCATCCAGTTCTTGACCGCGGGTTCCCGGCAATCAGAGGCGACGCCGAAGAAGCGCGACACCAGGTGATGCGGCGCAAGATACTGGCTGGCAAGGAAGATTTGGTCTTTGATCGGCATCTACGAGCGCTAAAAAACGCGTCCCGCGGACAGCGGGACGTGGGTGGAGGTTGTCGCGCGCAATCTGCGGCAGCTTATCACCGCGCGCGCGTGCAATCGGCGGGATTGTAACGCGTTAAACCGCGAATGGATCGCCCATCGGGCAGGGGCCGCGCGGCCCCTCGAACCGCCCGATCGGCATGGCGTATCAGGCCGCGGCCTTGGCCGCCAGCTTGGTCTTGTAGAGCCATTCCTTGTAGTCGTCCAGGTCGCCGTCGAACGGGCTCACGCGGCCATCGGCCACGATGATGAACTGGTCGGTGGTGGCGCGCAGCAGGTGGCGATCGTGCGAGACCAGCACCAGCGTGCCCTCGAACTGCGCCAGCGCGGTGGTCAGCGCTTCGCGGGTTTCCAGGTCCAGGTGGTTGGTGGGCTCGTCCAGCAGCAGCAGGTTGGGGCGCTGCCAGACGATCAGCGCCAAGGCCAGGCGGGCTTTTTCGCCGCCGGAGAACGGCGCGATCGAGCTGGTGGCCATGTTGCCGTTGAAGTTGAAGCTGCCCAGGAAGTTGCGCAGTTCCTGTTCGCGCACGGTGGGCGCGATCTTGGTCATGTGCCACAGCGGCGATTCATCGTGGCGCAGCATCTCGACCTGGTGCTGGGCGAAGTAGCCGATCGACAGGCCCTTGTTGAATTGCGTGTCGCCCGCCAGCGATTCGAGGTCGCCCGCGATGGTCTTGATGAAGGTCGACTTGCCCGCGCCGTTGATCCCGAGCAGGCCGATGCGCTGGCCCGCCTGCAGCGAAAAATTGATGCCCGACACGATGATCTTGTCGGACACCGCGCCGCTGTCTTCGTCGGTATTGCGGTAGCCGGCGCTGACCTTGTCCATGGTCAACAGCGGATTGGGCGCGCGCAGCGGTTCGCGGAACTCGAACGAGAATTCCGCGGCCGCGCGCAGCGGCGCCACTTCTTCCATGCGGGCCAGCGCCTTGATGCGGCTCTGCGCCTGGCGCGCCTTGCTGGCCTGGGCCTTGAAGCGGTCGATGAACGATTGCAGGTGCGAGCGCTGGCGCATCTGCTTTTCCATCATGCCCTGGGCCAGTTCCAGTTGCGCGGCGCGCTGGCGTTCGAACGACGAGTAGTTGCCCGAGTAGCGCTTGAGCTTGCGCTCGTCGATGTGCACGATGACGTTGACCACGCCGTCCAGGAAATCGCGATCGTGCGAAATCACGATCAACGTGCCCGGGTAGCGCTTGAGCCAGTCTTCCAGCCAGATGATGGCGTCCAGGTCCAAGTGGTTGGTGGGTTCGTCCAGCAGCAGCAGGTCGGACGGGCACATCAGCGCTTGCGCCAGGTTCAGGCGCATGCGCCAGCCGCCCGAAAAACTGGTCAGCGGCAGGTGCATTTGCGCCTGCGTGAAGCCCAGGCCGGTCAAGAGCTGTTCGGCGCGCGAGTGCACCGTGTAGGCATCGGCGTCGGCCAGGGCCGCGTAGATGTCGGCCATGCGCAGGCCGTTCTCGGTGCTTTCGGGTTCGGCTTCCAGCGCGGCCAGTTCGGCTTCCAGCTTGCGCAGCGTGACATCGCCGTCGATGGCGTATTCGATGGCGGGGCGGTCCAGCGCGGGCGTTTCCTGCGCCACGTAGGCCATGCGCCAGCTGGCGGGGTAGTCCAGATCGCCCTGGTCGGCGTGCAGCGTGCCGCGCAACAGGCCGAACAGGCTGGACTTGCCGGCGCCGTTGGCGCCGATCAGGCCGATCTTGTCACCGGGGTTCAGCAGCAGGTCGACCTTGTCGAGCAAGGGCTTGACGCCGCGCATGAGTGAAACTTGTTGGAAGCGGATCATGAATCGTGGGGCTGGGGGTGGCGCGACAGGCGCGCGACAAGGCTCCCGCCACAGCTCGCGGCGCAAAAAAAGGAACCTGGAAGGAATCGTGCGGGCGGCGCAGGCCGGACGGGCTGGCGGCGTACGGAGGACCCCGTACTTGCCATCGAGCGGCGGATGCCACGCGTGCCACGCGCGAAAGGCGGACGAGGCAGCGCCTGTCCGATCGTGGGCCGTATTGTAGCTGGCTGTGCGAACGCGCGCTTTACGCGTCGGCGGCGGCGATGGCGGCGGCCAGGGCCAGCAGGCGTTCGGCCTCGGCAGCGTGCAGGTTTTCGACCAGCGCGCCGTCCACCACGGCCACGCCCTGGCCGGCGGCTTGCGCCGCGCGCCAGGCGTCCAGGCGCTTGCGGGCGCTGGCCAGTTCGGCTTCGGTGGGCGCAAAGGCGGTGTTGGCCGCGGCGATCTGCTTCGGGTGGATCAGCGTCTTGCCGTCAAAGCCCTGGTCGCGGCCCTGGCGGCAGGCGGCGGCAAAGCCCGCGTCGTCGTCCAGGTCCAGGTGTACGCCATCGAGCACTGCCAGGCCGTGGGCGCGCGCCGCCAGCACCGCCATCGAACGGGCCAGCAGGGTCTCGTGGCGGTCGGGCGTGTGGCGGGCGTGCAGGTCCTTGACGAGGTCGGACGTGCCCACCACGATGGCCGCCAGGCGCGGGTGGCCGGCGGCAATGGCGTCCAGCCGCAGAAAGCCCAGCGGGGTTTCGGCCATGGCCCACAGCGCCAGCGTGGCGGGCGCGCCGGCGGCGTCCAGGGCCTGCGCCAACGCGTCCAATTGCGCTGCCGATTGCACCTTGGGCAGCAGCACGGCATCGGCGCCGGCCTGTGCGATGGCGCGCACGTCGTCCCGGCCCCAGGGCGTGTCCAGCGCATTGACGCGCACCACGCATTCGCGCCGGCCGTAGCCGCCTGCTCGCAAGGCGGCGGCCACCTGTTCGCGCGCCACGGCCTTCGCATCGGGCGCCACCGCGTCTTCCAGGTCCAGGATCAGCGTATCGGCGGGCAGGCTGCGCGCCTTGTCCAGGGCGCGCGCATTGGCGCCGGGCATGTAGAGGACGGAACGGCGGGGGCGGGCAGGCAGGGACATGGCGCGAAAAATGGAAGTAGGTTCAGGGCTTGCTGTTGCCGACGATCTGCACTGGCATGGTGCATACATAGCCCACGCCGTAGACGGTGCGGATGCCCATGTCGCCGCCGGCCTGCGCGCGCAGCTTGCGGCGCAGGCGATGCATGTGGGCGTCGAGCCGATGGGTGTCGTAGGCCTCGGCGCTGGCGCCCAGCGCTTCGACCAGGCGGCCGCGCGTCAGCGGCAGCGGCGCGGCCTGGATCAGCGCACCGATCAGGCGGCTTTCGGTGTCGGTGATGTCGACCTGGATGCGCTTGGGCGATACCAGCACGCGGCGCGCGGGATCGAAGCGCCAGGTCTCGGCGGCGGGGGCTTGCGGATCGGTGGCGGGCACCACGCGCAGGCGCCGCGACAGCGACACCAGCGTGGCGCCCAGCTCGGCCAGGTTGACGGGCTTGGTCAGATAGTGATCGGCGCCCAGGCTCAAGCCAGAAACCTTGTCTTCGCTGAGCAGGCGGCCGGTGAGCATGATGATGCCCATCGACGGATAGGTGGTACGTAGATGCGACACGCGCGCCAGGCCATCGCCGTCGGGCAGCATGGCGTCCAGCACCAGGATGCCGGGGGTGACGCTGAGCAGCAGTTGGTCCAGTTCGGAAAGCGTGCCGGCGGTCAGGATGGCTTCGCCCAGGCCGAGATCGTGGATGTACTCGGCGATGGTGTCGCGCCAGTCCCCGTGATCGTCAACGATGATGATGGTCACGGCGCCGGACGGGTCAGTACGTGAGGCGCTCCGAGGGCAAACACGCTTTCCGCTCCTTTCATGCTACGGCTTCTTATTGGTGGGGGTGGGTCCGCATGGCGAGGGCGCCGGGCCGGACGAGGCGCCATCTGGCTGATCCCCTGCGGGCGCTTCGCGGGAGAATATCATTATCGCCGTTGCGGCGGCGCAGCGAAGTCGGGCAGGGTGATGCGGGCGTGACGCACGGTGGCCGAGTCGATGCGGGTGGTCAAAAAATGACCAGCCCCTGCGGCAGCGTCGCAACCGCCACCAGCCGGGCCTGTGCGTTGTTTTTATCCACAGAAACTGTGGATAAAAAACCGCGACAAAAAGTTGTGCACCGTCGGGGTCGGCATGGCCAGTCTGCGCGTTCGCGCTCGCGCGAATCAGGCCGCCGGCAAGGCGGGGTCCGACAGGTATTCCACCGGCACGCCTTGCGGCACCTTGCGCACGCGGTCGCGTTCGATGCGCGGCGGCGCGAAGCGCGTCTTGCGCGCCGCCGCATTCTGCAGCAGCACCGACAGCACGGCGCCTTTGTCCTGAATCCATTGGGTCTTGCCGCGCAACAGCTTCATGGCGTTTTCGGCCGTTCCCAATTTGTAGGACATGGAATTGATCTGCACCGAGGTCTTGCCATTGAAGGCGGACTCATCTTGCTCGGTCAGCGCCGCGGCGTCCAGGTTGCTGCTTTCGTGGTCGATGCGATAGACGAACTTGAGATGGCTGAACGGGTCCAGCACGACGACCAGCTTGTCCGAACCCGAGACGTCGGACAGCATGCCGATGACCATCGATTCGACCAGCTGGTTGCCCCGTTGTTCTTCGGTGTAGATGAAGATGCTGCGGCGGTTGTGCCCGAGCGGCGCGGGCGGGGCGAGGGGAGAACGATCCATACCTGACTTGAAAAGGGCGGGACGGGCGGTGGAATAGCTTGCCCCGCGGCACTGCGTTAACGGCGCCAAGCCGTGTGAACTTGAGCGCCGGCCAAAACAAAGAACAAATCGCCGCGGCTACGGCGCGCGGCGCAGGCGAGCCATGAGGCGCGCTTTGGCGGCGGGCCAGTCCTCGTCGAGGATGGCGAAGTAGACCATGTCGCGGGCGCGTCCGGACTGCGCGATCAGGTGCTTGCGAAACACCCCTTCCTCGACGCCGCCGATCCGCAGGATGGCCTGGCGGGACTGCGTGTTGGTCGCTTCCGTTTTGAACACGACCCGCATGATACCAATTGTTTCAAAGGCGTGCTGCAATAACAGCCACTTGGCTTCGGTATTGACTCCCGAGCGTTGGCTGGCAGGGGTGAGCCAGGTGGCGCCGATCTCCAGGCGCTTGTGCGCCAGCGCAATATCCATATAGCGGGTGGTGCCGATGACCTGGCCGTCGGCGCGCCGCACGATCACAAACGGCAGACAGGCGCCCGCCGCCTGGCCGGCCAGCGCGCGTTCGACGTAGCGGCGCATGTCGGCGGCCGATTCGACGGGTTCGGGTTGCAGGCGCCACAGTTCGGGATCCAGGCCGACGGCAGCCAGCGCATCGGCATGGTCCAGGGTCAAGGGTTCCAGTTGCACGATCTCGCCGGTCAGCGTGACGGGTTGCAAAGGGGGCAGGGCAGGCATGAAGGGGGGCTCCGCGTAGGCGCCGCCAGCAGGCGCGGGCCGCAGCGGCCAGACCCGGGGCGCCGATGGATTCTACGCCGTGCATGGCGCTTGCCGAAGCCCGCGCCCGGGCGCAGAATTTCGCGCATGAAAACAGACGTGATTGTCCTGGGCGCCGGCATCATCGGCGTCAGCGCGGCGCTGCATCTGCAGGCCCGCGGCCGTTCGGTGACGCTGCTGGATCGGCGCGGCCCGGGCGAAGAAACCAGCTATGGCAATGCGGGCCTGATCGAACGCGCCAGCGTCATTCCCTATGCCTTTCCACGCGACTGGCGCAGCTTGCTGCGCTATGCCGGAAACCAGACGCCGGACGTCAGCTACCACCCGCGTTTCCTGCCGCGCATCGCGCCCTGGCTGCTGCGCTATTGGTGGCATTCGGCGCCGTCGCGGCTGGCGCGCGCGGCGGCCGCGATGCTGCCGCTGATCGAACGCAGCGTGGCCGAGCACGACGCGCTCAAGGATGCCGCGGGCATCGGCGGCCTGTTCCGCCGCAATGGCTGGATCGACGGCATGCGCACCCAGCAAAGCCTGGACCGCGCCGCGGCCGAAGCCGCCGCGCTGGCGCCGTATGGCCTGGACTACCAGGTGCTGGACCGCGCGGGCCTGGCCGCGCTGGAACCGTCGCTGTCGCCGCGCATGGTTGGCGCCATTCACTGGCGCGATCCCGTCAACGTGTCGGACCCGGGCGCGGTGGCGCGCGGCTACGCCGCGCTGTTCAAGCAGCGCGGCGGCGTGCTGGCACGGGGGGACGCGCGCAGTCTCGAAGCCGTGTCCGGGGGCGGCTGGCGCGTGCGCGGCGTGACGGGGCAGGTCGAGGCCCGCGACGTGGTGGTGGCATTGGGGCCGTGGTCGCCCGACGTGCTGCGGCCGCTGGGCTATCGCATCCCCATGGCGGTCAAGCGTGGCTACCACCAGCATTTCGCGTTGGAAGACGGGGCAGCCCTGTCGCATCCCGTGGCCGACATCGACAGTGGTTTCGTGGTGTCGCCCATGACGCTGGGCCTGCGCCTGACCACGGGGGCTGAATTCGCGGCGCGCGACGCGCCGCCTTCGCCCATCCAGATCGCGCGCACGCGGGCGCTGGCGGCGCAGTTGCTGCCGTTGGGCGAGGCGGTGGAGAAGACTCCCTGGATGGGCTGTCGGCCGTGCATGCCCGACATGCGGCCGGTGATCGGGCCGGCCCCGCGCCATCCCGGGCTATGGCTGGCGTTCGGCCATGCGCATCACGGCTTCACGTTGGGGCCGGTGACCGGCAAGCTGCTGGCCAGCCTGGTCACCGGGCAGGAACCGGACATGGACCCTGCGCCTTATGCCTTGAACCGTTAGCGGCAGGACGGCGGGCGGGGTAGCGGTGCACGACGCCGCCCGCCGTCGTTCCGGCAGCGGCGTCGTCCCGCAGCGCGTGCGTATCAGGCGCCGAGCTTCTCGCGGCGCTGGCGCACGGCCAGGGCCAGCATGTCCAGCACGGGCAGCGTCTGGCTCCAGCCCAGGCAGGCGTCCGTGATGGACACGCCGTGGCGCAGCGGCTGGCCGGGTTTGAGGTCCTGGCGGCCTTCTTCGAGGTGGCTTTCGATCATCACGCCGGTGATGCGGGTGTCGCCCTGGGCGAGCTGGGCGGCGATGTCGCGGGCCACGTCGACCTGGCGCAGGTGCGACTTGTTGGAGTTGGCGTGCGAGCAGTCGATCATGACCTGTTCGCGTTGGCCGGCGGCGCGCAGCACGGCGCAACAGGCGTCGACGCTGGCGGCATCGTAGTTGGGGCCTTGCTTGCCGCCGCGCAGGATCACGTGGGTGTCTTCGTTGCCGCGGGTTTCGAAGATGGCGGCCATGCCCATCTTGGTCATGCCCATGAAGGCGTGCCTGGCGCTGGCGGCCACGATGGCGTCGGCCGCGATCTGCACGCCGCCGTCGGTGCCGTTCTTGAAGCCCAGCGGGCAGCTCAGGCCGGAACTCAGCTGGCGGTGGCTGGGGCTTTCGGTGGTGCGTGCACCGATGGCGCCCCAGGCGATCAGGTCGGCGATGTACTGCGGGCTGAGCAGGTCCAGGAATTCGGTGGCGATGGGCAGGCCCAGTTCGCTGATGTCCAGCAGCAGCTCGCGGGCGCGGCGCAGGCCTTCGTTGATGCGGAAGCTGCCATCCAGGCGCGGGTCGTTGATGTAGCCCTTCCAGCCGACGGTGGTGCGCGGCTTCTCGAAGTACACGCGCATGACGATCAGGAGGTCGTCCTGATACTGGTCGGCGGCGGCGCGCAGTTGGCGGGCGTATTCCATGGCCTGGCCATGGTCGTGGATGGAGCAGGGGCCCACCACCAGCACCAGGCGGTCGTCGCGGGCGTGCAGCACGTCGGCGATGCGGGCGCGGCTTTGCTCGACCAGCGTCTGGATGGCAGCCGAGACCGGCAGCTCGTCCTGCAGCAGGGCGGGCGAAATCAGGGGGCGCACCGCGCTGATGCGGGTGTCGTCCGTACGGGTGTTGTCCTGGGTGGAGTCGGCCGTGCCGACCTCGCGGTCGTGCAGGGGGTCGTCGATGCGGGGGGTCAAGGGAAGCTCCGTGCCATAGATGCGGGGAAAGACCATCATTATCGCACCGGCTGGCATCGGGCCGTGCAAGCGGCTTCGTCCGTCTGGGTGACGGACCCCTTTGCCGCCCCAGGCTAATTAATAGTGACTAACCCGTCCTATCTGGCGGCGCAGTCGCGGAAGATGCCTTAGCATTGTCGGAACGCCTTCCAGCAAGCGGCTGGAAACGCCCGCCCAACCGCTTCCCCCTCTAGGACCCGCGCGATGCCCAAAACCGACGCCGGCGCGACCCGGCGGATTCTCCTGGTGGAAGACCACCCCGTGGAACGGGCCTATCTGCAGAACATGCTGCTGGCGCTGGGCTACCGGCGGGTGGCCGGGGTGGGCAGCAGCACCGAAGCCGTCAGCGCGCTGGCGCGCCAGGCCTACGACGTGGTGCTCAGCGACATCGTCATGGGCGAGGGCGACGGCACCTTGCTGCCCAACGAACTGCGCCGGCTGGTCGACGGCGGCCGCCTCAAGGTCATGCCGCCCATCATCTGGATCAGCAGCCTGACCGACGAACTGCTGCAATCGCATGTTCGGCTGGCGCTGCAAGCCGGTTGCCCGTCGTCGCAGGCGCTGTCCAAGCCGGTCTCGCGCACCGCCATGCAGCATGCCATCAAGGGCGCGCTGCACAGCATCGACCACGATCCGGCCTCGCCGCGCCAGGCGGCGGTGCGGCGCGATGTGCTCGAAGCCGAACTGGGGCAGGCGCTGGCCTCGGGCGTCGGCATGAGCGTCGTCTTGCAGCCGCAGGTCGACCTGACCACGGGCCGGGCGGTCGCGGCCGAAGCGCTGTCGCGCTGGCATCACCCCACGCTGGGCGCCATTTCGCCGGCCGATTTCGTGCCGGCCGCCCATCGGCTGGGGCTGGACCAACTGCTGTTCAACCGGGTGACCGACCGCGTGATCGAGGTGCTGGCCGCCATGCATGCCGAGCACATTGCGGTGCCCATTGCCATCAATGCCTCGGCCTCCACCTTGTGCGCCCCTGACTTGCCGGCCATGCTGGAGCAGCGCGTGGGCCAGGCCGGCCTGCCGGCGCGGCTGGTGAAAGTGGAACTGACCGAAGACGAGCCCGTCACCGACTGGCTGACGCTGTCGTCCGCCTTGAACCTGCTGCGGGTCCGGGGGTTTGAACTGGCCATGGACGATTTCGGCGCGGGCATTGCGTCGATGCGGCTCTTTTCCGCCATGCCGTTCACCGAGCTGAAGATCGACCGCGACTTTATCGTGCACATGCACCGCGAACCGGCCTCGCGCGCGGTGGTGGCCGCCGCCATCGAAATGGGCCGTGCGCTGGGCCGCCGGGTGGTGGCCGAAGGCGTCGAACAGGAACGCGACCTGCAACTGCTGCGCGAGCTGGGCTGCACGTTCGCGCAGGGCTACGGCATATCGATGCCGCTGGCGCCGGCCGATTTCATTGAATTCTGCCGCCAGCACTGAGGGCGGTGAATGTCGGAAAAAAAGCCACGGCGCCCGTGGCTTTTATCAAGGCTGAGGCCGGGGCGCGGCCGTCAGAGTCCGGCGACGTCGATGTTGCCCGGGTAGTCGACCGAGAACTTCAGCGTCGTGTCGCGCGACTTGCCCGGTTCCAGTTCCCAGTTCCAGGCCAGCACGCCGTCGTCTTCGCGCTTGATGTCGCGGTCGGCCGGCGACAGCAGCTTGACCTCGATCTTCTCGTTGCGCGAGACCGGCAGGCGGTCCTTGAAGGTGACCTGTTCCTTGGTGGCCTTGTTGTTCTTGACGGTGATCTTGTATTCGTAGGTCACGCGCTTGCCGTTGCCCGAAAAGCCCGTGCTTTCGGTAAAGCGGTTGACCAATTGGCGCTTGATGGAAATGCCGTCGTCGGCGCCCATCGCCAGTTCCACTTTTTCGCCGGGCATCACGGCTTTCATGGCGGATGCCGCTACGAAGGCATCATCCAGGAACGTATTGAGCGTGCCCGCCAGGAACGGGAATTCCGTGTTGTTGCTGGCCTCGGCCGTCAGGTAGGCGGTTTCGCGCAGCGCCGGGGTCGACTGGTATTGCAGCGTCGCGGGCAGCTTGGCGGTCGTGATGGCGACGCGCTGCACGCTGTTGTCGGACGGCAGCGTGGCGGGCGTGCGGATCTGGAACGACGCGCTGGTGGCGGCGGACTGCACCTCGGCGGTCGAGACCTTGGCCGCTTCCGGCTCGGGCGCTTCGAGGGAGTAGGCGGCTTCGTCCTGCACCGACTTGGGCGCGGGCCGGGCGCGCTCGCTGCGCATCAACGGCGCCGCGGCGGCCACCGGCGCGGGCATCGGCGGGGGCGGGGCGGCCACATCGATGATCCACGGGATCAGCTTGGGCGCGCCGCCGCCCAGCGACGGGCGGGCGGTGGACAGGGTCAGCTTGACGTTGTTCCAGTCTTCGCCGGTGTTCTGGCGAATGACGCCGAAATAGCCCAGGTCGACGCTGCGGTCGGCCGGGCGCAAGCGGGCATCGTAGGCGGGCGTCCAGCGGGCGCCGGCCACGGCATACGACACGTTCAGGTCCAGCTTGCCGGCGCGGGCCAGGGTCACGCGCAGCGTCACGGTCTTGGTGCGGCGGTTGAGCTGGCCTTGCAGCTGGCCCAGTTCGCCTTGCGCGGCCGTCAGTTGGCGGTCCAGGTCTTCGCGCTGTTCGGCCACGCGGCGCAGGCCGGCCAAGGTGCGGTTGAGCGTGTCGGCGCTGAGCGCCTGGATGGCCTTCAAGTCTTCCAGCGTGGGGCGCGGGCCGTCCTTGGCGGGTTCGGTGGCGCCGCGTTGCATCATGGCGACCAGTTCGCGCTGGTTGTCCAGCACGGCGGCTTCGTCGTCCAGCGCGGCCTGCTGGCCCTGGAGCTTGCGGACCTGTTCTTCCAGCTGCTTGACGCGTTCGTTGGCGGTGTCGACCTGATAGGCGTCGCGCACCTTCACATCCAGCAGCGTGGCCTGGCCGGTGCTCTTGGCCGACACTTGCAACGAGTTGTCCTGCAGGGTGGCGGGCAGCTTTTCCAGCACCAGTTCGTGCTCGCCCGCGGGCAGCTCGCTGCTGGCGCTGCGGGTGACGACCGCGCGGTCCTGGTAGACCGTGACCGCGCCGATGGAAGAGGCCAGGCCGGCGGCAGCGGCAAAGCCGGGAAGCGTGGCGAAGGCAAGGGCCAGGAGAGTACGTTGCACGAGAACACCTTTAGGCAGGTTGAGCGGGTCCGGCGGGTATTGCTGCCGGGCCGGCGCCGCGGTAGCGCGCAATGTACAGGGAGCCGCGCACATCGGGTTTACAGAAGGTGACAAAAGCGACAGGGCTATACCGCCCTGATTTTCGCCCTGATTTCCGTCCCAGTTTCAGGCCCCCGCAACCGGTTCGGGATGCGCCAGTTGGCGCAACATTTCGACGGCATTGCGCGCCGCGATGGAGCGGTCATGGCGCCGGTAGGCCATGTCCAGCAATGCGTGCGGCGCGTCGCCCTTGATGGGCCGATACTCGATGCCCTGCGCGCCCATGTGGCGCATGGCGGCGGGCACGATCGAGATGCCCACGCCGGCCGCCACCAGGCTGACGATGGAGGCCATCTGCGGCGCTTCCTGGATGACGCGCGGCGCAAAGCCCGCCCGCAGGCAGGCGTTCTGGATGGCGTCGTACAGCCCGGCGCCGATGGGGCGCGGGTACAGCACGAAATCTTCGTCCGCCAGCGCCGCGATGGGCACGCTGCGCTTGCGGCTGAGCGCGTGGTCGGGGGGCAGGGCGATCAGCATGGGCTCGTCCAGCACGCGTTCGGATTCGAATTCCGCGTCCAGTACGTAGGGCGGGCGCACGAAGGCCACGTCCACCGCGCTTTCGCGCAGGCCGCGCAGCAGGCTCTGGGTATTGCTTTCGGTGAGCGTGATGCGCACGTCCGGATAGCGGTCGCGGTAGGCGCGGATGGCTTGCGGCAGGTAGGGGTGGAACACGGCCGACGCGGTAAAGCCCACGGTGATCGCGCCGCGTTCGCCGCGGCCCAGGCGGCGCGCGGTGTCGATGGCGCGATCGGCGCTGGCCAGGATGGCGCGCGCGTCTTCCAGGAAATGGGCGCCGGCCTCGGTGAGTTCCACGCCGCGCGGCAGGCGCAGGAACAGCGGCGTGCCGATTTCCCGTTCGAGCTGCTGGATCTGCTGGCTGAGCGGGGGTTGGCCGATGCCTAGCCGGGCGGCGGCGCGGGTGAAGTGCAGCTCTTCGGCGACCACCGTGAAATAGCGCAGGTGTCTCAGTTCCATTGTTTTAAAATATAGCGAGTGCCGGTTTCATATATTGGACATATGCAGGGGAAAAGTCTACCTTGAATGCACGGGCGGTTGCCCGGCGTTTTTCGAGAATTCCGATGTCCACCCCTACAGCAGTACCCGCGGCCAGTGATGCCGGCCAGACGCAGGCCAGCGCCCAGGGGGATGCCTGCGCCGCGACGGCGCCCGCACCCACCGACTATCTGGCGCGCGGCACACCCGCGTTGCGCCGCGCCCAATGGGCCCTGTTCGCGGCCGGCTTCTCCACTTTTTCGCTGTTGTATTGCGTGCAGCCGCTGATGCCGCTGTTCACCCATTCATTCGACGTGTCGCCCGCGCAGAGCAGCCTGGTGCTGTCGCTGTGCACGGGTCTTCTGGCGGTGGCGATCTTCCTGGTGGGCCTGTTTTCGCAGGCGCTGCCGCGCAAGCGCATCATGGCGCTGTCGCTGTTCGCCTCGGCCGTGCTGGGCACGGTGGCGGCGGTGGCGCCCGACTGGCACAGCCTGCTGGCGCTGCGCGCGTTGCAGGGCGTGGCGATGGGCGGGGTGCCGGCGGTGGCCATGGCCTACCTGGCCGAAGAGGTCGAACCGGACACCCTGGGGTTTGTCATGGGCCTGTATATCAGCGGCAGCGCGTTCGGCGGCCTGTCGGGCCGGGTGATCACCGGCCTGGTGTCCGACCATTTCGGCTGGCGCGCGGCCATGGGCACGCTGGGCCTGCTGGGCATCGTGGCCGCCGTGCTGTTCGTGTGGTTGCTGCCGGCCTCGCGCCGCTTCACGCCGCAGCGGGCGCGCGGCTGGGCCGGGGTGGTCGGCGACGTGCGCACGGGCATCGGCGCGCACCTGAAGAACGGCCCGCTGTGCGGCCTGTTCGCCATGGGCGGGCTGCTGATGGGCGCGTTCGTCACCGTCTACAACTACGTCGGCTTCCGCCTGCTGGCACCGCCGTTTTCCCTCAGCCAGACCTTCATCGGCTTCATCTTCGTGGTGTACCTGGTAGGCATTTTCGCGTCCACGTTCTTCGGCCGCCTGGCCGACCGGCACGGGCGCGGCGCCATGCTGGCGGCCGGCACCGGCCTGGCGCTGGCCGGCTTGCTGCTGACCTTGTCGGACGCCTTGCCCGTGCTGATCGCCGGCATCGTGGTGTTCACTTTCGGCTTCTTTGCCGCGCACGCGGTGGCCAGCGGCTGGGTCGGCCAGATGTCGCGCGGCTACAAGGCGTTGGCGGCATCGCTGTACCTGCTGGTGTACTACGTGGGTTCGAGCGTGCTGGGGTCGCTGGGCGGCCAGTTCTGGACCGGCGGCGGCTGGCCCGGCGTGGCCGCCATGGCGGGCAGCCTGCTGGCCGGCGCGCTGTGCATCAGCGCCGCGTTGTACTGGCGGTCGACGCGGGCCGCCCCGGCGCCCGTGGTCGGGCGCGGGGCATAAGCCAGGCGCCGCGGTCAGGCCAGCGTGCGGCTGGGCACTTCGGCCGCCAGCGTCGCGTCCATGCCCTGGCTCAGTGCGGCCAGCAGCAGGTGCGGCTCCAGGTTCAGCTGGGCCAGCAACACGCTGCATTTGGCCAGGCGGGTCAGGTCTTCGTGTTTCAGGCCCACGAGCCATTGACAGGCCTTGGCCGAAATCTGCAGGCCCGCCAGCGCCTGCAGGTTGCCGGTACGGGCCAACCGCTGCAAGAGCAGCAGATACATCAGATTGGTTTCGTGGATGTCGCGCAGAAGTTCGGCGGATCTCGGCATCGGGTGCCCCTTCCTTACTTCGTTGAATCCGCGGTCCGGCGGTTGCACGGACCAGGAACAAGCAAGGCGCGAGGCGTCCTCAGCATGGGCGTCTAGTCAAGCGGTGAAAAGCTTGCGGCCGGTATGGTTTGTCGATCATATTTAAGCGATCAAATGCCGTCAGTAATGGATTTCCCTGTGCCCGCGGCGGGCATATCGATATAAATTAAAAAAGACTTATTCTCATTTATAATGCCGGGCAAGTCGGACGGCGCTGGCATGCGCCCGCCGTGTTGTTTCCTACCGAACCGAGGCCCGTGATGACGTTAGCTTTCCAGGCGCCCAATTCCTTGCAGCGTGAACACGCGGCCCTGCTTGCCGCCTACGGCCAGGCCCAGGCGCGCTGCAGCCGCCTGCTCAGCGCGCAGGCCCAGCGCATCCAGCACCTGGAAGCCGAGGCCATGCGCCTGCGCGCCGCCGTGATCCAGCGCGACACCGCGCTGGAATGGGCGCGCCAGGACCGCGCCGCGCTGGAAGGCGCGATTCCCGGCCTGCCCAGGCGCGTCGCGCTGGCGCGCCGGGTGACGCAATTGATGGAGCGGGTGCAGAGCCTGATGCGCGAACGCCTGGCCTGGCAGGACCGTGCGGCGCAGGCGCGGCTGCGCCCGCTGGACACGGCCTTTGAACCGGCCGCCCGGCCCGCCGTGATTGCCGCGGCGACGCTGCGCGAAAAATCCGTGCTGTGCGTGGGCGAAGACGCGATGGCCCTGATGCTGACGCGCAAGGTCGTCGAAATGGCCGGCGGCCGCTACCTGGGCCATTGTGGCGGCGAGGGCGCCGATGGCGACACGCTGGAAGCCAGCCTGGTGGCCGCGGACCTGGTCATCTGCCAGACGGGCTGCGTCAGCCACGGCGCCTACTGGCGCGTGAAAGACCACTGCACCCGCACCGGCAAGCAATGCGTGCTGGTGGACAAGCCCGAGGCCTTGACGGCGCTGGGGCTGGCGCGGGAAAGCGTCGAGTCGACCCGCTGACCGGCGGCCATCCGCACAATCGCCGATCCCCCGAACCGCTGGCCTGCTGATCCGCGCGATTGCCTCGCGCTGTTGCCTCGAGTTACCTAGCGTTTCCGCTGCCGGGCCGCGCTCGCAATACGCTCGGGAGAGCCCGAGGGAGAACCCATGCTGACCCAGCGAGACCGCGTAGCGCACCCGTGGACCGACACGCTTGCGCGCCTGGAAGACGAACGGATCATGCTCCAGCGCATTGTCGCGGGCGTGCCTTTGCCCGAGGTGCTGGCGCATGTGCTGCACGCGATCGAGGCGCAGTCCAGCGTCGAGTTGCGCGCCTCGATTGCCCTGATCGACGAAACCGGCCGCCTGCTGCTGCACGGCGCCGCGCCCAGCTTGCCGGCGGCCTTCAACGCCGCAGTCGACCGCGCGTTGATCGGGCCTGACGCGGCCTCGTGGGGGCAGGCCGCCTACACCGGCAGCCCGGTGTATGCCGAAGACATCGCCAGCCATCCCGCCTGGGAAACCTGGCGCGAGCAGGCCTTGGCGCACGGGTTGCGGGCCTGCTGGTCCACGCCGATCAAATCGCCCGATGGCCGCCTGCTGGGCGTGTTCTCCAACTATTACGGCATGCCGCGCTCGCCGTCGGCGCACGATATCGACGCGATCGCGGTGGTCACGCGCAGCGCCGCGCTGGCCATCGAACGCCACCTGACCGAACTGGCGCTGCGGCGCAGCAGCGAACGCTGGCGAGCGATGTTCGAGGGCATGCAAGAGGCCTTTTTCCTGAGCGAGGCGCTGCGCGATACAGAGGGCCACATCGTCGATTTCCGCTTCATCGAAGTCAATCCGGCTTTCGAGCGCCAGAGCGGCATGAAAGAAGGCGACACCCTGGGCCACACGCTGCGCGAAATGATCCCCGGCGTGCCGGGCCGCATCATGGACGCGTTCGCGCAGGTGGTCGAATCCGGCGAGCCCGCGCAGTTTGAATTCGCCGTGCCGGGTCCGCGCCCGGCCTGGTACGAGGCGCGCGCCCGCAAAGAGGGCGCTGACCGCATGATGGCGCTGTTCCTGGATGTCACCGCCCGCAAGACGGCCGAAGCCGAACTCTGGGAAGGGCAGCACCGCAAGAATTTCCTGATGGCGCTGGGCGACCGCCTGCGCGAACTGCCACAGCAACAGGCCATCGAACACACCGCCTGCGAAAGCCTGGGGCAGCACCTGGCGCTGGGCATGGCGGCGGTGCTGGACTGGGCAGGCGAGGGCGCCGAACCGGTGGTGTCGACCTGCTGGCGCTGCCATCCGGGCCGCGACGATGGCCGCGGCGTGCCGGGGCCGGACCTGTATACCGATGCGTTCTACGACGCGCTGCGCAACGGCCGCACGACCTATCTCGAGCCGCTGCTGGCGCAGGCCGACGGCGAGGTCCTGCCATCGGCCATCGTGGTGCCGACCGGCCGCTGGGGCCGCCAGGGCGGCGCGCTGGTGGTGCGGCCGGCGGCCGACAGCCGCTTCAAGCGCGGCGACGTGGCCTGTATCGAGGAAGTGGCCGAACGCATGTGCGGCGCGGTGGAACGGTCCCAATACGCCCGCATGCTCGAGCAGCGGGTCGAGCATGCCATCGCCGAGCGCGACCGCATCTGGCGCCTGTCGCCCGAGCTCTTGGCGGTGATCGACGGCCAGGGCCGCTACGTCAGCGTCAACCCGGCCGTGCGGCCGATCCTTGGGTGGACGCCCGAGCAGTTCCTGGCCATGGGACTGCGCCAGCTGATCCATCCGGACGATTACGATGCCACGCGCACCGCGTGGGCGCAGGCGCGCAGCGCCGACGCGCCGCAAGGCGTGCGCCACCTGGAAAACCGGGTGCTCAAGCGCGATGGCGGCTACGCCTGGATCACCTGGAGCATGTCGTGGGCGCAAGACAGCCTGTACATGACGGGCCGCGACGACACGGATTTGAAATCGCAGGCCGAAACCTTGCTGGAAACCGAGAGCGCATTGCGTCAATCCCAGAAAATGGAGGCGGTGGGTCGGCTGACCGGCGGCATCGCGCATGACTTCAACAACATGCTGCAAGGCATCACGGGCGCGCTGTACCTGATCCAGCGCAAGCTGGCGGCCGGCACGCCCGAGCAGGCCGTGCGCTTCATCAATGTGGCCATGGAATCGGCCAATCGCGCCGCCCACCTGACGCAGCGGCTGTTGACGTTTTCGCGCCGCCAGCCGATCGATCCGCAGGCCTTCTGCGTGGCCTCGACGCTGCAATCGATGGCCGACCTGTTCCATCGCTATACCGGCGAAGGCGTGTCGCTGGCGTTCGACCTGGAGCCGGGCTTGTGGCCGGTGCGCTGCGACCGCAACCAGTTCGAGAACGCGCTGCTGAACCTGGTGATCAACGCGTGCGACGCCATGCCGGACGGCGGCGTGCTGACGGTGGCCGCGCTGAACACGCGGCTGGACCGGGCCTTTCTGCGGCCCTATGGCGGCGTGCAGGCGGGCGCCTTCGTCGAAGTGTGCGTGACCGACATCGGCTGCGGCATGACGCCGGATGTGCTGGCGCATGCGTTCGATCCCTTCTTCACCACCAAGCCGCTGGGCGAAGGCACCGGGCTGGGCCTGTCGATGATCTACGGCTTTGCCAAACAGGCCGGCGGCGTGGTGACCCTGGACAGCAAGGCAGGCGTGGGCACCTCGGTCAGGATCTTCCTGCCGCGCCACGAAGGCGCGCTGGCCGATGCCGCGGCGCCCGGCCCCGAAGCCAGCCCGCCTGGCGAGCGCACCCGCCAGGCCGTGGTCGTGCTGGTGGAAGACGATGCCAATGTGCGCGAGATGGTGCGCGAAAGCCTGGCCGAGCTGGGCATGCGGGTGATCACGGCCAACGATGGCGACGCGGGGCTGGAGCGCGTGCGCGCCACCCCGGATATCGATCTGCTGGTGACCGATGTCGGCTTGCCCGGCCTGAACGGACGCCAATTGGCCGACGCGGCGCGCGCCACGCATCCCGACCTGAAGGTGCTGCTGATGACGGGCTATGCCGAAAGCGCGGCGCGCGGCTCGGGCTTTCTGGACAGCGGCATGGAACTGATCGTCAAGCCGTTTGCGCTGGACGTGCTGGCGGCGCGGGTGCAGCGCATGCTGGATCCGATCACGGTAGAGGCGCCCCGGGCAACGCCGACGCCGGGGTGACCGGGTTTCAAGTACCGGTAAAAATTGCCTGCCCGGGCGCAGGCGCCAGGGCGACGGGCCGGTGGGCATGGCGATTGCTGTAAGGACAGGGCAACTTAACAAGGAGCCTGTCCATGAAAATCCGTGCCTTGACCCATGCCATCGTAGTGGCCGCTTTCACCGGTGCCGCCAGCCTGGGGGCTGCCGGCGCCGCCCTGGCGCAATCGGCTTCGCCCACGGCCCCGTCCACCACGCCGAACGACGGCACCGCGGTGCAGCCGAACCGGCCCGTGCCGCCGGGGCAGGCTGCGCCTGCGCCCAATGCCGCGCCCAACACCATGACCACGCCGCCCAACCTCGACAAGAACGCGGCGCCTTCGTCCGACAAGCGCAGCGGCGAAATGCCCACCCGCCATCGCGAGGCCAACGACAACGTGCCGCGCACGCCGGCAGCCGGCGCGACGCCGCCGCCCGGATACCCCAACTCTGGCGGTAGCAAATAGGCGGTCGGGCCTCGCCACAGAGAACAATGCCCACCCGTGAGGGTGGGCATTTTCATTGGCGGCCCGAAATTAATTCAATGCTGTCGACGCAATTCGGCGGGGGGCAGGCGTAGCTGGCCGCGGTACTTGGACACCGTGCGGCGGGCCAGCACGATGCCGTTGCTGGCAAGCTGCTGGGTCAGGGCGACGTCGGACAGCGGCATGGCCGGGTCTTCGGCGTCGATCAGTTCCTTGATCAGCGCGCGCACGGCGGCGGCCGAACAGGTGCCGCCGGAGTCGGTGGCCAGCTCGCGCGAGAAGAAGTGGCGGAATTCGAAGACGCCGCGCGGTGTCACCATGTACTTGCTGACCGTCGCACGGGATACGGTGGATTCGTGCATGTCCAGGTCGTCGGCCACTTCCTTGAGCATCAGCGGGCGCAGCGCCACCTCGCCATATTCGAAGAAGGTCTGCTGGCGCTTGACGATGGCCTCGGCTACGCGCTGGATGGTGGTGTAGCGCTGCTCCACATTGCGCACCAACCAGCGGGCCTCCTGTAGTTCCTGCGCCATGGGACTGCGGTCGTCCAGCCGCGCGCGGCGGAACAGGTCGGCGTAGACGCGGTGCAGGCGGGCCTGCGGCATCGCGCTGCGATTGGGCACCACGCGCCAGCGCGAATGCCATTTGTCCACGAACACGTCGGGCACCACATACACCGGCGCCTGCATGTCGTAGCGGCGGCCGGGCTTGGGGTCCAGCCCGCGAATCAGCGCGCAAGCGTCGCGCAGGGCGTCTTCGGTGCAGTTCAGCGCACGGCGCAGGCCCGCGGCATCGTTCTTGGCCAGGCGTTCGATCTGTTCGGCCACGATGCGCAGCGCCAGCGCGCGCTCCGGCGCACTGGCGCCGGGCGCGGCGGCCAGTTGCAGCGACAGGCATTCCTGCAGGTCGCGCGCGCCCAGGCCGGGCGCATCCAGTTGCTGCACCAGGCGCAACGCGGCCAGCCATTCGCCTTCGTCGGGCGGCGGCGTGAAATCCGGGCTCAAGGCGCTGCACAGGTTGGCCAGCGGGGTGCGCAGGTAGCCGTCTTCGTCCAGCGCGTCGATGATGAATTCGGCCAGCAGGCGGCCGCGCGGCTCCAGCCGATAGTTGCCCAGGTCCGCCGACAGTTTTTCACGCATCGACACCGGGGCGCTGGCCCATTGGCCCAGGTCGTGGTCTTCACCGTCTGAACGCGTTGGCGTCGGATAGTCGCCGGAGTATTCCGGGGTGGCCGGAGCGTCGGCGGCGGCGTCGTTGTCGCGGTCCGGCGGGTCGCCCGCGACAGGGGTGTCGGCGGGCGGCTCGGACGCCAGGGCGCCGCGGTCGGGCGGCGTGGGCGTCGGGTCCGCCACTTGCTCATCGGCTTCCTCAAGGAAGGGATTGGTGGCCATCGCGAGTTCGACCGCGGTCGTGAATTCCAGCGCCGACATCTGCAGCAGCTTGACCGACTGCTGCAGGCGGGGCGCCAGCGTCATCTGCTGGCGCAGGCGCAATTCTTGCATCGGATGTCCCACGCTTGCCTCCCGGAAAAACGGGTGCCGCCAGACGGCGGCTCATCCTTGTACACATGCAAGAACCATGCCTGCTTGCCCTGCGGGTGAAAGCGCCGGGCGAGGGCGGCGGGCGCCCGTCCAGGGTTACAAAACGGCGGTAAGAATTTCGCGGGGTACGTCCCCGAGGGCGGTGGGTTTGGCGCGGCCTAGGCGGCCGCCGGCCCGCCCTGTTCTTTTTCGTAGACGTCCAGCCGGTTGTAGAGCGTCTTCAGGCTGACGCCCAGGGTCTCGGCCGCCAGCCGCTTGTCGCCGCCGTGGTGGGCCAGAGTGGCCAGGATGAAGTCACGCTGCGCATTGCCCAGGGCGGTGCCTACCGGCACATTCAGGGCGCCGTCCTTGAACTCGGCGCGCTGCGCCGCGCGCGGCCGGGGCAGCGCGATGTCCAGCACATCGTCGGACAGGATGTAGGCGCGTTGCACGGCGTTGCGCAGTTCGCGCACGTTGCCGGGCCAGTCGTGCTGCGCAATCGCATCCAGCATCGCTTTGGAAAAGCGCTTGTGGGTGGCGTGCTGGCGGTTCAGCGCATCCAGGAAGCGTTGCGCCAGGATCAGGGAGTCGCCCGTGCGTTCGCGCAGGGGCGGTACGCGCAGTGGAATCACCAGCAGCCGGTGCAGGAAGTCCTGTCGCAGCCGCCCGTCGGCCACCGAGGCGGCGGGGTCGCGGTTGCTGGCGCAGATGATGCGCACGTTGGCGCGCAGCAGGTCGGCGCCGCCCACGCGCTGGTAGGTGCCGGCTTCGAGCACCCGCAGGAAATGCACCTGCATGTCGGGCGGCATTTCGGTCACTTCGTCCAGGAACAGCGTGCCGCCGCTGGCGTATTCGAAGTAGCCGGCGTTCTGCGCCACGGCGCCGGTGAAGCTGCCTTTTTCGTGGCCGAACAGTTCGGCGTGCGCCAGCGAGCCGCTGATGGCCCCGCAGTTGATGGCCACGAAAGGCCGGTCGCGCCGTGCGCTGGTCTCGTGGATGGCGCGGGCCACCACCTCTTTGCCGGCGCCGCTTTCGCCGACGATGAACACGCTGGCATCGGTGCCGGCGGCCAGGCGCAATTGCGTGGCCAGCTTTTGCATGACGGGGGACAGTCCGGAAACGTCCAGGGGGTTGATGTCGGCAGTCGCGGCGTCCTTGCGGTCGCCGACGGAACGATCAGGCATGCGGGTATCCTCGGCCCCACGGAGCGTGGGTGACAGGCCGATGGTAGAGGGGCGGGCGGCGGCGGTTGCGACCAGTTGAAAGCAATCGAAAACTTTAGTGGATCGTATCGAATATTTACGTCCGGCCGGCACAGAGTGGCTATGCTCGAAGTTGGCCGGAAAAAGGGCCCGGGCGCCGCTCGGGCTGCCGCGCCTCGGAGCCGTCATGCCTCACCTGCTGATCGTCGAAGACGACGACGCTATCCGTGAAACCTTGGCCGAGATCGGCCGCGACAGCGGCTTCACGGTGGCGCTGGCCGCCAGCGTGAAGGACGCGCTGATCCAGCTCGAACGCCAGGCGCCCGACCTGGTGCTGACCGACGTGCGCCTGCCCGGCGGCAGCGGCATGGACATCTTCAAGAACGTGGCCGTGGCCAGCGCCGAAGTGGTGGTGATGACCGGCCACGGCACCGTCGACAACGCCGTCCAGGCGCTGCGCCTGGGCGCGACCGACTACCTGACCAAGCCCATCTGCATGGATCGCCTGAACGAGATCCTGACGCGGGTCGTGGCCAATGCCGGCGGCGAACGTCCGGGCACGCCGTTCGAAGAGCCGGGCCGTTTCGGCAAGATGTACGGCGCGTCGCCCCCCATGCGCGAGCTCTATCGCCAGGTCGGGCGCGTGGCGCCCACCGATGTCACGGTATTGCTGATCGGCGAAAGCGGCACGGGCAAGGAACTGGCGGCGCACGCCATCCACGAGCTCAGCAAGCGGCGCCAGCGGCCGTTCATCGCGGTCAATTGCGGGGCGATTTCGCCGCACCTGATCGAAAGCGAAATGTTCGGTCACGAACGCGGCAGCTTTACCGGGGCCGACCGCCAGCACAAAGGCTACTTCGAACGCGCCGACGGCGGCACGCTGTTCCTGGACGAAGTGACCGAAATGCCGCTGGACCTGCAGGTCAAGCTGCTGCGGGTGCTGGAAACCGGCCAGTTCATGCGGGTGGGCACCAACCGCGAGATCGGCTGCGACATCCGCATCATCGCGGCCACCAACCGCAACCCCGAACAGGCCGTGCAGGAAGGCAAGCTGCGCGAAGACCTGTATTACCGCCTGAGCGTGTTTCCGCTGGAACTGCCGCCGCTGCGCGAGCGCGGCGACGACATCGCCTTTCTGGCCGATCGCTTCCTGCAGGCGCAGAACCAGGACACCGGCAGCCACAAGGCCTTTTCTGCGCGCGCCAAGGCCGCCCTGGCGCAGTACGAATGGCCGGGCAATGTGCGTGAGCTGAAGAATTTCGTGCGCCGCGCCTTCATCATGGCCGAAAGCGACGAACTGGACGTCGACCTGCTGGCGCCGCAAGTGTCGCCCGGCGGCGACCTGGCCGCGGGCGGGCAGGTCACGGTGCCCGTGGGCGAGACCCTGGCCGAAGCCGACCGCCGCTTGATCCTGGCCACGCTGGAACGCTGCAAGGGCGTCAAGAAGCAGGCCGCGGCGGTGTTGGGCATCAGTCCCAAGACGCTCTACAACCGGCTTGAAGAATACGCGGCGGCGGGCTACTCGCTGCCGGGCGAGCCGCCGCCGTCGTCCTCTTCCTCGGCATCGCGTTGATGCGCGACCCAGCCGCCGCTACACAGGGCGAAGGCGGGCGCGCTGCGCGCGCTTACTTGCCGTAGCGGGTCTTCAGGTCCGCCATGCAGGCGTCCTTGGCGTTGCCCGACATGGCATCGCACTTTTCCTTGCCGACCTTGTAGTCCGCCTCGTTGCGCGTCTTGGCCGCATCATGATTGGCTTCGGCCTTCTCCTTGCCGGCCTTGGCGTCGGCGCGGGCCTTGTCGCGCGTGGCTTCGGCCTGCTTCTGGCAGACGTCCTTCTGGTTGCCCTTCATGGCGTCGCACTGCTTCTTGTCCATCTTGTATTGGTTGTCGATCTGCTCGCTGCTGCGCACTTGCGTGGTTTGCGCCGCCACCGGCAGCGCCAGGGCTGACAGGCACAGGGCCGCGGCGGGAATGAGCGTGAGGGACAGGCGGGTCTTGGACAGATTCATGGATCACTCCTTTGGATGAGGACGGCCGGATGGTTGGTCGTTCCACGCCTATCCCTGAGCAAGCGCCGTGCCTGCAATGATGGGCACGGCGCTTGCGCCGATGGCGTGGGCGCCCACGGTATCGCGTTGGGCGCAACGCAAGGAGAGCAGTCATGACCAGGTCAGATGCAGGTAGCAAGGCAGGCGCCGGCACGCCGGAGGGCGGCAAGGCGAACCGGCCGCGGGATGAATCCGACGCCGCCCGCCGCAGCGGCCAGTTCGGGTCGGACAAACCGGGTGCGGACAAGGCATCGGCGCCCGAGCGCGGCGCGGACAAGACTCCTCACCCCGATGGGCCGGAATATGAGGAAGGTGGGCAGTATCCCGGCACGCGTAAGCCAGGAGGGCGTTCGTGACGGCCCGGCGCAAGACATCGATGACGTAAGGCATCGATGACGAAAGATGCCCGACGCCACACGGCGCGTCAGTCGTTTTCCGCACCCAGTCGAAACAACAGCACGACGCAGTGCAGGGCCGCCAGGCCGACAAGTCCGTAGGCGACGCGCGCGGCCGTCGCCGACGGCAATACGCGCGCGAACACGTCCAGGTTGACGGCGGCAATCAGGCCGCAATTGACGCCGCCGGCAACCAGCGCGATCAGGGCAATCCAGTCCAGCGGCCCCAACGTCCGTCGGCCTGTCGGCTCGCGCAACGCGGTGTCGCCCTGAGCGGTGGTCACGTCGTCCTCGTCATAGGCGTACATGTTTCGTTCCTTTGGCCGCCGCAGGTAAATTCTGCGCGGCGTGGCGTTTATTGCGTCGTTGCCGAGGTGACGTACGCTGCGGCAGGGGACCCGGCCGTAGCGGTTTCCCGCAGGCTTACGTCTGGTCACTTGCAGACACGCTCAGCAAGCGCCGTGCCGCGGCTGCGCGCGGGCATGGCAGTTGCTGCCTTTTCCGGCATGGCCGTAGGCGGGCCGCGCTGAGAGGAGATAGTCATGTCCCTGATTGTTGCCGCACGCTTCCAGACCTTCGATGGCGCCAGCCTGGCGGCCCAGCGGCTGCGCGACGAAGGCTTTTCGGAAGACGATTTCCATACGTTCTATATCAATTCGGCGGGCGAACACGCGCGCTATCCGATCGGCGGCGACCGCGTGGCGGACCCGGATGCGCGCGGTGCGCACCTGGGCGCGCTGGCGGGCGCGTCGGTGCTGGGGTTGATCTTTGCCTTGGTCGGCGGCCTGGCCGCCCTGTGGCTGGGCGCGGCGATCCTGATCGTGATTGCGGCGGCGGGCGCGGGCGCATACCTGGGCGCACTCGGCGGGGCTTTGTGGGTGGCGGGGCGCGGCAAGCGTATGTCGGCTGCGGCGCCCCAGGCGCCCGGCATGCATCCGGCCGTACGGCCGGCAGGCGTGATGCTGGCGCTGCCGGTCGCGCCCGAGCAGGAGGCCCTGGCACGCCAGGTACTGCGTGAATCCGGCGGTCGTGACATCGAGCGGGCCCAGGGCCGCTGGCTGGATGGCAAGTGGGAAGACTTCGACCCGCTGACGCCGCCGCGTCATGTCGAGGCGCCGTCCACCCCCATGACGCAGTGAACTCGCCGCCGCGGGGCGGCCAAGGAGACGGACATGAACAAGAAGAAAATATTGCAACGCCTGGCCGCGATTTGCCTGTCGGGCGGCATGGCCATGCCCTGGGCGGTGGGCGCCGCGGGCTTGTCCGAGGCCGACAGCCATTTCCTGCAGGCGGCCGCGGCGGCCGATGCCTTTCAGGTGCAGGCGGCGAGCCTGGCGCGTGAGCGCGCCGCCAGCACCGAAGTGCGCACCTTCGCCGCCAATATGCAGGCGCAGCACCAGGAGGGCGGCGTGGACCTCAAGCGCCTGGCCGCCAGCAAGCAGGTGACGCTGCCGGACCAGCCCGAGCCGGCTGACCAGCGCACGCTGGAAACCCTGGCCAGCAAGACCGGTACGGAATTCGACGCGCTGTATACGGACCAGGTGGCGGTCGCTGCGCACGTCAAGACTGATGCGCTATATCGCGATGCCGCGCGACAGGCCGGCGATGCGCAGGTGCGCCAGTTCGCGGCGCAGGCCGGGCCCATGCAGGCTGACCACCTGACGCTCGCGCGCGCCTTGAAACGTGATCCCGCCGCCCGGCAGGGCCAGATCCAGCCCGCGACCCGTGGCGAGCCGCCCGCGGTATCACCGGCCGCGCGGGAGGCGCCGGCTTCGGTGGCGCCGGAGAAATAGCCGGGCGGGCCGGGTTGGTTGCAGCGGGCTGAACGTGTCAGGCACGCCGCTTGCTGTAACGATGCCGCCCGCGCCACCCGGCGTTGGCACTCCATCCATGTAGAAAGGAATTGCCATGAACAAGGATCAAGTGAAGGGTCGTGTCAACGAGGCCGCGGGCAAGGTGAAGGAAGTGGCCGGCAAGGCCACGGGCAGCACCTCGACGGAAATCAAGGGCGCGGCCCAGAAGATCGCCGGCAAGACCCAGGCGGCCTACGGCGACGCCAAGGAAAAGGCGCAGAAGTAAACGCTGCGCCTTGCTGCGGGACCCCATGGGCGCAGCGCCATCGATGGCGCTGCGCCCATTGTGCGTGGCGCGTCGTTGTCTTTACTGCTGCCGGCCCACGATGACGCCGAACAGGAACGCCGCGCCGGCCACCAGGCCGACTGCCTGCCAGGGACGCGCGTGGATGTATTGCTCGGTGCAGTCGATGGTTTCGCGCACCATGTCGTGCGCGGTGTCGGACGCGTCGCGCAGGCTGCGGCGGGTGTCGCGCAGCTGGTCGGCCAGGCGCGTCTTGAGCGCTTCCAGATCGGTGGCGGTCGCGTCGCTGAGCGTGGCCTCCAGGTCGTCGATCCAGCTTTCCGGATGGCGACGCCATCCGCGCGCGCCGCGGTCGTCGGGGCCGTGCTCGGGGAAGTCCGAGGGCAGGGGAGTATGGTTGTTGGCCATCGATGGCTCCTGGGTGGGCGTTGGGGGAATGTCCTTTTTACCCAGCAAGCGCCGCGCCTGCCATCAACGCCACATCCGCTTTCAATTCTGACGGTTGACGGGGCCGCCGCCGGCCTCAAGGCTGCCTGGCGTCAGGCCTGCGCCAGGAAAGCCAGCAATCGCCGTTCGTCTGCGCTCAAGCCGCGCGGGCCGGCCGGCGCCGGGGCGTGCGCCGGCAACTTGCCCGCCAGGTAGGTGTCGACGATCAAGGGATGCACATAGCAGGCGCGGCACACGGCCGGGGTGTTCGCCAATCGCTGCGCCACCTGCTTGATGACGTCCACCACCTCTTGTCTGGCCTGGCGTTCGTCGACGAACGGCCGGCGTTGCAGCGCGGCGTAGGCCAATACCGACCCGGCCCACGTGCGGTAGTGCTTGGCGGTGAAGTCGGCCGCGCCGGCCTCGCGCAGATAGGTGTTCACCGATTCGGAATCGACCGCGTGCGGATTGCCGTCTTCGTCCAGATACTGGAATAGCTGTTGGCCGGGAATGTCCAGGCAGCGCTTGATGACGCGGGCGATGCGCCGATCGGTCACCGTCACGTCGTGTTCGACGCCGCTCTTGCCGCGAAAGCGAAAGCGCAACCGATCGCCCCGCACCGTGGCGTGGCGCCGCGTCAGCGTCGTCAGGCCATACGACCGATTGGCGCGCACGTATTCGCGGGCCCCGATGCGGATCAGCGTGTCGTCCAGCAATTGCACGACCACGCCGATCATCTTGGCTTGCGCCAGGCCTGCTATCCGCAGGTCGCGCGCCACCTGGCGGCGGATGCGCGGCAGGCTCGCGCCGAACGCGCGCAGGCTGCCGTACTTGTCGGCATCGCGCTGCTGCGCCCAGGCCGGGTGATAGCGATACTGCTTGCGGCCGCGGGCATCGCGGCCGGTGGCCTGCAGGTGGCCCCAGGGCAATGGGCAGATCCAGACGGCTTCGTAGGCGGGCGGAATGGCCAGGGCACGGATGCGGTCCAGTTCGGCGGCGCGCCGGATGCGCCGGCCCGCGATGTCCAGGTAGTGGAAGGTCGCCGCGTTGACGCGCACCCGTGAATAGCCGGGGCGGGTGTCATCCATGTAGACCAGCTTGCCGTCGCCAGGGGGCGCTGCCCCGGGGGGCTTGGGGCGTGCGCTGGGGGATTGTCCGGTGGATGTCGTGGCGTGTGTCCTGGGTGGTGCCATGTCGGCCTCCTGCAAGTCGCGGCAGGACCTTAGCAAGCGGCATGCCCGTGCCGAGGCTGGCGGCATACCGCTGCGTCGGCAAGCCGCCTGACCATGTGCGGCCAGCGACTTGGGCACGCCACTTGCTGTCAGTGGCGCGACAGGCAACAAAGGAGCGTTTGCATGGCGAAGACACTGCAGGACTTCACGGTCGCCATCCTGGTGGTGGACGGTTTTGAACAGGTGGAACTGACCGGGCCGCGCGACGCGCTGCACGCCGAAGGCGCGCGCACCGTCATCGTGTCGGCCAGGCGCGGGCCAGTGCAGGGGATGCATCACAACGACAAGGGCGACCGTTTCGAGGCCGACCTGATCTTCGCCGAGGCGCAGCCCGAGACGTTCGATGCGGTGCTGCTGCCCGGCGGCGTAATCAATGCGGATGAGATCCGGCTGCATCCCAAAGCGCGAGAATTCGTGCATGCGATGCACGAGGCGGGCAAGCCGCTGGCCGTGATCTGCCATGGCGCCTGGCTGCTGATTTCCGCCGGCCTGGTCAAGGACCGGAAGATGACCAGTTGGCCCTCGTTGGCTGATGACCTGCGCAATGCAGGCGCCGACTGGGTGGATGAAGAGGTGGTGGTGGACGGCCGCTGGATCAGCAGCCGCAAGCCGGACGATATTCCCGCTTTCAACCGCGAAATACTGCGCGTGTTCGCGCTGGTGCGCCATTGAGTGGCGGCGCGGTGCCGGGTACGCGGGGCCGGAGGGTTCCGGCTTCGCACAAAGCAGCACCTTTACAGGAGAGTGCCATGTCTGCCGATCTATACCTGCATGTCCCGCCCAAGCCGGAACCGATTCCGCCGGGCTCGCCGCCGGGCGATCTGCCGGTCGATCCCGATACCGATGAGCCAGAGGTGGATCTGCCGCCGCTTGAGCCGCCGGTGAAGGAAAAACTGTCGCGTGTCCATTGATACGCGTCAGTCCTCTCGACGTACCCACCAAGAAAAAAGGATGAAACCATGTCCACCATTTTGCTGATCATTCTGATATTGCTGCTGGTAGGCGCCGTGCCGGCGTGGCCGCATAGCCGAGGCTGGGGCTATTACCCCAGCGGGTTGCTGGGGATCGTGGTCATCGTCCTGATCGTGTTGCTGCTGACGGGCCGGATATAGCGGCCGCACACGCCTTGCCTGGCTGAGACGCCCGCTGTCGCGGCATCAGGCGCGCCGGGCCGTTGGCCCGGGCGCCTGCGCGGCCGCCAGCCGACCGCGGTGCTTGAGCCGTCGGCGGCTGATCCAGATGACCAGCCCGGTCACGAAGAACAAGAGCGGCAGCAGGCCCAGCACCGCCGTCAGGATGCGGCTGGGCAGTCCGAACAGGCTGCCCGAATGCAGGGGGAACATCACCGCCAGCAGGCGTTGGCCGGTCGTGCCCGACAGGGGATCGGCCGCCGACACCTGCGCGCCGCTGCGCATGTCGATGAACAGGCGCAGCGTGCCGACCGGCTGCCAGTCGTCCGCGCGGCGCATGCGGGCCTGGTAGACGCCATTGGCGGCATCGCGCCGCAGCATCACCAGCGTGGCGGTGGCGGGCGAACCTGCGCGCGCCTTCACGGCCGCGCCATCCCAACCGACTTCCGTTTCGCCCGGGGCCAGCGGCGCCAGCTTGGCCGTGCGCGCATCCACCGGGACGCTCATGACGCTGGACACCAACTGCCGGCCCAACTGCGGCAGGCCCATGAAAAAGCCGGTGCCCGCGACCACCAGCAAGAAGACGGCGGAAATCAGGCCCGCGGCGCGGTGCAGCTCATAACTGGTGCGAAACGCGCCGACCCCGCGCGTCACCGACACCGAACGGCGCCAGTGGCCCGGACGCGGCCAGGCCAGGTAGACACCCGCCAGCAATAGCACCACCCAGGCCACCGCCAGCCAGCCCAGCACTTCGCGGCCGGTCTTGCCTTGCAAGAGCGTCATGTGCCAGCGCAGCAGCAGGGGCATGACGTGGGCGCTATCCAGCGACACCGCGTCGCGGTTGCGGCTGGCCAGCAACTGGCCCGAGCAGGCGTCCACGCCGGCCTCGTTGTCGGCCGTGGAGGCGTGCTTGAACTGCACGCGGTAGCTGTCGGCGGCGGATTCGGGCAGGGTGATGGCATTGACCGCCGCACCCGGCCAGGCCTGCTGCACGGCCTGCGCGGCGGCCGACGGCGGCAAGGGCGCGGCGCAAACGCCCGCACGGTTGCGCAGCATGGCCGAATTCAGCCAGCCGTCAAGTTCATGGTCGAACGCCAGCAGGCTGCCCGAAAGGCCGGCCAGCACCAGCACCACGCCCAGGATCAAACCCACCCAGCGATGCAGGGTGGACAGGGCAGTGCGCAGGGTCTTGCGGTGCTTGGCTTTCATGACGCGATCAAGGGCGGGACAGACAGGTGGCGCGCAATTGTACCGAGGCGTAATATTCGCCGGCCTGTTTTTTGGCGGCCGGCGCAATCACGCACGGTGCGCCGCGCCCGGCACCCTCGGCCCGCCGCATTTCCGACCGCATTCCGACCCGCAGCAACATGAAGATCCCCCTCCTGATTCTGATCGAAAGCGTGCATGACTTCCTGCCCGCCATCGAAGACCGCGGCTTTCGCTGCATTCTTGCCACCACCCCCGAACAACGCGCCCGTGCCATCCGCGAACACGCCGACGAGATCCGCGTGGTGCTGACGCGCGGCGCGACCGGCTTTCATGCCGACGAAATGGCGGCCTTGCCCAAGCTGGAATTGATCTGTTCGCTGGGCGTGGGCTTCGAGAACATCGACGTGGCCGCGGCGCGGGCGCGCGGCCTGCGGGTCACGCACGGCCCCGGCGCCAACGCCACCTCGGTGGCCGACCACGCCATGGCGCTGCTGCTGGGTACGGCGCGGCATTTGCCGCAGGCCGACGCCTGGGTGCGCCAGGGTCACTGGAATGGCTTCATGGGGCCGCAGGTATCGGGCAAGCGCCTGGGCATTCTGGGGCTGGGCACGATCGGCCTGGAAATCGCCAGGCGCGGCGCGCTGGGCTTTGGCATGACGGTGGGTTACTACAACCGGCGGCCGCGTCCGCAGAGCGGCTACACGTACTACGACAGCCCGCTGGCGCTGGCTGCCGAGTCAGACTTCCTGGTGGTGGCCACGCCCGGCGGCGCCGACACGCGCCATCTGGTGAACGCGGCCGTGCTGGATGCGCTGGGGCCACAGGGCTATCTGGTGAACATCGCGCGCGGCAGCGTGGTCGATACCGAGGCGCTGATCGCGGCGTTGGCCGAACGCCGCATTGCCGGCGCGGGGCTGGACGTGGTGGAAGGCGAACCGGTGGTGCCCCCGGCGCTGTTCACGCTGGACAATGTGGTGTTGACGCCGCACAGCGCGGGCCGTTCGCCCGAAGCGGTGTCGGCGACGGTGGCGTTGTTCCTGGAAAACGCCACCGCGCATTTCGGCGGCAAGCCGGTGCTGACGCCGGTGCCGGGTTCGCTGGGCTGACCGGCTGGCCCGCGCGGAGCAAGCCGGTCGCGCGACGCCGGGTGGCGGGCGGCTCTCGGTGCGAGAGCCGCGCGGACCTTAGTGCGAGAACATGATCGGCACGGTCATGCTCTTCAGGATGGACGCGGTGGCGCCGCCCATGGCCCATTCGCGGAACTTGCTGTGGCCGTAGGCGCCCATCACGATCAGGTCGGCGCTGTAGTCGGCCGCCGCGTTCAGGATGGTGCTGCCGACGCCCACGCCCTTGATGTCGCGGCGCACATGGTCGGGCGCCGGCATGCCCTGGGCGATGCAATAGGTGGCCAGGTCTTCGAACGGCGCGGCTTCGCCCTTGCGGGTGGCGGCGCCTTCGTCCATGGTCAGCACCACCAGGTGCGAGGCCGAACGCAGCAACGGCGCGGCGTCCGCCAGGGCGCGCGCGGCTTCGCGGCTGCCGTCCCAGCACACCAGCACGCGGTCGCCGATCACCGGGAAATCGCCGCTGGACGGCACCACCAGCACCGGGCGGCCGGCCGTCAGCAGGGCTTGCTCGACGAATTCGGTTTCGTGGGCGGCCTCGACGTCCTCGCGGTTTTCCTGGCTGACGACGATGAGATCGCTGGTGCGGCCATACAGCGCCACCGTGGCGCTGGGGGTGTTGTCACCCGCGCGCACCACGGCCGGCACATCCGCGTTGGCGGCCGCTTCCAGGAAGGCGTTCTGCACCGCGCCGCGGTTCTGCGATTGCAGGTCGCGCATCACGCTCAGGGTCTTGGACATCAGCACGGATTCGCCGTAGTAATACTGCGGCGGCGCCGAGCTGGCGTAGATGCCGACCAGTTCGGCCTTGTGGCGCTTGGCCAGCGCCAGCGCGACCTGCGTGCGGCGGGCGCAATCGAACCCGTGGTCCAGGTGTACGGAAATGCGGCGATACATGGCGGCCTCCTTTTCAGCGCGACAGGCCTTTATCGTTGCGCGTTCCGCGCATTGCGCCCTTGACGCAGGTCAAGGCGCCCGCAGTTAGGCGGGGCCGGCGCAAGCGCCGTTCAGGCCTGCTGCACCCGTTCGCGCAATTGCCTGACCTGGCGCGCCTGCTGCGCGATGCGGTCCAGCGGCCCCGCAAGGGTGGGCGCGGCCGCCGCCAGCGCGGCGGGCACCGCCAACTGCCGGATATCGGTGGCGGGCGGCGCGTCCTGGGGATGCAAGGCATGCGCCAGCGCCTGGCCGTAGTCGCGCAGCATGGGGGCGGCGGCGCTGTCCGGCGCCAGCGCGGGCTGGATTTCCAGCACGGTGCCGGCCGCGGTCACGCGGCGCATCGCGGCCAGCAGGTTCACGGCGGTATCCACATTGCGGTCGCGGTGCACGGGATTTTGCTGCAGGCGTTGCAGCGAGGCCTCGGCGTTGTCGGCCGACAGGCAGGCCAGGCGCCGCAGGCCGACGATGTCTTCGGCCGCGCCCGCGCCGCTCTTGTCCCGGGTCAGCGCCAGGGTGTAGGCGGCATGGCGGTCCAGCGCGCGGCTCAAGGCGCCGGCCAGCTGGCGCGGCTCTTTCTCGGGCCACACCAGAAAGCCCACCAGCAGCGCCAGCACGCCGCCCAGCACGCTGTTGAAGGCGCGCAGCGCAGCCAGCATGGGTTCGTAGATGTCCGGTTGCTGGATATGGCTCACCAGCACGAACTGCGAGGTCAGGAAAAACGTGAACAGCGCGTAATGGATGGTACGGGCCGCAAAGGTGCCCAGGGCGATCGGCAGCACCGCCAGCGCCACCGACAGCGGCGTGGTCAGCAGCAAGCCCAGCAGCGAGGCGCCGATGGCGCCGGCCACGCTGCCGATCACGCGTTCGACGGTGCGCTGCCAGGTGGTGGCGAAGTAGGGCTGCAGGATGAAGACCAGCGTCAACGACATCCAGTAGCCGTGGTTGACGGCAAAGGTCTTGGACAGCGCCACGGCGATGGTGGCGCCGATGCCCACGCGCAGCGCGTGGCGGAACGCGTCGGATTCGAAGCGCAGGTTCTGTCGCAGGCTGCGCCACGCCGCCCGCGCGGGGGAATCGGCGCGGGCGGCCAGCGCCGGCACGTCGGGCGCGCCGTCACGGTCGAACAGCGCCTGCATGACGGACTGCGCGTTCTGCTGCAGGCGGTCCAGCACCGGCACCATGGTGGCCAGGTCCGGGGCATAGGCCATGGCCGCGCCGCGCAGCTCGTGCAGGCCGGCGCCAAAGTGGGCCAGCCGTTCGCGCAGGCATTCGGCCTGCTTGGCGTCGGTGACGTCGGACGTGCTGGCGATGGCGTTGGCCACGCTGGCGTAGCGGTGGAAGGTGTGCGACAGGTTGGCGCCCGCGCCCCGGCCCAGCCAGCGCGGCGCGTTCGATTCCAGCAGGTCGGCCGCCGCCACCAGCGCGATGAAGCTGTCTTCGGCGTTGTCCAGCAGATAGAACAGCTGCTGGGCCCGGGCGCGGCGCGAAGGCCGCGCGTCCTGCACTTCGCGGATGCGGCCGCGGGCGGCTTCCAGGGCGGCGCGCAGGGCGCTGCGCTGGGCGCGGGTGACGGCGCTCCAGGCCTGCGGACCGCCGGCGGGGGCCAGGCCGGAATACATGCGCGCCAGGGCGTCGCCGAAATCGGCCAGGCCGCGATAGCAGTGCGCCACGGCGTGGGTGGCGTCTTTCCAGGGGCGGCGGCGCCAGACCAGCGCGGTCATCAGGATGGCCCATAGCGCGCCGGCCACGAAGAACAGCGTGTACGACAGACTGGCCGCCAGCGTGGGCGCCGGCAGTTCGGCCGCCACGACGAAGCCGGCCGACAGCAGCGTGCCGACGATGGCGGCGGCCGGCCCCAGCACCCGCAGCAGGCCGCCGAAGGTGCAGCAGACGAAAGTCAGCGGCAGCAGCAGCCACAGGTGGCCGGCGCTGGCGCTGGCCAGAAAGCAGAACAGGGCGCCGATCAGGCCTAGCGCGAGCATCGAGCCCGCCCGTTGGCGCAGCGGCCCGCCGGGGTCGCCAAAGCAGGCCCAGAACGCGGCAATCGCCGTCCAGCCCAGGCGCGGCTCGTGCGCCAGCACGGCCAGGATGACGGGCGCGGCGCTGATGGCCGCCGCTTGCAGGGCGTCCAGCCACAGGACATTGCGCGCCGAATTGCGCCAGCGGGAAAGCAAAGTAGTCACGCGGAAAGCCAAAAAAAACGCAACGCTACCATGTCGACAAGACAAAAAAATAATGAATTTTCAGAGCGTCCGATTATTGGGATTTTCATGAATCATCAGGCATAAATACTACTGGTTACATATGTGTGACTTTGGCGCCGCAAGCGCGCACAATTGCCTGGAATAAATGTGCGAAATCGCATAAAAAAACATTGGCGATCGAATAGCGAATGCGCTGGGTAAGTAACGCTAGGCAGTCAATAACCCTGCAAGCCGAATGTGAATACTCATGTCCAATGTGCCTCGGTCTGCGCCCGGACAGCGCAGGCCGTACTCCGGGGCACTTAAGGAGCAAACATGACGCCAAATCACGAGGCATCCACAAGCTCGGTGGTCAGCGACGACGAAGTCGCTGCCATGATTACCGGCAAAGATGGCCTGCGGGTGCTGCTGCAACCCCAGGTGGATTTATTGACGGGCCGCATTGTGTCGGCCGAGGCCTTGGCGCGCTGGCAGCATCCGCGCCTGGGAATTGTCATGCCTGCCGAATTCATTCCCGCCGTCAACCGGCTGGGGCTGGACCGCACCCTGTTCGAACGGGTGGCGCAGCGCGTCATCGACATGCTGCAGACCATGCGCCGAACCGGCATGGCGATACCGGTGGCGATCAATGCGCCGGCCTCGACCCTGTCCGACGAACGCTCGGTCGATTTCCTGCTGGCGCGCATCCATGCCGCGGAATTGCCGGCGTCGCTGCTGCGGGTCGAACTGACCGAAGACCAGCCCATCAAGGAACTCGAAGCCCTGCGGGCCACGCTGGCGCGGCTGGAAGAGGCCGGCTGCGAGGTCAGCCTGGACGATTTCGGCACCGGCCATGCGTCCCTGAAACTGCTGTCCGCCATTCCGTTGTCCGAAGTCAAGATCGACCAGTATTTCGTGACCCGCATGCGCCGTAGCGCAGTGGCGTTCGAGGTGCTGCGCACTGCCGCCGAACTGGCCACCCGGATGGGCTGGCGGGTGGTGGCCGAGGGCGTCGAGAACGTGGCCGACATTCCGGCCTTGCGCGCCGCGGGCTGCCGGTACGGTCAGGGCTATGCGCTGGGCCGTCCGATGCCGCTGGACGATCTGATGATGCGCCTGCGGGTGCAGCGCGACCGTGGCGAGCCGCTGGCCGCGCCGGCCAGCTATGCGTCGGCATGGCTGGACGCCTTCGATCCGCAGGATGCCGAAACCGGCCTGCCGGTGCACGTCACCACGCAATAGGGCAGGCCCAATCAGGGTCTGACCCGCCTGGCTTGGCTGCCTTTTCTACCCCTCGCATCCCTGAATTACCGGGGCCGCAACGGCTTGGCCGGAGCGCGCCGCGTGGCCGGCCCGGGCGGCGCCGGGTTTGGGCACGCCAGTTGCTACTCCCTGTGTGGCGGAATGGTTCCGCCGACTAGGAGACTTGCAATGGCAAACCCGAATCAGCCCGACCAGCAAAAGCAGCCCCAAAAGCAGCAGACGCAGGAAAGCCCGAAGGATCGTGACCAGCCAGGTCAGCAACAGCCCGGCCAGGGCGGCCAGCACATGGACAAGGACGGCAAGCCGGGCCAGCAGCCCGGCCAAGCCGGCCAGCAACGCCCGCAGACGCAGCGTTGATGCGCTGACGGCGTTTAGGGCCTGCGTTTAGGGCCTGTTAACGGGCCTCTGGTGAGCCCGCGTTGCGGCGACGGCCGGCAGGCGCAGGGTGAGTGGCGGCGATGCCCGTGCGGGGAGTCCTGCGCGGGCATCGCCGTTTCTGGCTCGGCCAGGAGGCGTAGCCGGGCCGCCGCGTGCCTTGGAGGGCCTGGTTTGGCCTGTATTTGGCCTGCATTGGGCTTGCATCGTGGCCCTGGTGGCCGCGTACCGGTAGCCCCGCATGCCTTGCGCCGCGCCGGGTCGGTCGGTAAGGTGCAGGCAGGGCAGCCCGTTCCTAGCCGCGACGCGCCCGCGCCGCGGCCACCGCCTCAGGATCCCTGATGAGTCTTCAATCCGCCGCACCTCGCCGTCGCTCGCCCCTGGGCATGGCCCTGGCCATTGTCGTGCTGTTGGCTGCCGTGCTGGCCATCCTGGCGCTGGCCGGCACGCGCCTGGTCGAGCTGCGTATCGCCAATATGCTGGGGCCGCGCGCCCAGGTGGGCAATGTCCAGGTCGGTTGGCGAGAGGTGGTGCTGACCGACGTCAAGATCGCGGGCACGGGCGATGCGGCGCCGGCCAGCGCGCGGCGCGTGGTGGCGGAACCCGAATGGACGTCGTTTCTGCAGCACGAGGCGGTGTTCCGCAAGATCACCATCGAGGGCTTCGATTTTGCCGTGCTGCGCACGCCCGATGGCGACATGCAGATTTCGCCCGCCCTGCAGGCGGCGCTGCGCGAGGCCGACAACGCCAATGACCCGTCGCGCCGCAAGAACCCCATCCGTGCCGATGACATCGTGCTGACGGACGGGCGGCTGGACTTTCTGGATGCGGCGGTATCGAAGCCGCCGCACCGCATTCCGTTCAATCAGGTCACCGCGCGCCTGCATCCGCTGGTGCTGCCGGCGGACGGCCAGCGCAGCGAGATGGAATTCAAGGGGGCGGTGGAAGAAAACCGCAACGGCGCGGCCACCGTGACCGCCAAGGGGTCGCTGGAGGTCGGCGGCACCGATGCCGACATGAAAGTGGCCGTGCGCAATATGGACATCCGTTATGCCGCGCCGTATCTGGCCGAAAACGGCGCCGGTTCGCTGTCGGGCGGCGCCATGGACCTGGACATGCAGACCACCATTGCCAAGCGGCAATTGAAGGCGTCTGGCGTGGTGGCGCTGCATGGCCTGAAATTCAGCGGTGACGGGTCGTTGTTTTCGCTGCCGCGCAAGGCGGTGCTGGCCGCCATGGAAGACCGCAATGGCGCGCTGCGCATGGAATTCAGCCTGTCCGGCAGCCTGGATAACCCCAAGTTTTCGGCGTCGCGGGGCTTTGCGGCGCAGATTGCGCGGGGCGTCGGCCACGTGCTCGGCGTGGGGGCCGAAGGCGCGGCCAGCGGCGTCGCCGGCGCCGTCAAGGACGTCGGCGACGCGATCTCGGACCTGTTTTCGCCCGGGTCCGAGAAGCGTTGATCACCGGCGGCGATTCGCCGCGCTGGTCAACCGCGATGATCAGAACCGATAGTTCGCGCTCAGTTCCACCCGGCGGCCTTCGCCCAGCAACCATTGGGTCTGGTTGTAGTAGGCGGTTTCGGCGTACTGGCGGTCGAACACATTGAATGCCCGCAGCGCCAACGTCAGGTCGCGGCGCGGCTCCCATTGCAAGGCCAGGTTGGTGGTGGTGTAGCCGGCCATTTCCAGGGTGTTGGCGGCGTCCGCGAAACGCCGGCCCACGTAGCGCACGCCGGCGCTGGCGGTCCATTGCGGCGCGAACTTCCAGCTGACCCAGGCATTGGCCACGCGCTCGGGCACGTCCGTGGGCACATTGCCTGCCCGCGACACGGCCGCGCCGTTGACCGATTCGCTGAAGTCGTCGTAGCGCGCCCGCAGCACGGCGGCGTTCAGGTCCACCCGCCAGGCCGGGGTCAGCTCGACCCCCAGCGTGGCTTCCAGCCCGCGCGACGATTGCTCGCCCACCTGGATGCGCAGCGACGGATCATTGGGGTCGCGCGTCACCAGGTTGTTCTTGCGGATATGGTAGGCGGCCAGGGTCCATTGGCCCTTGTTGTCCCAGAACGTCTGCTTGACGCCCACTTCCACCTGACGGCCCTTGGACAGCTCGAAATCCTTGTTGGCCGGCGACAGCAGCAACAGGCTGCCAATGGGGTCCGCGGCCTCGGCGTACTGGCCATAGACCGACAGCGTGGGCAACACGTCGTAGACGGTGCCGATGCGCCAGCCGACATTGTTGAAGGTGGTGTCGAACGCCGTCTGCCCGGCCACCAGGTCGCGCCGCTTCAGGTCGATGTGGTCATAGCGCAGGCCGCCCAGCACCGACCAGCGTTCGGTCAGCATCAGGCGGTTTTCGGCGAACAGCGCGTATTGGTCCGCCGTGTTGCGGTAGCGCGGGGTGGTGCCGGCGATGTTGATGAAGCGGCCGTGGTCGACGTCGTACGGGTCCACCAGCGACGTGCCCGAATACGGTGAATTGTTGGTGTGCTTGAACGAGGCGTGGTTGAGCTCGACGCCCACCGCCACCTTGTTGGCCAGGCCGAACAGATGGCCGTCGAAGCTGGCGTCGGTGACCGTGCCGACCTGCTGCTGGTCGTGGCGGATGTCGGTGTAGGCGCTGCGCTGGATCAGGCCGCTGGCCGGCTGCCAGGTGTAGTTCTCAGCGTCGCGGTAGTCGCGGTCGCTGCCGATGTAATAGACGCGGCTGCGCACGCGGGTGGCGGGGTTGGGCGTCCATTCGGCCTTCAGTTCGGTGCGGCTGTCGCGATAGATGATCTTGCTGTCGGCCACGTTGTAGTTCTTGCCGCGCAGGCTGTAGTCGATGTCGCCGTTGATCAGCGGCGTGCCGAAGTAGCGCGTCGGTTCCTGCCAGGCATAGGCCTGGGTCAGCGTGAAGTTCAGGTCCGGCGACACATCCAGCCGCAACGCGGCTGTGACGGCAACGTCGCGCGAATCACCCAGGCTGATGCCCGAATTGCTGTGGTTGCCGCTGATGTCCAGCCGGTACGACCATTTGTCGTCCAGCGCGCCGCCGCTGCCAAAGCCCAGACGTTGCGTGTCATGGGTGCCGACCGTAGTCTGGATTTCGTTTTCGATGGGGCCGCGGGTGGGCTTCTTGGGAATCACGTTGACCACGCCGCCGATGGCGCCTTCGCCATACAGCACCGAGGCCGGACCGCGCAGCACTTCGATGCGGTCCACGGCCCAGGGGTCGTAGATGAACGTCTGGCCGACGCCGCCGAACTGGCGCACGCCGTCATACAGCTGGGCCACGGAATTCGAATCGGTGAAGCCGCGCGACGACAGCGACGAGCCGCCGTTGCCCGGATGGCGCATGGCGCTGATGCCGGCCGCCTGCGTGATGGCGTCGGTGACGTTGACCGCGCCGCGTTCGCGCAGTTGTTCGTTGCTGATGACGTCGATGCTGGCGGGCGTATCGAACGGCGTCAGGCCCAGCAGCGTGCCGGTGCTGGCCGGTTCCAGCAAGGTGGCGGACGGCGCGTCGGCCGAGACGGAAATGGCGGGCAGGGTGGCGATGCCGCGCGAGGCGGCTTGCGACGCTGTGGCAGTCGGGGCTGCAGTCGGGGCATTGGTGGGGACGGCCGTGGCCGGCAGCGTCTGCGCGTGCAGGGCCGGCGTGAAGGCGAGCGCGGTCCAGACGGCCACGCGCCGTTTCAGGACGCGGCGCGCCCTGGCGGAAGAAAAAGACATGGAATTTCTCGGTAAGCCAAAGAAGCCGCACGGCGTGCGGCGAAGCGATCAGCTGATAACCGGGAAAAGAGGCGGGGCGCGGGCGCCCAGCGGCGGGCCGGGCAGGAATCCTTCGGCGACGGCCGGCGGGGCACGCGCGGCCAGCGGATGGGCCATGACGGCCGTGCTGGCCAACAGCGGCGCGGGCGAGGGCGGCAACGCCACCGCCGCCAGCATGGCGCCCATCGGGCAGGCGGCGGCCTGGGCCGCGTGCCGTTCGTCGGGGGCATCGCTATGCTTGGCGGGCCCGGCGACCCAGATGGTGCCGGCGGCCGAGCACAACTGGATCAGCGTGCCTTGCTGCGCGGCAGGCATGAAGCCCTGCGGCACCATGGCCTTGAGCGCGAACAGCGCCAGCACCAGCCACAGCGTGGCGGTGTTGCGGGCGAAGGGCAGGAACGGGCGGCGCATGGTCGGCGCCCATTCTAGAAGGTTTTGCGGGCGCGGTGGCGCCGGGCGCGGGGGGCGGCCTGCGACGCATCGCCGCAGGCCGCCGCGTTCACGTCGGCGTCACACCGTCCTGGCGGCCCAGAATGCCGTGCGCACGCCGGGCGCGGCCGCGATGCGGGCGGTGACGCGGTCCAGGTCCAATTCGTCGACCGACGCTTCGCTCAGCGCGGCCTCGATCTCGACCTCGTTTTCGCCGAACTGGTCGATCTTCAGTTCAGAGAGGGGCAGCTGTTCTTCTTCCAGCACGTCTTCCAGCACGGTCATGGCAGCCTGGCGCTGGTCGACATGCGCGATGACGTGGATGACGGTGGTCACTTCCGTGGTCTGCGCGTCCACCGGTTGGCGGTTGACGTAGCTGACCACCGGCCGCAGCAGCGTGTTGGCGGCCAGTACGAACACGGTGGCCGCCAGCGCTTCGAGGATCAGCGAGGCGCCGGCGCAGGCGCCGATGGCGGCCGAGCCCCACAGCGTGGCCGCCGTGTTCAGGCCGCGGATGCTGCCGCCTTCGCGCATGATGGCGCCCGCGCCCAGGAAACCCACGCCGGACACGACATAGGAAATGACGCGCGCGCCGCCGTCGGGGCCGCCGACGCGAAAGGCCATGTCCACGAAAATGGCCGCGCCCACGGCCACCAGGGCGTTGGTGCGCAGGCCGGCCGTGCGTTGGCGCACCTGGCGCTCGAAGCCCACGATGGAGCCCAGCACGAAAGCCGTGGCCAGGCTGATGAGCGTGTTGGCCAGCGTCAGCAGCTGGATGTTTTCGAAGTTCTTCATGTTGTTCTACTCGAATGCAGCGTGTTTTTTTACGAATGTGCGGTGCCGAGGGGTGACCGACGGGCGCCGGCCGGGCCGGCGCCCTTCAGGGCAATTGCCAGACCGACAGCGCCGTCAGCACGAAAGCCAGCAGCCAGATCAGCAGCAGGGCGGCTACCCGCGCGACAAGGAGGCATTTGTACGGGTCTTTCATGACAGTCTCCTTTCCGTCATTCAGGCCGGCAGCACGGCCAGGCTGGCGCCGGCCTCGTTTTCCCAGTGCACGCGGCGCACGTCGGGGCTTTGGCCCAGCCGCAGGGCGACGGCGTTGAGCAGGCCGCGCAGTTGTGGCGGGCATTGCAGCGTGACGATGGTGCTGGCCAGTTGGCCGGCGTCCGCACGCGAGATGCGCACGTTGAGCACGCGCAGGTCCAGTGCTTGCAGCTCGTAGTACAGCTGCTTGCGCAGCGCGTTCAGGGTGTCGGCCAGGCTGACGATGGTGAACTGGTAGGTGGGGGTGGCAGCCGGTGCGGTGGGCGCGACGGCGTGGCCGGCGCCGCGCAGGGCGGCGGCCCCATCCAGGAAGGGGAGGAATTTCTTGATGCGCATGGTCGTCTCCAGGGGGAGTACGGTGGAAGGTCCACATGCAGGCGCCGCCTGGCCGGCGCGGTGCGGGCGCAACAACGCCCGCGGTATGCGTCGGTAAGGGGTATTCGGGGGAGGGCTGCGGCCTGGGCAGTGCGTGCATCGCACGTTGGCTGTCCGGGGCCGAATGCCGTGTCCTGGCTTTACGCAGGACTTGGCAGATGATGCTGCGAAGAATCCTGCGTCAAGCGGCGCGAGCAGTCGTGTATCGACTACATCCGTCGTTGTCCACAATGATCTCGGGGTGGTTGAAAGTGCTGCGATTATAAATAGGCATTAGGGAAAACACCAAGAAAAAAATGCGGCGTGGTGATTCTTTTTCGGGGCCCCCGTGGCGATGCCTGGAAGACGCCCGCCACGGGGGCCGCCCTGAGGCAGTTCAGGGCGTGCCGGCGTAGTACTGGCTCAATGCCTGGACCTCGGCATCGGTCAGGCGCTGCGCAAAGGCCCGCATCACGCCGACGTCGTCGTTCTGGCGCGAGCCATTGCGAAAGGCGTTGATCTGGTCGACGAAATATTCCTTGGGCTGGCCGGCCAGCCGGGGCAACAGCGGCCCTTCGCCCAGGCCGCGCAGGCCGTGGCAGTTGGCGCAGGCGGGCAGGGCGCGTGCGCCGTCGCCCGCCTGGTCCAGCTTGCGCGCCGCTTCGCCGCCGACGTCGCCCACGTGCAGCGGCGGGCCGGCCAGGCTGCCGTAGTAGGCCGCCAATTGGCCGATTTCCTGCTCGGTCAGCGCTTGGGCGATGCCGTTCATCAGCGGCACCTTGCGCGTGCCCTGGCGGAAATCGGTCAATTGCTTGGCCAGGTATTCGGGCGTCATGCCGGCCAGGTTGGGGAAGATGCCGCCCAGCGGGGTGATGCCGGCCTGGCCGTGGCAGGCGACGCAGGCCTGCACCCCGGCAGCCGGCCTGCCGGTGGCCGCCAGTTGCTTGCCCAGGGCGGGGTCGGCGCCTTGCAGCGTGCCTTCCCAGGCGGGCCGGGACGCGCTGAAATCCAGCGCGCTGCGGCCAGGCACGGGCGTGGGCGCGGCGGCCGGGGCACTGGCAGTCGGGGCGGCGGTCGTTCCTGTTGCTGCGCCGGTAGGTGCGGCAGGCTGCGCGCCGCCTGCGCCGGAAGCCGCGGGCGCCGCCGTTGCAGGCGCGGGCGCCGGTGTCGCGGCGGGGGCCGCTGCGGGCGTAGCGGCAGGCGCAGGCGGCGCCTGCACGGCGGACGCCCGGATCGGCCCGTCGCCGCCGGTGCCGTACATCTGGTGCAGCGTGGCGATCAGGGTGATGGCGGGCAGGCCGACCATCAGCGAGACCGCGATGAGGATGCCTTTGCGATGTTCGATCATGATGACACCAGCCGCCCCGGCGAACGCAGGTAGTCCGCCTTGATTTTCTCGACGATCCAGTAGGCGGTGGCGCCCACTGTGCCCGTGGGGTTGTAGCCCGAGTTCTGCGGGAACAACGCGGCTCCCGTGACGAACACGTTGGGCACGTCCCACGACTGCCCGTAGCGGTTGACCACGCTGGTGGCGGGGTCGGCCCCCATGGCCGCGCCGCCGGTCAGGTGGGTGGACTGGTACACGGTGGCCGAGAACGGCCGCTTGCGCGGGCCCGGCTCGGTGTGGGTCACGCCTTTCATGGCGCGGCCGATCTCGTCGCCGCGTTCGGTCAGGAAGGCGGACATGCGGATGTCGTTGTCGGGAAAGTCGTAAGTTACGCGCAACAACGGCTGGCCCCAGGCGTCCTTGTAGGTCGGGTCCAGGCTCAGGTAGCCGCCGCGCCAGGGCTGGGCCGAGCCGGTGATGGTGATATTGGCCGAGTGGTTGTAGTAGCGCTTGACGGCTTTTTTCCAGTCGGCGCCCCAGCCCGGCGTGCCCTTGGGCGTGGGGTGGTAGCCGATGGGCGCGCCGCTGACCACCTGGATCTGCAGGTAGCCGCCGCCCACGAAACCATGCGGGCCGTGGTCGAAGTTGTCGGCGCTGAAGTCGTCCATGGTGACCGCCACCGCGCCCGCGCCCATGAACGGGTTGATGTTCACCGACTCGTCGAAGAACAGGTTCACGCCCGAGGTGGTCTGGTGGGTGTAGTTGCGCCCGACCACGCCCTGGTCGGTGGCGGGATCGTAGGGCTGGCCGATGCCCGACAGCAGCAACAGGCGCACGTTGTTGATGCCGAACGCGCACAGCACCACGATCTCGGCGGGCTGGAAGATTTCTTCGCCGGCCGCGTCCACGTAAGTCACGCCGCGGGCGCGCTTCTTGTCGGGCGTGAGTTCCACGCGCAGCACGTGGGCGCCGGTGCGCAGTTCGAAGGTCGGCAGCTTCAGGGCCACCGGCAGGATACAGACCTGCGGCGAGGCCTTGGCGAAGTGCTCGCAGCCGAAGTTGGAACAGAAGCCGCAATACACACAGGCGCTCATGTGCAGGCCCTCGGTATTGACGTAGGGCCGCGTACAGAGCGCGGACGGCTGCACGTAGGGGTGGTAGCCCAGCGTGCGCGCGGCCTCGCCGAACAGCGCCGGGGCGTAGGGCACCTTCATGGGAGGATTGGGGTAGGGGCGCGAGCGCCACGGCTCGAACGGGTTGCCGCCTTCCTGCTTCTGGCCCTTGAGGTTGCCGGCCTGGCCGGAGGCGCCGATCAGGTAGTCGTAGCGGTCGAAATAGGGCTCCAGCTCGTCGTAGGTGAGCGGCCAGTCCTGACAGGTCAGTTCCTTGTCGAAGATGGCGGCGCCGTAGCGTTCGGTGTAGTGGCTGCGGATGCGAAAGTCGGTGGGGTCGAAGCGGTAGTAGGCGCCCGACCAGTGATTGCCCGCGCCGCCCAGGTGCGTGCCCGGATAGGCGAACTGCCAGCGCCGCATCGGCAGCGCCTTCTGGTCGGTGTTGTTGCGGAAGGTGAAGGTCTCGGTGGCGGCGTTCTGGTGCAGTTCGTGGCGGCGCGTGTACTTGAGCTCGTCGTGCACGTAGGGGCCCTGGAAATCGGGCGAGGGCCAGCGCGCCTCGCCGCGTTCCAGTACCAGCACGCGCTGGCCGGCCGCCGCCAGTTCCTTGCCGATGATGGCGCCGGTCCAGCCGCCGCCGACAATCGCCACGTCTACCGCGGGCAGGGTCTTAGCCATGGCCGTCTCCGGGTTTCGTCATGTGGGCCTGGGCGTTGGCAATCGAGACCGGCTTGCCGGCCCAGATCACGCCATGGCGTTCGATGTCGTTCGAAAACGAGGCGTAGGCGCCGGGAAACCCCACCAGCTTCCAGCCCACCATGTCGGCATTGCCGCCGTAGAGCGGGTCGGAAAAGAAGCCTTCGATGGTGGCGTCCAGCAGGGCCTGGAAGAACACGTCGGACGGCAGCGGCGAGAAGTCCGGCTTGCCGGCCTGCATGTCGTGCAGCCAGGCGTCCTGCTGGGCGGCGTCCAGTTCGGCGTAGGGCTTGCCAGCCTGCTTGCGCGTGGCCGCATCCAGCGCCGCCAGGCCGCGCCGAAACATCTCGGCGGGCGTGAATGACAGCTGGTAGCCCTGTTCGGGCGTGCCTTTTTCGAACGGACCCTGGCGATAGAACTGTTCGCCCGCGCCCCAGGCGCCGGCCAGCTGGCCGTCCAGGAATTGCGTCACGCCGGCCTCTTTGGCGCCGGGGCCGAGGTCGTCGGCCGGAATCAGCCGCGCAGCGATGGCATCCATGGCCAGGGCTTCCTGGGCGTTGAAGAATTTCAGGGTGCGGTTCGGGGCCGGGGCCGCGGTGGCGGGCGGGGCGGGGTGGTCGGGCGCCGCCAGGGTCTTGGGCGCCCAGGCCGCGCCGGGCACGCCCACGGCCAGGGCCTTGAGCAGGCCGCGCCGTCCGGAAACAGGTTGATCGTCCATTCATCGCTCCAGCAGCGGAGCCGACGGACGGGGGCTGGCGCCCGGCACACAGGTCTGCCGGGCGACGGCCTCCGGAGCGTTCGGCTCCCGAGTGAAAGGGATCCCGCGACAGCATATGTGTTCGTGCGCTGAGTTTGTCACTGTTTACGTGACGCCGACAAGCGCGTTGTACGGGTCGGCCCGGATTTTTATTGTTGGCGTTTTTCAGCTAGTATTCAGGTTCCTGAAAGAACGAGAGCACGGCGAAACACGCGGCCCGCGCTTGCCCGGCAAGCCCCGACGATTTCGCCATCTATGACCGACGAGCCTCCTAGTAGGGCGCCCCATACCGCGCGGCGCCCAGCCCCATCTTCCTGCCGCTTCCCGGCATCCGGCCACGCCAGGCCGGTTTCCCACGACACCGATGGCCGCACGCCGGTCATTTCGGTGGCTCCCACGCCCCGCATCGGCGGCCGCGCGCCGCCTGCGCGGCCCACACGGGCGCTTGCCCCTGATATATCCTGCTCGAGTCTGCCCCCGGCGACGGCTCGAGCGCGTGCGCGCCTGTGCGCACATTCCTTCCTGATTCTCGTGGAACGTTGATGATCTTCGACTGGATGTCCGACCCGACCGCCTGGCTTGGCCTGGCGACGCTGGTCATTCTTGAAATCGTGCTGGGTATCGACAACCTGGTGTTCATTGCCATTCTGGCCGACAAGCTGCCCCCGGCGCAGCGCAACCGCGCCCGCATGATCGGCCTGACGCTGGCGATGGTGATGCGCCTGGGCCTGTTGGCCAGTATCGCGTGGGTGGTGACGCTGACCGCACCGCTCTTTACGGTGCTGGGCGCCGAGATCTCGGGGCGCGACCTGATCCTGATCCTGGGCGGCCTGTTCCTGCTGTTCAAGGGCACGATGGAGCTGCATGAGCGCGTCGAAGGCAGCGCCGGCCATGACGGTGGCCAGAAGGTGCAGCACGCCGTGTTCTGGCAGGTGATCCTGCAGATCGTGGTGCTGGATGCGGTGTTCTCGCTGGACTCGGTGATTACCGCCGTTGGCATGGTGGATGACCTGAGCATCATGATGATCGCCGTGGTCGTGGCCATGGCCGTGATGATGCTGGCCAGCCGTCCGCTGATGGGCTTCGTGGCGCGCCACCCGACGGTGGTGATCCTGTGCCTGGGCCTGTTGCTGATGATCGGCTTCAGCCTGGTGGCCGAAGGCCTGGGCTTCCATGTGCCCAAGGGTTATCTGTACGCGGCCATCGGTTTCTCGATCCTGATCGAGCTGTGCAACCAGCTGGCGCGCCGCAACCGGGCCCGTGGCGCCCACGCGCTGGGCCGGCGCCAGCGCACCGCGCAAGCGGTGCTGCGCTTGCTGCGCGCGGGCCGCAGCGGCGAGCAGCCGTCGCAGCAGGCTGACGACGTGGTCGCGCTGGTGGACAGCGCGGGCGACGAGCCCGCCTTTGCGCCCGAGGAAAGCTCGATGATCGAGCGCGTGCTGGCAATGGGCTCGCACGACGTGCGCGCCATCATGGTGGCGCGCGGCGACATGGTCTGGCTGGACGTGGCCGATACGCCCGATGCCATCGTGCGCAAGTTCGCCTCGGGCCACTCGCGCCTGCCGCTGTGCGCGGGCGACCCGGCCAACGTGCTGGGCGTGCTGCACTTCAAGGACCTGTTGCCGCTGCTTCAGAACCCCGGCCCGATCGACCTGGTGGAACTGGCGCGCGAACCGCGCTACGTGATGGAGACCACGCCCGTGCTGCGGGTGCTGGAAGAACTGCGCGCTTCGCGCGACCACATGCTGATCGTGGTGGATGAGCATGGCGTATGCGAAGGCCTGGTGACGCCGATGGACGTGCTGGAGGCCGTGGCGGGCGACTTGCCCGAACACAGCGAGGAAGCGCCCGATGCCTTGCAGTTGTCCGATGGTTCATGGCTGCTGGACGGCCGCCTGGCGCTGGCCGAAGCGGCGCGCCTGCTGGATGCGCCGGAACTGGCGGATGACCATGGCGATGCGACCCTGGCCGGTTGCCTGCTGCGCGCCGAAGGCCGCATCCCCGATGCGGGCGACGTGGTCGCGTGGGGCGGTTGGCGCTTTGAAATCACGCGCCGCGACGGCCTGCGCATCGATCAGGTGCATGCCCGCCCGCCGGGACACGAGGCCGCAGCCGGCGCCTGATTTCGATCGATGCCGTGAACAGCGGGAATACCCTTGGCGGTATTCCCGCTGTTGTTTTTTGTGCTTTGCGTCAGCCCCCTGCGGCCTGCAACGGGGGCCGTAAAAATGATCGCAATATTGGTAATTTCAAGACTCTGTGCCAATATTGCCCAGGGTTTCTCGCTTCAATAATGATTATTCGGCCAGAGAGAAGAACTCGATCAGCACCGCACGACGCTTGTCTTTGCATGATGTGATCCCGTAACGGAAAGCAGGGCATTCAGGAGCTGAAAACATGCGCAATTCAAGGGTGCGGCCCGGCGGGCCGCGGATATGGGCCGCCTGTTGGGCCGTGATGGCGTTGGCCGGGGGCGGGGCGGCCCAGGCCACCGAAGGCGCCCTGGGCCGTCAGGTCACCGGCACCAGCGTGCAACCGAATGCGGGCATTGTGTCGCCGGAACCGATCTGGGCGGTGAATTTTGCCCAGATCTACCTGGACGGCAAGGTGGGTGGCAGCCGTGAGGTGCCGCTGGGCAACCGGGCCGCCGCGAGCGTGGAAGGCAAGGTGGCCTTCACGCTGGCCACTTTGCTCAAGACCTGGGATACGGGGCCGGGGCGCTGGAATTTTGCGTCCAGCATCACGTTGCCGTATCTATGGACCAAGGTGAATGCGACGGTGACGGGGCCCTTGGGCCGCAAGACGGGCGAGAGCGATACTGCGTCCAATCTGTTCGACCTGTATTTTTCGCCGATCATCGCGGGCTACCATTTTTCGGAAACCTCGCACATGGCGCTGAGCTTCAATTTCTGGGCGCCCACCGGAAAATACGATGCCAATAATCTGGCCAATCCCAGCCTGAACAACTGGACCTTCATTCCGCAGGCGGCCTACACGAAGATATTTCCGGAATCGGGCTTTCAACTCGATACCGTGGCCAGCGTGCAATTCTATACCCGCAACAGCGCCACGGATTATCGCAATGCGCCGATCTTCGGGCTGGATGTGATGGGCCGCAAGAAATTTTCCAATGGCCTGGCCGTGGGCCTGATCCTGGGTACGCAGCAGCAACTGGGCAGCGACAGCGGCCCTACGGCCGACCGCCTGAACGGCTTCAAGGGCCGCGATTGGGCGCTGGGCCCGATCCTGACCTACGACCGCAAGCTGGCCGACCAGCGCGCTTTGTCATTGAGCCTGCGTTGGGTGCCGACCATCAGCAGCACCAACCGCCTGGACAGCAGCAGCACCTTCATGGCGTCGGCGGCGTTGATCTTCTGACGCCCGGCGGCACGCGCACGCGCTGACGCTGGAACGCCACGGCCGCGCGGCCCCAGCACGGGACCGCGCGGCCGTTGGCTTAGAAATTCCACCGCACGTTCAGGAACCCGGCGTTCTCGCGATTGCCGTTGCCGTACTGGCCCTGGTAGCTCAGGCCGATCGAGGCGTTCTTGGACACGGCGATGTCGGCACCCAGCTCCGTGACGGCGGCGTTGCGCGCGACCGGCGTGCCGGCCACCGTGAACGACGGCCCGGAACTGAAGGCCATGGTGCGGTCCGGATCCACGTCGCCCATCGCATGGCGCCAGCCCAGGGTGGCGCGCAGGCGGGCGGGGGCGCCGGCAATCTCGGTGTCCAGCTTGCCGCGCAGGCCGACGGTGGTGGTGGTGACGTCGTTGCTCTGGCTGCCGGCCGACAGCGCGGCCGAGCCGCCGTCTTCCGAGAAGCCGCCCATGCGCTGCTTGATCCAGGCGGCGCCGACGAAGGGTTCGAGCGTCGCCTGCGGGGTCACCGGTACGGCGTAGCCCAGTTCACCGAAGATCTGCGTGGTGTTGGCGCGGTACTTGGTCTTGAGCTCCTGGTTCTGGCCGGCCAGCGTCAGGTCGCGCTTGTTGTCGATGTCGTGCCAGCTGTAGGCGGCGCCGGCCATGACGTTCCAGGCGTTGCCGCTGGACTGCACGAACGACTTGCCGCCGAACAGCGACACGCTGTAGCTGTCGACCTTGGCGCGGGCATTGCGGCTGTCCTGCCAGATGGTGCTGTCCTGGTAGCCCAGCGCCATGCCGACGCGCCAGCCGTCGCCCACCCGGATGTCGCCGCCGACCTGCACGCCGCCCACACGCTGCTTGTAGCTGGGCGCGTTGCCGTCGCCGTCCTGGCTCTGCCAGTTGCCGATGACTTCGGCCCAGACGTTGCGCTGGCACGAGAAGCGCTGCGCGTAGCCGCCGTTGGTGCGCAGGGCTTCGTCGCACGGCCTGCCGTCCTGCGTGCTTTCGCTTTGCAGGCTGTCGCGCAGGTGGTTCAGCGGCACCGTGCGCGCGGTTTCCGAGCTGCGGATCAGCGCTGACGCCAGCGAGGCGTGGCTGTCGCCCGACAGCTGCTTGAACGCGGCGGCAGCCTCGTCGGCGGTCAGGCCGAGCAGGGACGAGTACAGCGACGAGTTCGTGTCGATGCCGCCCAGGGCGCCGGCCACGGCGCGCTGGTTGGGCGACTGGGCGACCGTGCCGAAGCCGGTCTGGTTGCGGGTGAAGGTCACGGTGACGTTGTTGGGGTCGTAGCCGACCGCCGCATCGACGAAGGCCAGTTGCGGCAGCACGGTGCTGGCGAACGTGCCCTGGCGGCCCTGGTCGGCCGTCAACACCGTGAAGGTGTCGTTGCCGGTCAGCGGCGCGCTGTTGGTGACGCGCAGCGTGCCGTCCAGCGCCGCGGTGCCGGTGACGTGCAGGTTGGGGCCGGCGGTGCTGCCCAGGTTGACGGCCAGCGTGGCGCCCGCGCCGTTGCTGAAGTTGTTGCTGACCTTGATGCCGCCGCCCGCCGCGCCGCCGCCGCTGTTGACGGTGCCGGCGTTGGTCAGGCTGGCGATCGTGCCATAGCCGGACAGCGTGCCGCCGCTGTTGACCTGCACGGCGGCCGGCAGCGTGGCCGGCGCCTGGGCGCTACCCAGTTGCAGCGTGCCGCCATTGACCGCGACGGTGCCGTTGAAGGTCTGCGAGCCGCCCACGCCCAACGCGCCGCCGCCTTGCTTGACGATGGTGCCGGCGCCGGCCAGCGAGCCGGAGAAGGTGCCGTCCGTGCCCTGGTTGAAGACCAGCGTGGCGTTGTTGGTGATGGCGCCCTGCAGGCTGCTGGTGTCGCCGATCAGCGTGCCGGCGTTGACGCGGGTGCCGCCGGTGTAGGTCGACGGTTGCGTCAGGGTCAGCGCGCCGGCGCCGTCCTTGACCAGTTGGCCGCCGCCGCTGATGCCGCCGGTCATGGCGCCGTCGGTGCCCTGGTTCATGCGCAGCGTGGTGCCGGCCGAGGTGCTGACCGCGCCTTGCACGCTGGCGCTGTTGCCTTCCAGGGTGCCGCCCGCCACCACGGTTCCGCCGGCATAGGCGTTGGCGCCGTTCAGCACCAGGGTGCCGTCGCCTTGTTTGACCAGCGCGCCGGTGCCGTTGATGGACTGGTTCAGCGTGAAGGTCTGGCCGGCCGCGGCGATGTCGATGCCGCCGCCCGTGCCGTCCAGCGAAATGGCGCGGGTGGTGGTGGTGTAGCCGGCATCGGCGATGCGCAGCGTGCCGCCGTTGATCGAGATGGCGCCGCCGTTGCCCAGCTGGTTGTCCTGCGTGACCTGCACCACGCCGCTGCGGATCGAGGTGTTGCCGGTGTAGGTGTTGGCGCCCGTCAGGATGAGGGTGCCGCCATTGCCTTTCTCGATGCCGCCCGCGCCGGTGATGGGCGCCGAGATCGTTGCGGTGCCGCCGGCCTCGACCCGGAATGGGGTCTGGGCCTGAGCGATGCTGAGCTGGCCGCCTGCGCCCGCGGCCAGCGTGTAGCCGTTGGTCAGGAACTGCACGCCGGTGACCGCCTGCGAACCGTCGAGGGTGACCGTGCCGCTGGCGCCCGAGAAGGCCGCGTATTTGCCATTCCAGCTGGACGCCAGGTTGCCGCTGGCATCCGTCCAGTTGTTGCTGCCGGCGTTCCAGGTGCCGGTGCCGCCTGCGATCACGCCGTCGGGCGTGGTCTTGGCGCCGTTCCAGAACAGGATTTCGCCGGGCTGGCTCTGCAGCACCAGGTTGACCTGGTTGGTCAGGTTCTGCAGGGTCAGGTTGGCGCTGGTGTAGCCGTTGGGCAAGGTGCCGTAGGTCAGGCCGTTGTTGTTGATGGTGCTGGCCGTGAACAGGCGGTACACGCCCGTGCCCAGGTTGCCGCCATCGGTCAGGTTGAGCACACCGGCCAGGTTCAGGGTCTGGCCCACGGTCACCGCGGTGGTGGCCGAATTGGGCGAGCCCAGCGTGAAGTCCAGCTGCGTGCCGGACGACAGCGTCAGGTTCTGCGCGAACGAGATCGGGTTGGTGGGCGTGCCCGCCACCAGGTGCGCGCCATTGCCCAGCGTGACGTCAGCCGATACCGAGCCGGAGCCGCCCAGCGAGGCGCCGGCATTGACGGTGACGTTGCCGCCCGTCAGCGTGCCGTCCACCTGCAGCGTGCCGCTGTTGATGGTGGTGCCGCCGCCGACCTGGTTGGTGCCGGTCAACGCCAGGGTGGCGCCGCCGTCCTTGGTCAGGGTGCCGGACGCCGTGGTGATATTGCCGCCATAGGTGCCGTCGGTGGTCTGGTTGAAGACCACGGCGCCGGTGCCGTTGATGCCGATGTTGCCTTGCAGGCTGGCGGCGTTGCCGGCCAGGGTGCCGGCGTTGATGGTGGTGCTGCCGGAGTACGTGTTGGTGCCGGTCAGCGTGACGGTGCTGGCGCCGTCCTTGACCAGCGCGCCGCCGCCGCTGATGGACCCGGCAAACGTGCCGTCGCCTGCGCCCTGGTTGAACACCAGGCTGGTGCCGGAAGCGGTCGAGACGTTGCCGGTCAGGCTGGTCGTATTGCCCACCAGGGTGCCGCCGGACAGCGTGGTGCCGCCGGTGTACTGGTTCTGGCCGCTGAGCGTGAGCGTGCCGCCATCGGTCTTGACCAGGCTGCCCGCGCCGGCCAGGTTGCCCGTCAGCGTCAGGTCGTTGGCCCCCGCCACGGTCAGGGCGGCGCCCAGGCCGACGTTGTTGGCCAGCGCGATGCCCGGCGCGCCCGCTTGCAGCGTGCCCGCGCCTGTGACGGACACGTCGCCCGAACCCAGCGCCGTATTGTTGCCGGCGATGATCGTGCCGCCCGCCAGCGTGGTGCCGCCGCCGTAGGTGTTGGCGCCGCCCAGCGTCAGCGTGGACGTGCCCGTCTTGGTCAGCCCGCCCGAGCCGCCGACGCTGCCGGCGAGCGTCAGGTTGTCAGTGCCGTTGACGGTCAGGCCGCCGTTCAGCGTCACCGTGTTGGTCAAGGTGGCCGCGCCTTGCGCACGCAGGGTGGTGCCGTCGGCGACCGTCAGCGTGCCCGAGGACAACGCATTGTTGCCGCCCACGGCCAGCGTGCCGCTGGTGAGCGTGGTGCCGCCGCCGTAGGTGTTGTTGCCCGTCAGGGTCAGGGTGCCCGTGCCGGTCTTGGCCAGGCCGCCCGCGCCATCGATCGTGCCAGTGAGCGTCAAGTCGCTGCCGGTGACGGTGGTGGTGCCGAAGGTCAGCATCACCGCGTTGCCCAGCGTGACGGGGCTGGTCGCGGACAGGGTGGTGCCGGCCGCGGTACCCAGCATGCCGCTGCCCAGTGCGGCGTTGTTGCCCACGGCCAGAGTGCCGGAGTTCAGCTGCACGCCGCCGGAGAAGCTGTTGGCCGCGGCCAGCGTCAGGGTGCCGGGGCCGGCCTGGGTCAGGCCGCCCGTGCCACCAATGGCGCCGGCCAGCGTCAGGTCGTTGATGCCGGTGACGGTCAGACCGCCGTTCAGCGTCACGCCGTTCTGCAACTGCACCGGCGTGCTGGCGGTCAGCGCGGTGGCGGCCGACGCAATCAGGTTGCCCGTGCCCAGCGCGGTGTTGCTGCCCACGGTGAGCATGCCGGCCGTCAGTTGCGTATTGCCCTGGTAGGTGTTGTTGCCGGCCAGGGTCAGGTTGCCCGTGCCGGTCTTGACCAGCCCGCCTGCGCCGGACACGTCGCCGTTCAGCGCCAGGCCGGCCGCGCCGCTTTGCACCGTCAGGTCGCCTTGCAGCACGGCGCTGTTGGCCAGCGCCAGGGGCACCGCGGTACCGTTGGCCAGCGTGGTGCCTGCCGACGCGGTCAGGGCGCCCGCGCCCAGGGCGGCATTGCTGCCGACCTGGATCGTGCCGGCTTGCAGCAAGGTGCCGCCCGAATAGGTGTTGGTGCCGTTGAGCGCCAGAGTGCCGGCGCCCGTCTTGGTCAGCGTGCCGGCGGTCGCGCCATCGGTGATGGCGCCATTGGCGGTGTAGGTCACCCCCGCGTTGGCGACGTCGATGCCGCCGTTGCCGGCCACCGACCAGGCGCGGCCGGTGCTGCCGTTGCCCGTGCCGGCATACCGCAGCGTGCCGCCCGCGAAGGCCACGCCGTTGGCGGCGTTGCCCAATTGGGTATCGTCATTGATCTGCAGCACGCCGCCTTCCAGGCGGGTGGTGCCGGTGTAGGTGTTGGCGCCGGTGAGGATCAGCGTGCCCGCGTCGCGCTTGGCCAGTGTGACGCCGGTGCCGGCCAGCGTCGAGCCGAGCGTCGCGGTGGCATTGGGTTCGACCCGCAGGGTGGTCACGCCGTCGCTGCCGTTGACCGCCGTGAGCGTGCCGCCGCTGACGATGTAGCCATCGGTGGAGAACTGCAGGCCCTGGAACTGCTGGTTGCCCGAGACGGTCACCGTGCCGGCCTGGTCCTGGAAGACGCCGAACCGGCCGCCCCAGGCTTCCTGGGCGAGGGTGGTGGCGTTTCTCCAATCCGTGGTGGTGCCATCCCAAGTGCCGTTGCCGCCTTTCCAAAGCTGGATTTCATTGGCCTGCGATTGGTTCAGCACGTTGATCTGGCCGGCCAGGCCGGTCTGCAGGCTGAAGGTGGGCGAGGCATTGGCCAGCGTCAGGCCGGTGGTCATGCCGGTGCCTTGATAGCTGACGATGCGATACACGCCCACGCCAAAGCCGGGCAATTGCGTGACGTTGATGGTGCCGTTCAGCGTCACGTTGCCGTTGACGTTGATGAGGCTGCCGGAATAGGGCGCGCCCAGGTCGGCGTTGATGCTGGAGGCGCCATCCACGCTCAACGAACCCAGCGTCAGGCCGCCGGTGTTGGCGGAACTGACATACAGGTTGCCGCCGTTCTTGACGAAGACGTTGCCGCTGGCGATGCCCGTGCCGGCCAGGCTTGCGCCTGCGCCGTTCACGTTGACCGTGCTGCTGCCCAGTGAACCGGTCAGGTTGACGCGCCCGCCGTTGATGTCGAACACGCCGCTTTGCGTATTGGCGCCGGCGAGCGTCAGCGTGCCCGTGCCGACCTTGGTGGTGCTGCCGGTGCCGGCCAGCACGCCGCCAAAGACGCTGTCGCTGCCGTTGCCCAGCGTCAGGGCCGAGCCGCTTTGCAGCGTGCCGGCGCCGGTCAGGCTGGCAATCGAGGCCGCGCTGGTCAGCGCCAGGGTGGCGCCGCTGTCGATGCGCACGCCGGAGGCCGAGTTGATGGCGGCCCCGCCCGCGGTCAGCGTGCCTTGCGCCACGCCGATGCCGCCGGACAACGTGTTGGCGCCGCCCAGCGTCAGGTTGCCCAGGCCGGTTTTTTCCAGGTTGCCGGCGCCGGAAAGCACGCCGCCGTACGTGCCGTTGGCACCTTGGTTGAAGGTCAGCGTGGTGCCGGCGGCGGTGGCGACGTTGCCCTGGATGCTGCCGGTGTTGCCGGTCAGCCCCCCTGCGTTCAACTGGGTGCCGCCGGTATAGCCGTTGGCGCCGGACAGCGTCAGCGTGCCCGAACCCTCCTTGACCAGGCTGCCCGCGCCCGTCAGGTTGCCGGCCAGCGTCCAGTTGCCCGCGCCGGTGGCGGTCAGGGCGTTGGCCAGCGTCACGTTGTTGGCCAGCGTCACGCCATCGGCGGCGGTCAGGTTGGCCGCGCCGGTGACGTTCAAGGCGCCGGTGCCCAATGCGGTATTGCTGTTGGCGGCCAGCGTGCCGCTGGTCAGCGTGGTGCCGCCGCTGTAGTTGTTGTTGCCGGACAGCGTCAGCGTGCCGGTGCCGCTTTGCACCAGGCCGTTGGCGCCGGACACGGTGCCGCCCAGGGTGATGTCGTTCGACCCGGTGGCGGTCAGGGTGCCGCTGGTCAGCGCCACGTTGTTGGCCAGCGTCACGGCCTGGCTGCTGGACAGGGTGGATGCGCCCGCGACGGTCAGGGCGCCGGTGCCCAGCGCCAGGTTCGAACCCACATTCAGTCCGCCTTGCGCCAGCGTCACGCCGCCGTCGAAGGTATTGTTGCCCGCCAGGGTCAGCGTGGCGGCGCCTTGCTTGACCAGGCTGCCGCCGCCCGACACCGTGCCGTTCAGCGCCAGGTCTTGCGAGCCCAGCACGGTGAGCGGCGCGCCGTTCAGGGTGACGTTGTTGGCCAGGGCCACGCTCGCCGTCGCATCCAGCAAGGTGGCCGCATTGACCGTCAGGGCGCCGCTGCCCAGCGACGTGCTGGTGCCCAGCACCAGGCTGCCGCCATTGACCTGGGTGCCGCCGCCATAGGTGTTGGCGCCCAGCAGCGCCAGGGTGGCCGGGCCGCTCGTGGTCAGGCCGCCCGCGCCGGAGACGACGCCGGACAGCGCCAGGCTCTGCGTGAGGTCGACCGTCAGGCCCTGGTTCAGCACCACGTTGTTGCTCAGCTGCAGCCCCTGCGCCGGGGTCGCCCCCAGCGTGCCGGCGCCGTTCACCGTCAGGTCGCCCGTACCCAGCGCCGCGCTGTTGCCAACTCGCAATGTGCCGGCGGTCAGGGTGGTGCCGCCAGAGTAGGTGTTGCTGCTGTTCAGGGTCAGGGTGGACGTGCCGCTCTTGGTCAACGAGCCCGCGCCGTCCACCACGCCAGACAGGGTCAGGTCGCGCGCGCCGTTGACCGTCAAGGCGTTGTTCAGCGCGACGTTGTTGGTCAGCACAATGGCCGGCCCGCCGGCCGTGCCGGACAGGTTGGCGGCGCCGTTCACGAGCAGGCCGCCCGTGCCCAGCGCCGTGTTCGATCCCACCACCAGGCTGCCGCCATTGAGCTGCGTGCCACCCTGGTAGGTGTTGTTGCCGGACAGCGTCAGCGTGCGGCCGGCGGCGCCCGCGATCAGGCTGCCTGCGCCGCTGATGAAGCCGGACAAAGGCGCGTCCTGGCTTTGCGCCAGGGTCAGGTTCGCGCCGGAAGCCAGCGTGATGGCATTGCCCAGCGACAGGCCGGCGGTGGCGCCGTCCAGCGCCGCGTTGCCCGTGACCGACAGATTGCCCGTGCCCAGCGCCTGGTTGTTGCCCAGCAGCAGCGTGCCGCTGGCCAGTTGCGTGGCCGCGTGGGTATTGATGCCGTTCAGCGTCAGCGTGCCCGTGCCCGACTTGATCAGGGTGCCCGCGCCGGTGATGGCGTTGTTCAGCGTCAGGTTGCCCGTGCCGCCGGTGGTCAGGTTGGCATTGAGCGCGATGCCGTTGCCCAGGGCCACCGTGCTGTCGGACAGCAGGCTGGACGCGCCGGCCACCGTCAGCAGGCCCGTGCCCAGCGCGGTATTGCTGCCCACGCGGATGGCGCCGGCCGACAGAGTGGTGCCGCCGGCATAGCTGTTGGCGCCATTGAGCGTCAGGGTGCCGTTGCCCGTCTTGGCCAGGGCGCCGGTGGTGCCGGCCACGACGCCGTTCAGCGTCAGGTCGTTCGAGCCCAGGTTGGTCAGCGTGTTGCCGGCGCCGATGAATACGTCGTTGGCCAGCGTGACGGCGGCGGTGCTGTCCAGCGCGCCGGAACCGTTGATGTTGAACGAACCGCTGCCCAGCGCGGTATTGCTGCCCACCGACACGGTGCCGGCGGCCAGGGTGACGCCGCCGATGGCGCTGTTGTTGCCGCCCAGCGCCAGCGTGCCGGCGCCCAGCTTGGTGACGCGGCCCGTGTTGGTCAGCGCCTGGTTGAGCGTGAACGTATTGCCGGCGTCCGCGATGTCAAAGCCCGCGCCCGCGCCCACGTCGATGGCGCGGGTGGTGCCGGTGTAGCCCGTGCCGGTCACGCGCAGCGTGCCGCCGGCAAAGCCCAGCGCGCCATTGGCCGCACCCAGGTTGGTGTCGTCGCTGACCTGCAGCACGCCTTCGGCCACCAGCGTGCCGCCGGTGTAGGTGTTGGCGCCGCCCAGCACCAAGGTGCCCTGGTCGCGCTTTTGCAGCTGGCCGGCGCCCTTGATCGCGCTGTTGACGGTGCCGGTCAGTGTCGGGTCGACCCGGAAATTGTTGATGCCGCTGGCCAGTTGCAGGCCGCCGCCATTGAGGGTGTAGCCGTCGGTGAAGAACTGCATTCCGGTCACGGCCTGGTCGCCGGACACGGTGACCAGGCCGCCCGCCAGGCCGCCGAACACGGCGAACTGGCTGCCCCAGGCCTGGCTCAGGTTGCCGGTCTGGTCGGTCCAGTTGGTGGTGCCCGCCTGCCAGGTGCCGCTGCCGCCGGCTAGCACGCCGTCGGCGGCCAGCTTGGCGCCGTTCCAGAATTGCACGTTGTTGCCGCCGGCCTGCACGATCAGGTTGACCTGCTGGTTCACCGCGGTCTGGATCTGCAGGTTGGCCGGCAGGGTGCCCGGGGGCAGGGTGCCCAGCGCCAGGCCGTTGTTCACGAGCGTGCCGGTGTAGCCCAGCAGGCGATACACGCCGACGCCGAAGCCGCCCTTGTCGGTGACGTTCAGGTCGCCCGCCAAGGTGACGTTGCCGTTGACCTGCACCAGCGCCTGCGGGGTCGGTGCGCCCAGCGACACGTTGAACTGCGAGCCGGCGGTCATCGCCAGGCCGCCCAGCGTCAGGGTCTGGCCGGTGGTGGCCGACAACGCGCCGCCGGTCGCGATATTGGCCGTGCCGGCCACGCTGCCGCTGCCAGCCAGCGTGGCGCCCGCGCCGACGTTGACCTGCGAGCTGGCCAGCGAGCCGTTCACGGTCAGCGATCCGCCGCCCAGGTTGAAGGCGCCGGTCTGGGTGTTGGCGCCCGTCAGCGTCAGCGCGCCGGTGCCGTTCTTGACGATGGTGCCCGCGCCGGCCAGCACGCCGCCGAAGGTCGAATCGGCGTTGTTCTGCCCCATCTGCAGGGTGGCGTTGGCGCCCAGCGCCACGTTGCCCGTGCCGCTGAGCGAGCCGAAGGTTTCGCTGTCGGTCAGCTTCAGGGTGGTACCGGTTGCCAGGTTCACGGCCAGGCTGTCGGCCAGGGCTTGTCCGCCCTGGGTTTCGAGCGTGCCGGACAGCAGGTTCAGGCCGCCCGTGAAGGTGTTCACGCCATTGAGCAGCAGGGTGGTGTTGTTGCCCAGCACGTCCACGCTGCCCGTGCCGCTGATGCTGCCGCTGTACGTGGCGTTGGCGCCTTGGGCCAGCACCAGCTTGCTGTTGTTCAGGACGCTGGCGCCCAGGCTGGCGGTGCCGGCCTGCAGCACGCCCGCGTTGATGGTGGTGTTGCCGAAGTTGTTGGCGCCCGTCAGCGTCAGGGTGCCGCTGCCGTTCTTGATCAGGCCGCCCGTGCCATTGAGGGTGCCGTACAGGCCGATGTTGTTGGCGCTGTCCACCGTCAGGTTGGCGTTCAGGGCGATGTTGTTGACGAAGTTGCGGTTGGCGTTGCTTTGCAGCGTGGCGTTGCCGCCGACGGTAAAGAGGCCGCTGCCCAGCGCGGTGTCGCTGGCGGCCACCAGCACGCCCGCATTGAGCAGGACGCCGCCCGAGTGGGTGTTGTTGCCCGACAGGGTCAGGGTGCCGCCGTCGTTCAGCGTCAGGCCGCCGGCGCCGCTCAGGGCGCCGCTCAGCGTCAGCGCCTGGCCGCCCGTGGTGACGCCCAGGCCGGCGCCCAGCCGGATGTTGTTGCCGACATTGAGGTTGCCCGCGCCGGCAGCCAGGGTGGCCGCGCCTTGCACGTCCAACAGGCCCGTGCCCAGCGCCTGGGCATTGCCCAGCGTCAGGGTGCCTGCGTTCAGCAGCACGCCGCCGCTGTGGGTGTTCTGCGTGGCCAGCGTCAGGTTGGCCTGGCCATTCTTGACCAGTTGGCCGGTGCCCGACAGCGCGCCGGCCAGCGTCAGGGCCTGGGTGCCCAGCACCGACAGGCTGTTGTTCAGCACGAACTGGTTGGCCAGGCTGACGGCCGCGCCGGCGTCCAGCGCGGTGGCGCCTTGCACGGTGACCGAGCCGGTGCCCAGGGCGTTGTTGGCGCCCGCGACCACGGTGCCGCCGTTCAGCGTGGCGCCGCCCATCGAGTTGGTGGCGTTCAGCGTCAGGGTGCCCGTGCCGGTCTTGACCAGCGTGCCGCCCGCGCCCGACAGCGCGCCGTTCAGTGTCAGGTTGCTGGCCCCGCCCACCGTCAGCGCGTTGCTCAGCGCAAAGGCGTTGGACAGCGCCACGTTGTTCGACAGGCTGGCCAGGGTGACCGCGCCGTTCACGGTCACGTTGCCCGTGCCCAGCGCGGTATTGCTGCCCACGTTGACCGTGCCGCCGCTGAGCGTGGCGCCGCCGCCGAAGGTATTGGCGCCGGTCAGCGTCAGCGCGCCCGCGCCGCTCTTGACCAGCGTGCCGGTCGCGCCGCTCAGGGTGCCGTTCAGGGTCAGGTCGTTGGCGCCGTTCAGCGTCAGCGCGTTGTTCAGGACGATGGCGTTCTGCAGCGCCACGGCGCTGGACGAGGCCAGCGTGGCCGCGCCATTCACCGTCAACGCGCCATTGCCCAGCGCGTTGTTGTTGCCCACGATCAGGCCGCCAGCGCTGATCTGCGTGGCGGCGTGGGTGTTGGCGCCGTTCAGGGTCAGGATGCCCGCGCCGGACTTGGACAGCGTGCCGGCGCCCGACAGCACGCCGCCCAGCGTCAACGAACCGCTGTTGCCCAACGCCAGGTTGGCGTTCAGCGTGATGTTGTTGGCCACGTTGGTGGCCGCGGTGGCCTGCAGCGTGGCTGCGCCGTAGACCACCAGGTCGCCCAGGCCCAGCGCGGTGTTGGTGCCCAGCGCCAGCGTGCCGTTGCCCAGCCGCACACCGCCGGTGTGGGTGTTGGCGCCGTTCAGCGCCAGGGTGCCGCTGCCGGACATGTCCAGGGCGCCGGCCCCGCTCACCACGCCGCCCAGCGTGAGGCCGTTCGTGCCTTGCACCGACAGGCCGCCCGCGCCCAGCGACACGGCGTTGTTCACGGTCAGGCTGCTGGCGGTGCTGAGCGCGCCGCCATTGGCGGTCAGCGTGCCCGAGCCGAAGGCCGCGCCATTGTCGATGTTGACCAGGCCGCCGTTCAACGACGCCTGTGCGCTGACGAGCGCGCCGTTGACGGTCCAGCTGCCGCTGTTGATGACCAGGTTGTTGAAGTTGATGTAGGTGGCCGAACTGGCGATGTCCTTGCCGTTGGGACCGATGGCGCCCGCGCTTTGCAGCACCAGGGTGTTGTTGCCTCCCTGGCCGCCGTCGACCACGCCCAGCGTGGAGAAGTTGAGCGCGATGCTGGCGTTCAGGCCGTCCAGCCCGATGCTCACGCCCAGGTCCGTAGCGCCGCCGTTGGTGACGCTGGACCCCGTGACGGCGGTGAACGTATTGGTGCTGTTCACCCCCATGTTGACGCCGCCGTTGATCGTGCCGGCGTTGATGAAGGTGTTGCCGGTGGCGGACCGGCCCAGGCCGACGCGGCCGTTGATGACGCCGCCGGCAGCGTTGGTGACGGCAATGGGGGCGCCGCCGTAGGCCGCGATGGCGGGGGTGCTGTAGATCGCGGTCGGGCCGCTCAGCAGGCCGGGGCGGATGCCGATGGTGCCGGTGTTGTTGACAGTGATGCTGCCGTTCGCATCGCCCTGCAGAATCAGCGAGGCGCCGTTGAGCGTGGACAACAATGGCAGGCCCAGCACGGACAGGCCCGTGCCCAGCAGCGTGCCGCTGTTGGTGACCGAGACGGTGCCGCTGTTGGTCAGGTTGCCCATCGCTGCGCCGGTGGCGCCCAGGCTGACAAGCGCGCCCAGGCCGAGGCCGGGATCGACGGTGCCCTGGTTGGTCAGGCTGGTGTTGCGGCCGGTGAGGGTGATGGACGGGCCTACCAAGGCGGACGAGGACTGGCCCGAACTGGTCACCAGCACCGACACGCCATTGGCGTTGCTGGTGACGGTGTTGGTATGCGGTGGCAAGAGCGTCACCGCGTCATTGCACAGGATCGAGGAACCGCTGGTGGTGCAGGCCAGCGCTGCGGGCACGGGCGCCATCAGCAGAATCAGGACGCGCCAGATGTAATTGAGGGGGATTGGGGTATTGCCGTGCCGGCGGCCAGGGTTCATCTCAGCTCCAAAGTCAGAAAGAGCTTTTCCCCAGCCTGGCCATCGATCATCCGGAACCGGAAAAAAGCGATTGCTGCAAATCAGGAAGCGCGCACGGCACCGTATGGTTTTTATGTCTGCCGTTTAAACCTGGAGTCAGTTTGAAAGGAACGTGGCGGCATATCCATCAAGAGTTTTGCGTAAATAGTAACTAGTAGTTTCTGATATGACAGCAATGCTCTCACATTGCAACGTTCAAATGGATACTAAAGTTACTATTAGATATATATTTTGAGCAACAGTGGGAAAGGAAGCGAATGCAGGGGTTTTGGTGGGGTTCTGAAAAATATCCGAGGGTCGACTCTGATCGGAATTTATTGTCTAACTATTTGATAATCAACAATAAAAAACGATATTCACGCGGCATTCAAACGATGTTTTTACGATGATAAGAATTATCGTTTGAGTGAATTCACGGCAAACGGGAATGATTTTTGCTGATTAATTATTCGCGAGTAGGGTGGAGTGGCGGGAAAAATTCTTAAATATGCGAATAATCGACCCTATATTGGGGTCGGATACAGGACGGGCCGGCGGGCGCAATAAAGCGACAGCAATGCAACTATTGCATCGCAACATGAAAGCAGCCGTAAATACCCCGGCAGCATGCCGGCATGCGGCGTTGAGATAACCGGAGAATCAGGGGCGCCGTGGATTGGCGGGCAAGACGCGAATTATTCCGCGACGCCGTTCGGCGACATCCAGCGCAGCACGAAACGCGCACCGCCCAAGGGGCTTTCGCGCACTTCGATGGTTCCCTTGTGGCTGGCCGCCACGCGCTTGACGATGGCCAGCCCCAGGCCGGCGCCGCCCGTGCCGCGGTCGCGGCTTTCATCCAGGCGGATGAAGGGTTCGAAGATGCGTTCGCGGTCGGCCGGCGCCACGCCGGGGCCGTCGTCGTCGACGATCAGCTCGAAGCCGCCGGCCGGGCAGCCGGCCAGCGAGATCTCGATGCGCGCGTTGGCGTAGCGCACGGCGTTCTGCACCAGGTTGAGCAGGGCCCGGCTCATGTAGCGCGGGTGCAGCTGCACGTGGGCCGGCAGGCCGTCGTCGCGCACGTGGCAACGCACGCCGCGCGAGTCGGCCTGGTGCGCCACCTGCGCCAGCGCTTCGCCCAGCCAGTCGCGCACGTCCACCGTTTCCTGCTTGACGATGTCTTCGGTCGGGCGTTCCAGGCGTGCGTACACCAGCAGTTCACCGACCATGGTTTCCAGTTCGGCGATGTCGGTGCGCATGTCATGCAGGATCTGGTCGCGCCTGGCCTGGAATTTTTCCTGGCCCAGCATGTCGACCTCGAACGACAGGCGGGCCAGCGGCGTGCGCAGTTCGTGCGACACGGCGTTGGTCAGGCTGCGCTGGTTCTCAACCAGCGCGGCGATGCGTTCGGCCATCTGGTTGAAGCTTTCGCCCACGTAGCGGATGCCGGAAAAATGCGACAGCCGGGCGCGCACGCCCAGGTCGCCCTGGCCCATGCGCAGGGTGGCGTTGCGCAGCGAATCCAGGTCGCGCCAGACCGGCAGCGCCCACAGCAGCAACAGCACGGCGGCCAGCACCACGCTGAGCGCCAGCCAGGCGCCCCAGGTGATCCATTTTTCCAGCGTGGGTTCGCCGGGCAGGCGCATTTCCAGCCATTGGCGCGGCTCGCCGGGCAGGGGCGCCAGGTAGGTGTTGTATTCGTCGCGCATGATGAAGCCGCGCGTGGCCAGGTCGTGCTTTTCCTGTTCGGTGGCTTCGACCCGCTCGGGCGTGACCAGCTTGAGTTCCAGCCCATAGTGGGGCCGCAGGGTATCGCGGATGAAGGCGGCGCGGGATTCCGGCTCGATGGGGTCCAGTTCCTTGTGCAGCGCGTACATCTGGCCGCGCACGGCCTGGTACGAAAGATCCGCGCTGACCGAATCCAGCAGGTACCCCAGGCTGCGGTTCACTAACTGCGACGCAGCGATGTAGGCAATGGCGGCGACCACGAAGATGCGGATCGTGAACTTGAGCATGGTGTGTCAGAACTCCTGTGGGCGCCGCGGCCGCGCGTCATCCTTTTCGGACGCGTCAATGGTCGCGGGCTGCGGAATGGTACAGGGTCGCGGCAGGGTAATCCGCCGCCGTTTGTGTGGGAATTGTGAATATTCATGAAGTCATTTGCCCGGGCGTGCGGCAACACCCATGGCAATGGCGGATTGAAACGGCGGCGCGGGCCGGCTATAAGCAGGGTTCAGGGGGCCGCAACCCGGGGCCCGCCGTGCAGAGGGCAACGACCCATGTCGCCGCAGCCGCCTTTCCACGATGAACGCGTCGCCAGCAAACCGGCGGCGCGCGAGGCCACGCCGGCCGAATCGGGTTCCTGTATTGAAGTCTTCCTGGCGTTCCTGCGGCTGGGCCTGACCGCCTTTGGCGGGCCGGTAGCCCACCTGGCTTACTTTCGCGAAGAATTCGTCGACCGACGCCGTTGGCTGGACGACTACGCCTTTTCAGACCTGGTGGCGCTGTGCCAATTCCTGCCGGGCCCGGCCAGCAGCCAGGTCGGCATGGCGCTGGGCCTGAAGCGGGCGGGGTGGGCCGGCATGCTGGCCGCCTGGCTGGCGTTCACGCTGCCGGCGGCGCTGGCCATGCTGGGGTTGGGACTGGGGCTGACGCGGATCGGCGGTGTTTCCGGCATGGCGGTGGTGCATGGCCTGAAGGTGGCGGCCGTGGCCGTCGTGGCGCAGGCGGTGTGGGGCATGGGGCGCTCGCTTTGCCCGGACCGCCCGCGCGCCGGCCTGGCGGTGGGCGCAGCGTTGATTGCGGTGGTCTTGCCGACCACACTGGGACAAGTCGGCGCGATCGTGCTGGGCGCGGTGGCAGGTGCAGTGCTGCTGCAGGCGCCGCCCCGACCCATCCTGGCCAGTCGCACGCAGGGTGTATCGCGGCGGGCGGGGTACGTGTGCCTGGCGGTGTTCGTGGGGCTGCTGGCCGCCTTGCCGGCATGGGCGGCCTGGTCGGACGCGCCGCTGGCCGCGCAACTGGCCGGCTTTTACCGGGCGGGCGCGCTGGTCTTCGGCGGCGGCCACGTGGTGCTGCCTTTGCTGGAAACGGCGGCCGTCGGCGGCGGCATGGTGTCCAACGCGGATTTCCTGGCGGGCTACGGCATGGCGCAGGCCATGCCGGGGCCGTTGTTCACGTTTGCCGCGTTTCTGGGCGCGGCGTCTTCGGGGCCGCTGTCCGGTTGGCTGGGCGGGGCGCTGTTGCTGGTGACGATATTCCTGCCCGGCGCGCTGATCCTGGCGGCGGCGCTGCCGTTCTGGGAAAGCCTGCGCCGCCGTCCGGGCGTGCGCAACATGGTGGCGGGCGTGAATGCCGCAGTGGTGGGCATCCTGCTGGCGGCCCTGTATGACCCGGTGTGGCTGGGCGCCATCCTGACCAAGGCCGACTTCGGCCTGGCGCTGTCGCTGTTTGGCCTGCTGGTCTATGCGCGCTGGTCGCCCGTGTGGGTGGTGCTGGCGGCCGCGGCGGGCGGTTGGGCGCTGGCCTGGCTGGCGTAGCGCGCCGGGTGGGGGTGCCCGGCGTCAGCCGCGCCATTGCGGCGCGCGTTTCTGCAGAAAGGCGTCGATGCCTTCGGCCGCGTCTTCTTCCATCATGTTGCGCGCCATGACCTCGGCGGCGTAGTCGTAGGCTTCGGCCTGCGGCATCTGGCGCTGCGCGTAGAACATGCGCTTGCCGTAGCGGATCGCGCTGGGGCTCTTGGCGGCAATGACGTCGGCCAGGGCCTGCACCCGCGCATCCAGGTCGGCATCAGGCGCGACATCGTTCAAGAGGCCCCAATCGCAGGCCTGGGCGGCGCTGATGAAGCGGGCGGTGACCAGCATTTCGAAGGCGCGCTTGGTGGACACGTTGCGGCTGAGCGCCACGGCCGGCGTCGAGCAGAACAGGCCGGCGTTGATGCCGGACACGGCAAAGGTGGCCGTGTCGGCCGCCACGGCCAGGTCGCAGCTGGCCACCAGCTGGCAGCCCGCGGCGGTGGCGATGCCGCGCACCTTGGCAATGACGGGCACCGGCAGCGCCTGCAGGCCCTGCATGACGCGGCTGCATTGGCGAAACAGCGCCAGGTAGTAGTCGAACGACGGCTGGCTGCGCATTTCGCGCAGGTCGTGGCCGGCGCAGAAGGCGCGGCCGACCGATTCCAGCACCACGCAGCGCAGCGCGGGGTCGCGCGCCAGGGCGTCGAGTTCCACGCGCAGCGCCTCTAGCAACCCTTCGGACAGCGCATTGAATTGCGCCGGCCGGTTCAGCTGCAAGGTGGCGATGCCGTCTTGCGTCGTGCGCAGCAGCAGCGGGGCGGGGGCGTCGGTGCGGGTCGGGGAATCGGGGGCCATGATGTCTCCAGGAATCGGGCGGCGCCTGTGATCGGCGCCTGCCATCGTTGCCTGCCATAGTAGGCCAGTTGCGGGCGCTGTTCGCAGGCCCGCCGCTGTCGCCATGCCTCTGGGCCCGTCAACGCGGCAAGGTGCTTGAGCCCTAGCCGCCGATCGCGTCCGGCAGCCCGTTGGCCGCGCGGATGGCCTGGATCAGGCGACTGAGCGCGGGCGCCAGTTGCCGTCGGCTGGGGTAGTACATGACCAGCGGCGCGCCGGCCGGCGCCCAGTCGTCCAGCACGCGGCGCAGGCGGCCGGCGCGCAGGTGCGGTTCGGCGTAGCGTTCCAGGCAATAGGCCAGGCCCAGCCCGTCCAGCGCAGCGTCCACGGCCATGTCGGTGTCGTTCACGATGAGGGCGCCCGGCACGTCGATTTCGCAGGCGCGCGGGCCCTGGCCCAGCTCCCACCGGTACAGGGTCTGGTCACCCAGGCGCAGGCGGATGCAGGCGTGGCGCAGCAGGTCGTCGGGCGTCTTGGGCGTGCCGTGGCGGCCCAGGTAGGCGGGCGCGGCCACCACCACCCACCTGAGCGGCGGCGTCAGCGGCATGCAGACCATGTCCTGCGGCACCGTGTCGCCAAAGCGGATGCCGGCGTCAAAGCCCGTCTTGACGATGTCGACCATATTGTTGTCGACCACCACTTCGATCTTCACGCCGGGGTAGTCGTGCAGGTAGCGCGCCAGCACGGGGCTGAGCAGCAGGCGTGCGGCATCGCGCGGCACGTTGATGCGCAGGCCACCCAGCGGCCCGGCGCGGTATTGGCCGAGTTCGGACAGGGCTTCGCCGATTTCGCCGAAGCTTTGGTCCAGTTGCGCGGCCAGCTTGCTGCCGGCTTCGGTGGGGGCGACCGACCGGGTGGTGCGGTTGAGCAGCTTGACGCCCAGTCGGCCTTCCAGGTTGCGCAGGGCGTGGCTGAGCGCCGAGGTGGATACGCCCAGTTCACTGGCCGCCAGGCGGAAGCTGCCGCGGCGGCAGATGGCCGCGAAGGCGCTGAGATCGGCCAGGTCGTGGCGGCTGTAGGAAGGCATGGGGCGCTGCGGCGAAGTGAATAGATCGTTGAGTCTGATTCAATAATACCTGACCTACACTCATCAAACTTTTTTGCAGGAGTGGTAAGCATGCTGGTCGAGACCATGCGTATTGAAGGAATCCCTGCGCCTGTGTCCAGAATCGGCCTGGGCACGTGGGCGATTGGCGGCTGGATGTGGGGCGGGGCCGATGACGCCGCGTCGGTGGCGACGCTGCGCGGCGCGATCGAGCGCGGCATCAACCTGATCGACACCGCACCGGTATACGGTTTTGGCCACGCCGAGGAAATGGTGGGGCAGGCTTTGCAGGGCATCCGCGACCAGGCCGTGATTGCCACCAAGGCGGGCCTGGAATGGGCGGGCGAGGGCGTGCGGCGCAATTCCAGCCCGGCGCGCATCCGCCGCGAGGTCGAAGATTCGCTGCGCCGCCTGCGCACCGACCGCATCGACCTGTACCAGATTCATTGGCCCGATCCGCAGGTGCCGATCGAGGACACCGCGCGCACGCTGCAGGACCTGCAGCGTGAAGGCAAGATCCTGGCGGTCGGCGTCAGCAATTATTCGCCCGAGCAGATGGACCAGTTTCGCGCCGTGCTGCCGCTGGCGTCGGTACAACCGCCGTACAACCTGTTCGAACGCGCCATCGAAGCGGACGTGCTGCCGTATGCCCGCGAGCACCAGCTGGCCGTGCTGGCCTATGGCGCGCTGTGCCGTGGCCTGCTGTCGGGCCGCATGACGGTGGACACCACCTTCGGGTCCGACGACTTGCGGTCGAACGACCCGAAGTTCCGTCGGCCGCGGTTTGACCAGTACGTGCGCGCCACCAAGGAATTGGAGGCCTTTGCGCGCATTCGCCACGACAAGTCGGTGCTGGCGCTGGCGATACGGTGGGTGCTGGACAGCGGCCCGACCATTGCGCTGTGGGGCGCGCGCCGGCCGGACCAGTTGAACGGCGTGGACGATGCGTTTGGCTGGCATCTGACCGACACCGAGATGGCCGAGATCAACGAGCTGCTGGACAAGAACATCCTGGACCCCGTGGGGCCGGAATTCATGGCGCCGCGGGCGCGCGACTGACGTCGTGGCCAAGGCCGCCGATGCCGGTGGCCTTTTTCATGGGCGCCTGGCCATCAGCCCATCAACGCGGCCAGCGATTCGCGCAGCCAGCGCAGCCCGGCGTCGCCATCCGTACGCTCATGCCAGATCATCTCGAACCCCAGGGGGGCGATCGGAAATGGCACCGGCTGCACCGCCAGCCCCGGCGGTGTCGGCATCACCGTGCGTTGCGCCACCGTCAGCACCAGGTCGGTGCCGGCCACGACGGCGGGGGCCGCCGTCCAGTGCGGCAGCCGCAGGGCCACGCGGCGGGCCCGGCCCAGGCGGGCCAGGGCCGCGTCCACTTCCCCTGAGCGCTGGTCCTGGCTGGCGGCCACCAGCACGTGGGGCCGCGCCAGATAGGCGTCCAGCGTCAATGGGTCAGCCGAGCTGGCCGCATCCATCACACAGACAAACGGTTCCTGGAACAGCACCGCGCGACGGATGTCGGCCGGCGTTTCGCCGAATACGGCCAGCGCCAGGTCGAGCTGGCCATCGGCCACGCCCGCGATCATGCCGCCGCGGCTGGTGTAGCTGATTTCCAGGTCGATGCCGGGGGCCTGGGCGCGCAGGCGCCGCACCAGCGGCGGCAGCACCACGCTGGCGCCGTAGTCGGACATGGCCAGGCGAAACGTGCGCCTGCTGGCCGCGGGGTCGAATACCGCGCCGGCCAGCAGGCGGCGCACTTGCGCCAGCACGTCGCGCAGCGGCGCTTCCAGCGCCAGGGCGTGCGGCGTGGGCCGCAGGCCGCCGCGGGTGCGGTGAAACAAGGGGTCGCCCAGCAGCGTGCGCAGGCGGGCCAGGGCATGGCTGACGGCCGGCTGGCTCATCGGCAACCGGGCGGCGGCGCGGGTCAGGTGGCGTTCGTGCAGCAGGGCGTCCAGCACCACCAGCAGGTTCAGGTCCACCGCGCGCAGGTTGTGGGCGAGGGCGGATGGGGCGTCTGGATTATTCATTTGGTGCATATTCGATAGCTAAATATCGAATTGGATTCTGAGCTTGGTGAATAAGAGAATAACGCCAATCCCTCTTGAATCGGAGCCTCGCCATGAACGGCACTTCTCTTTTCGCCATCCCCGCGGCCATCCTGGCCGGCGCCCTTGTTCCCTTCCAGGCTGGCGCGAATGCCACGTTGGGCCGTCACCTGGGCCACCCGCTATGGGCCACGATGGCGTCTCTGGCCATCAGCGCGATGGCGGCCATGGCGGTGATGGCGCTGATGCGGGTGCCGGCACCCAGCTTTTCGGAAATCGGCCGCCTGCCGTGGTGGGGCTGGACGGGCGGCCTGTCGGGTGTGTTCTACATCACGGCCGCCTTGATGCTGGCGCCGCGGCTGGGCGCCGGGGCGTTCCTGGCCGCGGTGATCGCAGGGCAGATGCTGGCGGCGCTGCTGCTGGACCGCTACGCGCTGGTGGGCTTTGCCGCCAATGCCCTGAACCCGGGCCGGCTGCTGGGCGCGGTGTTGATCGCGGGCGGCGCGTTGCTGATGCACCTGTCGAACGGGCCGCGCGCGGCGGGGTGATGGGCGGGCCGGCGTTTGCGACCGCGCCCGAGGGCGGGTCGCGTTGCCGTCAGGCGTGGCCGGGCCGCTCCAGGTGCGTTGCAGGGTCAGGCCTGCGCCGGCCGTTTGGCCGCCAGGCGCCGCGCCATGACGCCGGACAGGCACAGCAGCGGCGCCACGATCCCCACGCCGATCAGCCCCATGGCCGCCTGCGGGGCCACGCCGCCGTCCAGCAGCAGGGTGGCGATGACGGCGGACCCGCTCATCTGGAACAGGCCGAAGACCGCTGCGGCAGTGCCGGCGCGGTCGCCGAAGGGTTCCAGCGCCAGGCTCAGCGCCGACCCCAGCGCCAGCGAGAAGCCCACGGTCAGCACGGCCACCGGCAGCATGAAGATCCACGCGGCGGCCGGCGCCCAGCGCCAGGCGGCCAGGTGCATCAGCGCGGCCAGCAGCAGTGAAGCCATGCCGACGCGCAGCATGGGGTAGCGGCCGAAGCGTGCGATGAATACGGGCGCCAGGAAGAAGGCCGCGATGTTGATGGCCGCGTTGCCCCCGAACCAGGCGGAAAAGCCCAGTTCGGAATAGCCCAGCTGCTGCACCAGCACCACGGGCGCGGCCGACACGAACACCAGGATCATGGCCATGCCGGCCATGGCGTAGACCGCGAAATACAGGAAGCGGCCGCTGGTGATGATGGGCGCATAGCGCCGCAGGCTGTAGAGCGGAGCGCCCGCTGCGGGCGGCGCGGCGCGCGTTTCTTCGAAACGGCGCGCCAGCAGCGCGGCCAGGGCCAGCGCGAACAGCGCCATGAATACGAAGGTGCTGCGCCAGCCGGCGTGCACGGCCAGCGCGCCGCCCAACATCGGCGCCAGCGCGGGCACGGTGCACAGCGCGCCGTTCAGGTAGCTGTACACGCGGGCGCCGACCGCGGGGCTGAAGCAGTCGCGCACCGCGGCAAAGGCCACCAGCGATGCCGAGCACGCGCCCAGGCCCTGGATCACGCGGGCGGTATAGAACAGGTCCAGCGACGAGGCCGCCGCGCCCAGCGCGGACCCGGCCAGGTAGGCGATGGCGCCGCCCAGCGCCACGGGCCGGCGGCCGTAGCGGTCGGCCAGCGGGCCGATCAGGATCTGGCCCACGCCCACCGCGAAAATGAAAAGGGTGATGCTGGCCTGCAGCGCACTGACGGGGTGGCCAAAGCCAACCGCCATGGCAGGCAGGGACGGCAGGTAGATGTCGATGCCCATCGGCGTGAGCGTGACCAGGCCCATCAAGAGGCCGATCAACCAGCGTTGGCCACGGGGCGATAATGCAGACTTCATGCGTAAGACTCTGGGCGCATTGCACGCCCGGGAAAACCTGACATTATCCACGACAACGGCGTGCCCGCGCCAATGCGATTGCCCTCACCATGACATCCGCCCACGATCCCGCCACGCCCGCGCCCCGCATCGTCATCCTGTATTGCACGCAGTGCCAGTGGCTGTTGCGCGCCGGCTGGATGGCGCAGGAACTGCTGTCGACCTTTTCCACCGACCTGGGCGAAGTGGTGCTGCAGCCCGGCACCGGAGGCGTATTTCAGATCACCTACGACGGCGAGCTGATCTGGGACCGTAAGCGGGACGGTGGATTTCCCGAGGCCAAGGTGCTCAAGCAGCGCGTGCGCGACCGGCTGGATCCGGGCCGGCCGCTGGGGCACATCGATGGGCACCGGGCCGAGCCTGACGCCACATAGAAAAACAGCCGCCCGAAGGCGGCTGTTTGCATTGGCCTGGATGTATCAGGCCGTCGAGTTGGACGTCTCCATGGCCAGGCGCACCTTGTTGCGTTGGCGCACCGCCGATACCAGCAGCAGCGCGATCAGCAGCACGCAAGCCAGCACGAAGCCCAGGCTGATCGGACGCGTCACGAAGATGGCGAGGTCGCCGCGCGACAGCAGCAGGGCGCGGCGGAAGTTCTCTTCCACCATCGGCCCCAGCACGAAGCCCAGGAGCAACGGCGCCGGTTCGAAGCGCAGGCGGATCAGCGCGTAGCCCGCGGCGCCGAACAGCGTCACCATGCCCACGTCGAACAGGTTGTTGTTGGTGCTGTAGACCCCGACGCAGACAAAGAACAGCGCGGCCGGGAACAGGTAGCGGAACGGTACCGTCAACAGGCGCACCCACATGCCGATCAGCGGCAGGTTCAGCAGCAACAGCAGCACGTTGCCGACCCAGAAGCTGGCGATCAGCCCCCAGAACATGTCGGCGTGTTCGACCATCATCTGCGGACCCGGCTGGATGCCGTGGATGATCAACGCGCCCAGCATCAGCGCCATCACCGGGTCGCCGGGGATGCCCAGGCTCATGGTGGGGATGAAGCTGGTCTGCGTCGATGCGCTGGTGGCGGCCTCGGGGCCGGCGATGCCTTCGATGGCGCCGCGGCCGAAGCGGCGCGGTTCGCGCGCCACTTTCTTTTCCACCGCGTACGAGATGAAGGACGCAATGGTCGGGCCGGTGCCCGGCAGGATGCCGAAGGCCGCGCCGATGGCGGTGCCGCGCACCAGGGCGCCGCGCGACTGCTTGATGTCGCCGGCTTCAGGACGCATGGACTTCATGCTGATCTTGCCGCTGGTGACCTTGGTGTCGCCGCCGATCTGGTTGATGTTCTTCAGGAAGTCGGCCACGCCGAACAGGCCCATCGCCAGCGCCACGATCTGCAGCCCGTCGCTCAGCTCGAGGATGCCGAAGTGAAAGCGCATGGTGCCGGTGTTGACGTCGGTGCCCACCACGCCCAGCAGCAGGCCCACGACCACCATCGCCACGCCCTTGATGGCCGAACCCTTGGCCAGCGTGGCGCCGGCCAGCAGGCCCAGCATCATCATCGAGAAGTACTCGGCCGGACCGAACTTGAAGGCCACGTCCACCAGCAGCGGCGAGAACAGGATCATTGCCAGGATGCCGACCGACGCGCCGCAGAACGACGAGAACATCAGCATGAACAGCGCCGAGCCGGCCTTGCCGTTGCGCGCCAGCGGATTGCCGTCCAGGCAGGCCACCGCATGCGAGGCGGTGCCCGGCAGGTTCAGCATGATCGAGGTGATCCCGCCGCCGTATTGCGAACCGTAGTAGATGCCGGACAGCATCACCAGCGCCGCGGTGGGCGTCATGGTGTAGGTCAGCGGCAGCAGGATCGAGATGGCGGCCAGCACACCCATGCCCGGCAGCACGCCGATCAGGTTGCCCATGAAGACGCCGAACACGGCCCACAGCAGGTTGTCCAGCGCGAACGCGACGGAGAACCCGTGCATCAGGTTATTGAAGATTTCCATCGATCAGCCCCAGCGAAACAGCGGAAACTGCAGCTGCAGCGCCCAGGAGAAAACGGCGACGCCCAGAATGGTCACGCCCACGGCCAGCACGGCGGCGCTGCGCAGCGTGTGCTCGCGGTCGCCCAGGGCCGAAATGAAGACCAGCGCGAAGGTGGCGGGAATCAGGCCGCCGAACTTGCCGAACAGGATGAACGCCAGCAGGCCGCCGATGATGCAGCCCCAGCCGCGCCATTGCGGCGGCGGGACCTCTTCGGTGTCTTCTTCGGTGGTGAGCGGCGAATACGCCATGCGGGCGATGATCAGGCCCAACAGGACCAGAAGCACGCCGAGGATGGCTGGAAACAGGCCCGGCCCCATGCGCGCCAGGCTGCCTAACGTGTAGGTGGATGCCTGCGCGATGGCCCCCAGGCCCAGCACGATCATCGTGCCGGCGGCCCAGAGCTCGCGCTTGATGGCGCTGCGTTTTGACTGCATTGGATCATTCCTCCCTTTGTTGTTGCTTTTCTTAGACCTGACTGCGGTCTGAAAAATAGCTGACAGTCCAATGAATGCGGGAGTCTAAAAACTCAAACTTCCGTTCACCTTTCAGGGATGAAAAAAAATTTCAGCGCAGGGCGGGAACGCAGGAATGATCGAGGGAAATCCCTAGGGAACAAAGGGGATCAATGGCGCGCCGCCGGCCGCAAGCACGCGGCCATGGCGAACAGCGCCAGGCAGATGAACATCATCGCGATCCAGGCGGGCGCGAGGTCAGCCAGATGCTGGCGCACCAGGCCCGCGGCAAACGGGAACAGCGCCGCGATCAGGTAGCCGGCGCCTTGCACCAGGGACGCCAGGCGGCCGGCTTCGGCGGGCGTGGCGGCATGGTCCATCGTGACGATCAGCGACAGCGGGAACAGCGCGCCGATGCCCAGGCCGGCAAGGATCGCGGCAGGCCAGGCCAGCGCATCGGGCGCGACGACCAGGCCGGCCAATCCGGCCAGCAAGGCGGCCACGGCCGCATACAGCGCCGGCCGCCGGTCGGGCAGGCGGCCGATGCCCACCGATACCGCAAGGCCCGCCACGATCTCGGCGACGGTGACCGCACCCAGCAGTTGCCCGGCCGCCAGCGGCGTCCAGCCGCGCGCGGTGTAGTAGGGCGACAGCCACGCCAGCACCAGCGTGTAGGCGCCGGTGCCCAGGCCGAAGAAGGCAGCCAGCAAGGCCACGCGGCTGCGCGGGGCGCGGGCGGTGGCGGTGCGGGCGGCGGCCGTGGCCGGTGTGGGCGCGCGCCGCGCCACCGCCAGCCAGCACAGCAGCGCCAGCCCGGCGGGCACGGCCCACAGCGCCAGTGCGTCGGGCCAGGCACCGCCTTGCGCGGCCAGGGGCGCGGCCACGCTGGCGATCGCCGCGCCGCCCATGATGGCGGTGGAATACAGCCCCATGATGCGGCTGGCTTGCGCGGGCAGGCGCGTCTTGATGTAGATCGGCAGCAGGGCCTGCGTGATGGCGATGCCCAGCCCGGCCGTCAGGCCCGTGGCCAGCATGACGTGGGGCAGGCCGGCCCAGTGGCGGCCGGCGGTGGCGGCGGCGATCAGCACGAGGCCGAGCGCCACGCCTTGCTGTTCGTTGACCACGCGGCGCAGCGGCGCCGCGGCCAGGGCACCCAGGCCCATGATGAAGACGGGCAGGGCGGTCAGCAGCCCGGCGGCTGAATCAGAGAGGCGGGTGGCGGCCTGCACCAGGTCCAGCAGCGGCGGCACCGAGGCCAGCACAGGGCGCAGGTTCAGGCCCACCAGGATGATGGCGACGATGCGCCAGGCGTTGTTGAGGCGAAAGACAGACACGATGGCTCCGGCGCGGACGGCGGGGGCGGCATGCCCGGTGCGTTCCGCTAAAATATCTCGACGTCAAGATAGATGGCATTTATCTTGACGTCAAGATAACCAGGGAGGCCAGCAGGGCTATGGATCGAGCAGAACGCGCCGTGGCGCAATGGAACCGCGAACGTCCGGATCTGGACGTGTCGACGATGCAGGTGCTGGGCCGGCTGGCCGAGTGCGCGCTGGTGCTGTCGCGCGACCGCATCAACCCGCTGTTTGCGCGCTTCGGCCTGCAGCCGGGGGAATTCGATGTGCTGGCGACGCTGCGGCGTAGCGGCAAGCCCTATGCGCTGACGCCCACGGCGCTGTACGAAGACGCCATGATCTCGTCGGGCAGCATGACCAACCGCATCGACCGACTGGAAGCGGCGGGGCTGGTCAAGCGCAGCGCCGATCCCACCGATGGCCGCGCCACGCGGGTGATGCTGACGCGCCAGGGCGTCAAGCTGATCGACGAGGCCGTCGGCGCACACGTGCAGAACCAGGCCGAGGTCTTGGCGGCGCTGGACGCGAAAGAGCAGGCGCAGTTGAGCGCGCTGCTGGCCAAGCTCTTGCAGGCGAATCGAAAGCAGGGCTGATCCGGCACGGGCCGCCCCGGCAAGGGCCGCCCCGGCACGGGCCGACCCCGTAGCTTTCAATCCTCCACACAACGGGTCAACTGCGTGACATCCGCGCTGGCCACACTGTGCGGACCCGAAAGGCGACCCGGCGGCACAGGCTGCCGGCGGCGCCGTCTGCGGGTCCCTGTGTGATTGCCTCGGAGTTCAAGCGCGATGAAAGCAGGCCGGTCAACGACGGATAGGCTGTACCCGCCCGGGCGCCGGCAGCGTGGGTTCACGCTGATCGAGATCATGGTGGTGATCGTCATCATGGGCATCCTGGCCGCGCTGATCGTGCCGCGGCTGCTGGATCGGCCCGACCAGGCCCGCGCCGTGGCGGCGCGCCAGGACATCAGCGCGTTGATGCAGGCGCTGAAACTCTACCGGCTGGATAACGGCAGCTACCCCAGCACCGAGGAGGGCCTGCGCGCGCTGGTGGATCGGCCGGCGTCTGGCCCGGGTGCCTCGAACAACTGGCGCGCCTACCTGGACCGCCTGCCCAACGACCCGTGGGGCCATCCGTACCAATACCTCAACCCCGGCACGCGTGGCGAGATCGACGTGTTTTCGCTGGGCGCGGACGGCAAACCGGATGGGGAAGCGGGCAATGCCGACATCGGTTCGTGGCAGCTTTGAGCGCCAGCGCGGCATGGCCGTGATCAGCGCGCTGCTGGTGGTGGCGGCGGTGACCATGATCGTCGCGTCGCTGTTGCAGCGCCAGGACACGTTCTTGCGCACTGTGCAGGCGGCGCAGACGCGCGCCCAGGCCCAGGTGATGCTGGAAGCCGGGCTGGGCCTGGCGCGCCAATTGCTGCGCGACGATGGCCAGCGCAATGCGGCGACCCGCGCGGATGGCGATTGGGCGGCGCCCATCGTCGATACCCGCCTGCAACGGCCGGGGCGCGAGGCTGCGTTCGTCGGCCGGCTGGAAGACGAACAAGGCAAATTCAACCTGCGCAACCTGGTGTTCGAAGGCCGCCTGTACCCGGACAGCGTCGATGAGTTGCTGCGGCTGTGCGCCCTGGTGGGCGTGGCGCCGCAGGCGGGCCAGGCCATTGCGCAGCGCATGCTGGCCTCACAGCCGGGGCCGAACGGCCGGCAATTGCCGTTGCCGCGCAACGTGGATGAACTGGCCGGCGTGGCGGGCGTGGACGCTGCGGTGCTGGCCCGGCTGCGGCCTTACGTGACGGTGCTGCCGCGCGTGACGCTGGTGAATGTGAACACGGCGCGCGCCGAGGTCATCGCGGCGCGGGTGCCGGGCATGTCGCTGGACCAGGCCAGGGCCATGGTTGCGCAGCGCGATGCGGGGCAGTGGTTCATCAACAGCGGCGATTTCGCCAATCGTCTCGAGGGCGCCCAGGGCGCGGTGGCCGATACGCCGCGGGACAGCGACGCGTCCGGCACGCGCGCCGCGACGTCTCGCCAGACGCCGGTGGCACGCGCCGAAGCGCCGCGCGTGGCGGTGGTCAGCGCCTGGTTCAGTTTGACCGGCGCCGCCAGGCTGGGCGGCGTGACCTTGCCGTTGAAGGCGCTGCTGGCACGCACCGGCGCAGGCAAGGCCGAGATCGTCTGGCTGCGGGAAGGCGCGTGATGGCCTCGATCCGCGTGCTGTTGCCGCCCCTGCGCGCGCTGGCCGCCGATACGCCGCTTCCGGTGGCCGTGGGCGAGAAGGCGTCGTGGCGTCGGGGGCCGTCGCTGACCCTGGCCGAGCTGGGCCGCCGCTGGCCGGGGGCCCGGGTGACCGCCTTCCTGCATCCCGAAGACATCACGCTGACGGCGGTGGCGCTGCCGCCGTTGCCGCGTGCGCGCCTGTGCATTGCCGTGCAAGGCGCCATCGAGCCGCTGGCGCTGGGTGAACCCGACACGCTGCTGATCGGCCACGGCGTGCGCGGCACCGATGGGCGCGTGCCCGTGGCCTGGCTGGACGCCGACGTGGCGCAGGCGGTGCAGACGCAGACCCGCGCCTGCGGCCTGGCGCTTGCGGCGCTGGCGCCCGCCACGCTGTGGCTGCCCGAGACCGACGGCGGCTGGACGCTGTGGCAGCACGATGGGTATCTGGTGGTACGCCAGGCCGAGGGCGCAGGCGTCCTGACCGCCTGGGAGGAAGGCGACGGCATGGCGCCGTCGACGATGCAGCAGGCGCTGGGCGGCGAGGCGCCGGGCGGGTGGGGCGCATGCCGCTGGGTTGGCGGGGCGCCGCCCGGTATCGCGGGAGGCGACACCCTGCCTGACGCGGCCTGCGGCGTCATGGCGTCGGTGCCGTGGTTCATCGCCGCCGATCGCGCGCCGGGCGAGGGCGGCGGGGCCCGCTGGCGCCCCGCCGTCGTGCTGGTCTTGGCCGCGGCCCTGGTGTGGCTGGCGGGATTGTGTTTGTACGCCTGGCGGCTGGACGAGGCCGCACACGAGGCGCGCGAGCAACTGGCGCAGTCGGTGCGCAAGGCGTTCCCGTCGGTGGGCGCGGTGGTCGATCCCGTGGGCCAGGCCCGGCGCCAGTTGGCGGCGCGCCAGGGCGGCCGCGACGAGTGGGCCGAACTGGGCACGCTGCTGCGCGCGGCCAGCGGACACATGGCGTTCGCCGCGGGCGACATGCAGGCCTGGCGCTACGCGGCGGGCGTGCTGGAGATCGACCTGCCGCCCGCCGCGCGGCGCCGGCCCGTGCAGGCCGCCGAGGGCACGCAGACCGAGGCGGCGTCCTGGGTGCTGGCCCTGCGCCAGGCCGGGATCGAAGCGCAGGCGACCGACACCGGATGGCGCTTGCGGCGCGCGCCGCCGGCCGCGGGCGGCCAGACGGCGGGTCGATCATGACGCTGGCGCCGCCGCCGGGATCGCTGGGCCTGGCCACCGTCTGGCGCGGCCGATGGCGTGCGCGTTGGCGCGGCCAGGTCGATCGGGGCGTGGCGGCCTGGTCGCGGCTGGCGGCCAACGAACGGCGCCTGTTGGTGTTGTGCGCGCTGGTGGTGGCCGGCGCGGGCAGCTGGCTCGCGGTGATCGAACCCGCGCTGGGACGTATTGAACGCAGCCGCGAAGAATTGCGGCGGCTGGAACGTGCGGGACGCGAGCTTCAGGACGTGCTGCGCCAGGCGGGTCCGGCGCTTGCCGTAGTGGCCAATACAGTGGCCAACACGGCGGCCAACGCATCCTCCACCGCACCGTCCACAGCGCCGCCCGCCGCCGTATCCGCGGATGCGCTGGATCGCTGGCTGGCCGCGGCGGGCCTGGCGGGACGCTATCACGTGGCGCTGGAGGACGGCGCCTGGCGCGTGACCTTCCGGCGCGCGCCGGCCGGGGCGGTGGCCGCCTGGCTGCTGGCCGGCCCCGCGCCGCTGCCGTTGGGGCTGGCGCAGGTGGCCTTGCAGCGCCAGGACGAAGCCGAAGCCGCCGACCCCGGCGCGGCGCCGGGCGAAGGCCTGGCGGGCAGCGTATTGCTGCGACCGCTTCTGCAAGCCCATCCGCAAACCGATTCGCCCTCCGCCCTGCGAGCCGCCCCATGAACGCCCGCGACCCCAACGCCCCGCAGCCCAAGCTGCCCTATGCCTGGGCCCGCCAGCATCGGGCGCTGCTGCACTGGCTGGGCGACGGTCTGGGCGAGCTGGTCATTACCCACCAGACCCCCGCCTGGGCCGTGACCGAAGTGCGGCGCCGCCACGGCCCGTTGCCGCTGCGCCGCGTGCAGGACGCCGAACTGGACGGCCTGCTGGCCAGCGCCTACGCCGATTCGGGCGATGCCGCATCGGTGGTGGGCGCGGCCGAAAACGAGGTCGACCTGGACCGCCTGCTGCACGAGATGCCCGAGGTCACCGACCTGCTCGATGCGCAGGACGACGCGCCCGTCATCCGCATGATCAACGCGCTGTTCACCCAGGCCGCGCGCGACGGCGCCAGCGACATCCACATCGAACCCTACGAAACCCATTCGGTGGTGCGCTATCGCGTGGACGGCGGTCTGCGCGACGTGGTCAGTCCGCGCAAGGCGCTGCACGCGGCGCTGATCTCGCGCATCAAGATCATGGCGCACCTGGACATTGCCGAAAAGCGCCTGCCGCAGGACGGCCGCATTGCGCTGCGGGTGGGCGGGCGGCCCATCGACATCCGCGTGTCCACCGTGCCCACCGGCCATGGCGAACGCGCGGTGCTGCGCCTGCTGGACAAGGAAGCCGGCCGGCTGCGCCTGGAAAAGCTGGGCATGGCGCCCGGCGTGCTGCACGAGCTGGACCGCCTGGTGCACCAGCCCCACGGCATCGTGCTGGTGACCGGCCCCACCGGCAGCGGCAAGACCACCACGCTGTATGCGGCGCTGGGGCAGATCGACGCGGCCACGTCCAATGTGCTGACCGTGGAAGACCCGGTGGAATACGACCTGCCGGGCATCAGCCAGATCCAGGTCAACGCCAAGATCGACATGAGCTTCGCGGTGGCGCTGCGGGCCATTTTGCGGCAGGACCCGGACGTCATCATGATCGGCGAGATCCGCGACCTGGAAACCGCCCAGATCGCGGTGCAGGCGTCGCTGACGGGCCACCTGGTGCTGGCCACGCTGCACACCAACGATGCGGTGTCGGCGTTGACGCGCCTGACCGACATGGGCGTCGAACGCTTTCTGCTGGCCTCGTCGTTGCTGGGCGTGTTGGCGCAGCGCCTGGTGCGGCGGCTGTGCCCGGATTGCCGCCGGCCGTCGGCGCAGGAACCCGGCCTGTTCGAGGCCGCGGGCTGCCCGGCCTGCAACCACACCGGCTATCGCGGCCGCACCGGCATCCACGAGCTTTACATCGTGGACGACGCGCAGCGCGGCCTGATTCACGAAGGCGCCGGTGAACAGCAGCTGCGCGTGGCCGCGCAGCGGGCCGGCATGAAGCTGATGCGCGAAGACGGCGAACGCTGGGTGCAGGGCGGCCAGACCTCGCGCGAGGAAATCATCCGCGTCACGCGGGACGGGTAGGGCGCACGATGCCGGACTTTCGCTTTGAAGCCGCGGATGCCGCGGGCAAGATCCAGCGCGGCGTGCTGACGGCCGACACGCCCCGCGCGGCGCGGGCGCAGTTGCGCGCACAAGGCCTGACCGCGCTGGCCGTGACGATGGCGGCGGCGCGCGGCGCCGGGTCGATCGAACTGTTTGCCGCCAAGCTGTCCGACAGCGACCTGGCGTGGGCCACGCGCCAGCTGGCCAGCCTGCTGGCCGCGGGCCTGCCGCTGGAAGGCGCGCTATCGGCCACCGTCGAGCAGGCTGAAAAAAAACACATCGCCGACACGTTCTCCGGCGTGCGCGCCGACGTGCGCAGCGGCCAGCGCTTTTCCGATGCGCTGTCGGCGCGGCCGCGCGACTTTCCGCCGATCTACCGCGCGCTGATCAAGGCTGGCGAAGATTCCGGCGACCTGGCGCGCATCATGGAACGGCTGGCCGATTACATCGAAGAACGCAACGCGCTGCGCGCCAAGGTGCTGACGGCCTTCATCTACCCGGCCATCGTCGGCGTGGTGTCGATCTGCATCGTGGTGTTCCTGCTGGCCTATGTGGTGCCGCAGGTCGTCAGCGCGTTTTCGCAGGCGCGCCAGGAACTGCCGTGGATCACCCGCGCCATGCTGGCCGCCAGCGAGTACGTGCGGACCTGGGGCGGCCTGAATGCGCTGGCCGCGGCGCTGCTGTTCGGGCTGTGGCGGCTGTCGCAACGCGCGCCTGCCGCGCGGCTCGCGTGGCACGCGCGCATCCTGCGCCTGCCGATGATCGGCCGCTTTGCGCTGGGCGTGAACACCGCGCGCTTTGCTGCCACGCTGGCCATTCTGTCGGATGCCGGCGTGCCGCTCTTGCGTGCGCTGGAAGCCGCCCGCCAGACGCTGGCCAACGACTGCCTGCGGCGCGCGGTGCAGGATGCCACCGAACGCATCGAAGGCGGCTCGGGCCTGGGCGCGGCGCTGCGCCAGCAGAAGGTGTTTCCGCCGCTGCTGTGCCACCTGGTGGCCAGCGGCGAGAAGACCGGCACGCTGTCGCGCATGCTGGACCGCGCCGCGCAGACCTTGTCGGCCGACATCGAACGGCGCGCCATGGCGATGACCGCGATGCTCGAGCCGCTGATGATTCTGATCATGGGCGGGGTGGTGCTGACGATCGTGCTGGCGGTGATGCTGCCGATCATGGAAATCAACCAGATGGTGGGTTGAAGACTCCGCACATCTCCGCACATTCTTACCCGACTCCACACCTTTTTTCCCTGCGCTGTCACCTCGTTTATTCAACATGTCTTCAACGCATCAGGCAGGTCTTTGCAGAGTGCCGCCGGATGCGTTCTCGGGTCCATCTGTTCTTTTCTCCACAAGCAGTTCTCTCCTAAACGAGTGCAAGGAGCAAGACATGTTCAATCGTAATTCCCTGGTCGCCGCGTTGTCGGCGGTCGGCATGCTGTCCCTGTCGGGCGCTGCCCTGGCGCAACAGGTCGTGGTCTCGGGCGGCGCCACGCTGCCCCTGCCGCTGTATCAGGACGAAATCACCAACTTCCCGGCCCCCACGTTCTATTCGTACGTCGGCACCGGCAGCGGCACGGGCAAGACGGCCTTCCTGGGCAACACCCCGGCGTCCTTCGGCCGCACCGGCGCCGTGCACTGGATCGGCAGCGATTCCATCCTGACCGCCGCCCAGATCTCCGACTACCTGACGACCGGCCTGGGCAAGGTCGGCAACCCGACCGGCCACGGTCCGCTGATCCAGATCCCGTCGGTGGGCACGCCCGTCACGATTTCGTACAAGGGCCCCGCCGGTGACGTCACGCTGACCAAGGCGCAACTGTGCGGCGTGCTGTCGGGTTCGATCTCGACGTGGAGCGCCCTGGGCGTTGCTTCGGGCTCCGCCCCGAACGACTTCAAGGTGATCTACCGTTCGGAAAGCAGCGGCACCAGCGAACTGCTGACCCGCCACCTGCAAGCCGTGTGCGGCAGCGACTCGGCCATCGCGTTCTCGGGCAAGAGCACGTTCGCCCAGGAATTCCCGTCCAGCACGCCGCCGGCCAACTTCATCGCCGCCACCGGCAGCGCTGGCGTGGCTTCCGCGGTCAACGCCCAAGCCTCGGCCATCACCTACCTGAGCCCGGATCCCGCCTTCACCGTCCAGCTCAAGCAGGCTTCGCTGGTCAACCGCAACGACAGCGCCACGTACGCACCGACCTCGGAAAACGTCAGCGCCGCCCTGGGCAGCACCCAGGCGCTGCCGCCGGCCAACGGCCCGATCGAACGCAACCCCACCGGCGCCAACTGGGGCAACGTCAACAACCAGGCCAACCCGTTCAACTGGGTTCGTCAATCGGTTGACCCCGCCGCCGGCTACCCGATCGTGGGCTACACCAACTTCGTGCTGAGCCAGTGCTACACGGACGCGGCCGTTGCCAACGCCATCAAGAGCTTCCTGACGACCCACTACTCGGTGGCCAACTCGGCGCCGGATACGGGTGAAGTCGACAAGCACAAGCTGGTGCCGCTGACCCCGGTGAACCGCAATCGCGTGCTGGCTGCCTTCGTGACCGGCACCACCGCCAACCTGAACATCAACAACGCTACCACTTGCGGCAGCTACGCCGGTCGCGGTTGATCGCCAGGGCAGTGCAGTAAGCGATTGACGCAAGGCAGGGCGGAGCAACCCGTGCAGTCGGGCGCTCCGCCCTTTTTTGTCGACGGTCGCCGCGCGACGCGCCGGCCTGGCCTGACTTCGAGGAGCGTGCAATGCGTACAAGCCTTATCCGCATGGCAAGCGCGGGCGCGTGTGCCGCCGCGTTGGGGTGGTGCGGGGCCGTGGCCGCGCAAAACGTGGTGTCCGGGGGCGCCTGGCTGCCCTTGCCGCTGTACCGGGAAGCCATCGACGCCGCCGCGACGCCCGCGATGCTGCCGTACGTGGGCGCGGGCAGCACGCTGGGGCTGCGCGCTTTCCTGACCAACGATGCCACGCCCTTCGAACGGGTGGGGCCGGTGCATTGGGTGGGCAGCGATGCGGTGCTGACGCAGGGGCAGGTAGATCATTACCTGACACTCGGCCCGGGCCGGCTCGGCGATCCGGCCGGGCATGGCCCGTTGATCCAGATGCCGGCGGCCTACGTGCCCGTCACGCTGTCGTACAAGGGGCCGGCCGGGCCGGTCACGCTGACCCGCACGCAGCTGTGCGCCGTGCTGTCGGGCCTGATCGACCGATGGAGCCAGCTGGGCGTGACGGTGGCGCCAGCGCTGGATGCGTTCAAGGTCGTGGTTCGCGCCGATGGCAGCGGCACGACCGAGCTGCTGACCCGGCATCTGGGCGCGGCCTGCGGCGGGCAACCGTATGCCGCGTTTCACGGCCAGGCGGTGTTTGCCGACGCCTTCCAGCCAGGCCCGCTGCCGCCGCATTTCGTGGCGGCGCAGGGCGAAGGCGGCGTAGCCGTGGCCATGGCGGGGCAGGTGTCGGCGCTGGCCTACATGGGGCCCGACGCCGTGTTCACGGAAGGGCTGAAGCAGGCCTGGCTGGTCAACCCGCATGATGGCGTGGCGTATCTGCCCACCGCGGCCAACGTGGTGGCGGCCATGGAGTCCTACGGTTATCCGGGCCTGCCGACCGGGGCCACGGTCGCGCGCCGACCGGGCGATGCCACGTGGTCACGGCCCGACAACCCCGGCAACCCCTTGAACTGGGTGCGCGTCCTGGCGGATCCGCTGCAGGGCTATCCGATCGTGGGATCGACCAATTTCGTGCTCAGCCAATGCTATGCCGATCCGGCGGCCGCCGCGGCCATCCGCCTGTTCCTCAAGCGCCATTACGACGACACCGCGCGCGTCGCCGATCACCAGCTGGTGCCGCTGCCCGCCATGGTGCGGGCCCGTCTGCTGGCCACGTTCGTCAACCCCGCCGGCGCCGGCGGCGGCTTGACGATCGGCCACGGCGCCGTCTGCGGCGATATTGCCGGCCGCGGTTGACCTGTTACGCCACTCCACACCTTTTTTCCCGCCGCTGTCATCTCTCGGACACATCATGGCTGCAGCGTTGGCCGCGTGCCACGCACACATCCAGGATCAGAGAGTGGGCATGAATCAGCAAGCAGGCAAGACAACCCGACACCGCAATCGCAAACCGCGTGATCGCGCGGCGTTCAGGCTGTCTCCAGCCATGCATGCCCTGGTGCTGGCCTTGACGGCCACGCCGGCCGTGGCGGCCGGCCCGGCGTTCGGACCCGGCTGGTTTTCCGACAAGCGCGCCACGCAGGCGCAGACCGCCGCCACGGGGCGCCTGCCTGGCGGCGGGCTGGCCGGCATTCCGTCGACGCTGCGCGACCAGCAACGCGCCAACGAGCAGCTGCAGCGTTCGCTGGCCAACCTGAACCGTGGCGCGGCGGCCATTGCCGCCCAGCAGGCCGCGCAGGCCGCGGCGCGCCAGGCGGCGCTGAACGCGCCGGGCGCCGTGCCGGACGGACTGGCCGAAGGCGGCCTGAAGGTCGATGCCAACCCCTTGACCGCCGGCTGGCTGAACGCGCGGCCGCTGCATGCGGGGTCGCAGACGGTGGCGGGCGGGCGCCGCGTCGTCACGGTCGAGCAGACGGCGGACAAGGCCATCCTGAACTGGGAAACGTTCAACGTCGGCCGCAACACCACGGTGGCGTTCCAGCAGCAGGGCACGGCCTGGTCGGTGCTGAACCGCGTCAACGATCCGCAAGCCCGGCCCAGCCAGATCCAGGGGCAGATCCAGGCGCCGGGCACGGTGATGCTGGTCAACCGCAACGGCGTGGTGTTCACGGGCAGCAGCCAGGTCAACACGCGCAACCTGGTGGCCGCCGCGGTCGGCATGAGCGATGACCAGTTCAAGGCGGGCCTGTACAGCCGCAAGGTCGGCGACGGCGCCGCCGAGCGCTTTACGCCCAGCTTCGGCAACGACCTGACGGGCGAGGGCGACGCGGCGCGCGCCGGCAATGCCACGGGCGACGTGCGCGTCGAGGCCGGCGCCCGCCTGCAGACGGTGGCCCCGAGCGGCGTGACCCAGGGCGGCGGCTACGTGCTGTTGCTGGGCCGGCAAACGCACAATGCCGGCCAGATTTCCACACCCGCCGGCCAGACGGTGCTGGCGGCGGGCGATACCTTCATCATCCGCCGTGGCTTGGGGTCGGACGCCAATACCTTGTCCACCACCCGCGGCAATGAAGTGTCGGCGCGCCGCAATGCCGCCAGCCAGGCCGGTGTGGCCGCCAACACGGGCCTGATCCAGGCGCCGCTGGGCGACATCACCCTGACCGGGCACGAGGTGCGCCAGCAGGGCGTGGTGGTATCGAGTACGTCGGTGACCACGCGCGGCACGGTGCATCTGCTCAATTCCGCGACCGATGGCGGCGGCAGCGTCGTGCTGGGCCAGGATTCGACCACGCTGGTCCTGGTGCAGGACGACGGCGCCACTGCGCTGGACGCGCAGCGCGACGCGCTGGCGGGCTTGCCCGCCGACCAGGCCGACCCCTACCGGCAGGCCGGCCAGGCTTTCGACCACCTGGGCGCCTTGCCTGATCGCCGCGACCAGTCGCGCATCGAAGTCACCAGCGGCGCCATGGTCGAGGTGCAGGCCGGCGCGCTGGCGCTGGCGACGGGCGGCCAGATCGCGATTGCGGCCAGCCGGCGCACCCTGCTGGCCGATGGCGCGCAGCTGGACGTGGCGGGCGCGGTGGGCGTGAAAGTGACGATGGAATCGAACAACCTCAAGGTCAACATCCAGGGCAATGAACTGCGCGACGCGCCGGTCAACCGCGAAGGCAAGACCTTGAACAACAGCGACATCTGGGTCGACCGCCGCGGGCTGGTACAGGTGGCCAAGGGCGTCAACGGCTATGAACGTGAGCGCTGGTACACCCGCGGCGGCCTGATCGAGGTGGGCGGCTACCTGGGCACCACCGGCCACGGCATCGGCGAATGGGCCGCGCTGGGCGGCACGGTCACGGTGGAAGGCGGCGAGCTGGTCACGCGCCAGGGTTCGGTCATCAATATCTCGGGCGGCACGCTGGACGTGGCCGGCGGTCTGATCAAGCAGAGCTGGGTGCGGGGTGAGGACGGGCGCCTGTACGAGATATCGCGGGCGCCGGGCGACCTACTCTACAAGGGCCTGTACCGGGGCTTCGAGGATACCCATGCGCGCTGGGGCCAGAATGCGACGCGCTATTTCTACAACGCCTTGCTGGCGCCGCGGGAACGCTACGAAGACGGCTACACCGCCGGCCGCGATGCTGGCCGGCTGGTCATCGGCACGCGTGCGGCGGTGGTCGAGGGCGGCATCGTCGGCGAGGCCTTCCAGGGCGAACGCCAATCCCAGGCGCGCCAGGCGGTGGACACGGGGCTGCGGCAGCAGATCGGCTATCAGCAGTCGCAACTGGCCCGGGCGCAGGCCGGCCAGCTGATCGTGGGCCGCTTCGTGCCGAACCAGGTTGCCAATGGCGCCACGCTGAACTGGGGCTACGACCTGGCGGCCGCGGCCCGCCAGGTGTTGCTCACCGGCGGGGTGGCGCCGTTGGCGGGTGCGCTGGGCATGAACGACGCCTTGCCGGCCGAGCGCCGCGACACGGTGCGGCTGGACGCGGCCGGGCTGAGCGGGCTGGGGCTGGCCCAGATCACCGTGGCGGCCTCGGACAAGGTGACGGTCGAGCAGGGCCTGCGGGTCGCCGCCGGCGGCCTGATCGAGCTGTACGCGCCCAACGTCTCCATTCAGGGCGACCTGGCCGCGCGCGGCGGCCGGGTGGCCGCTGGCAACGTGGTGGCCGGCGTGGCGCGGGAAGGGTGGCTGGCGCCCGCGTCCACGGCGTCCGCCCGGGTGGAGGTTGCGCCCGGGGTGACGGTCGACGTCAGCGGGCTGTGGGCCGATCTGCGGCAGACCCCCCAAGACACCGAGGCCCTGGCCTGGCGCAACGGCGGCCAGATTGCGCTGCGCGGCACCGGGGCGGTGGTGGTGGCCGCGGGGGCGTTGCTGGATGCGCGGTCCGGCGCGGTGCTGGACGTCAAGGGCAAGCTGGTCGGCGGCAAGGGCGGCGACGTCACGCTGGAAATGGCGCGCGTGGACAGCAGCGTGCCGGGCCCGGGGCCGGTGGGCGTGACGCTGGACGGCGCCGTGCGCGGCTACGGCGTGGCCGGTGGCGGCACCTTGCGTATCGGCGCGGCCCGCGTGCTGGTGTCCGATACGGCCGAGGCCGGCGCCGGCCCGGACGCGCTGGTGCTGCGCGGCAACCTGTTCCAACGCGGCTTTGCCCGCTATGACATCAACGGCACGCAGGAACTGACGGTGGCCGACGGCATGCGGCTGGCGGTCGAGATGCCGGTGTACCGCCTGACGTCCGACAGGCCGGATACGCCTGCGGCCACGCTGGACGAGGCGCTGACGCTCTGGACGCCGCCGCTGTTCCAGGAAAACCCCGCCACGGCCAAATGGGTCCAGCGCCTGGGCGCGAGCCTGTCGCTGTCGTCGTTCGTGGCGTCGGCGCCCGCGCAGGCGGGCACGCTGCGCATCGGCGAAGGCGCCGTGGTGCAGGTGGATCCCGGCCAATCCATCCGCCTGCAGTCGCGCGGCCTGATGCGGATCCAGGGCACGCTGCGCGCTCCGGGCGGGCAGATTGTGGTGGCGCGTGGCGCCGATGACCTGGGCACCAATGCCCAGCAAGGCGGTCTGCCCAATTCCGTCTGGGTCGAGTCCGGCGCGCGCCTGGACGTCGCGGGCGTGGCGGTCACGGCAGTGGACGCACGGGGCCGGCGGTACGGCAAGCAGTGGGACGGCGGCCGCATTGCCATCGATGGCGAGTTCGTGGTGATCCGGCCGGGCGCAATGCTGGACGCGTCCGGCGACGCCATGACTGTCGACATCCTGCAAGACGACGGTGCCGGCGCGGGCGCCAGAACGGTCGGTGGCAAGGGCGGCGAAATCGCCCTGGCGGCCATGGCGGGCCTGGCCCTGGATGGCACGATGCGCGCCGTGGGCGGCGCCCCGAATGCGGCGGGCGGCGCCTTGTCGCTGAAACTGGAAACCCCGCTATATGCCACCGGCACGCCCGCGGCCCTGATACGCCCGCGTGAACTGGTCATCGCCCAGACCGCGGGCGCGAGCCTGCTGCCGGCCGACGCCACGCCGGCCACCGCGGCCTTGGCCTACGGCCTGGGCCGCATCGGCGCGGACCAGATTGCCGCAGGCGGCTTCGGCGATGTGTCGCTGTACGCCCGCGATCTGCTGACGTTCGACGGCGACGTGACGTTGCAGGCGCGCCAGTCCATCAGCCTGTATCAGGGGGCGTTGGGCAATACGCAAGCCGGCGCCACTGTGCGCATCGTGGCGCCCTATGTGCTGCTGAGCGGCCGCACCAATCTTTCGCCGGGCATCGCGCAGCAGGTGGACGCCACGCTCAATGCGTGGAAGCCGTCCGTGCTGCCGGCCGCCGCGCGCTTGCAGGTCGAGGCCGATCACATCGATATCCGCAATCGCGTCAACACCGGCATGCAGGGCGCGGTGCTGCTGGGCGGCGGCAGCCAGATGGCGATCGCGCGCCGCGGCTACGACCAGCTGGCCTTGCGCAGCACGGGCGACCTGCGTTTCCTGTCCGCCCAGCCGGGATCGGAAATGCCGATGAGCGGACAGCCGGACACCAGCGCGGTGCTCACCGCGGGCGACCTGCTGCTGGCCGCGCAGCGCATCTATCCGGCCACCGACGCCAAGGGCCTGGCGGTGGCGGGGTGGGGCGGGTCCGGGTTGCCCTACGACGCCAGCCGGCGCCTGCGCATAGAAGGCGTGGCGGGTGCGTCGGTGCCGGTGACGCCGTTGTCGGTATTCGGGTCGCTGACCCTCAGCGCGCCCGCCGTCGAACAGGGCGGCAACCTTTACGCGCCGCTGGGCCGCATTGTGCTGGGCATTGGCGTCGATGGCGTGAACCGGCAAGTGCGGTTGCTGCCGGGTAGCCTGACATCCGTCAGCGCCGCCGGCCTGACCGTGCCTTATGGCGGGACGGTCGACGGACTGAGCTATCTGTATCAAGGCGCCGCGGTGCAGGCCAAGGGCGTGGGGGGAATGGACTTGTTCCAGCTGGCGCGCGGGGTGTCGCTGCTGGGCGGCGCCATCGCGGTGGAGCCCGGCGCGGTCATCGACCTGTCGGGCGGCGGCACCCTGGCGGGCGCGGGCTTCATCAGCGGACGCGGCGGCTCGACCGATCCGCTGTTCCATCCCTTGCCGCGCTTCGATGCGGCCACGGGCGGGTTCGACCTGCCCACGCTGGCCGAGCGGCCGGTGTACGCCATCGTGCCCGGACTGGCGGATGGCTATGCGCCGGCGGCGCCGCGCGACGAGGCGGCCGCTTATGCCGGATCGCGGCCGCGCCCCGGGCAGACCATCACGCTGGCCGCAGGGGTGCCCGGCCTGCCGGCGGGCACTTACACCTTGCTGCCGTCGTACTACGCCTTGCTGCCCGGCGCCTTCCGCGTGGAATTGGGGCAGGGCGCGGTGGCGGGGGCCGCCAGTTCGCTGCGTGGCGGCTCGTGGTCGGTGGCGGCGATGCGCGGGCTGGCCAACACCGGCACCACGGACGGCATGCCCAGGCAGGCCCTGGTCACCCCCGGCGACGTGCTGCGCCGGCACGCCCAGTACAACGAAATGGACTATCGGGCCTTCGTGCTGGCGCAGGCTACGCGCAGCGGCCTGCCGCGTCCCATGCTGCCCGCGGACGCGGCCACGCTGGAGTTCTACTACCGCAACGTCCCCGTCTCTGGCGACGCGCCAGCCTTGCGCTTTGACGGCCAGGCCCGCTTCGGGCGCGGTGAAGGCGGCTTTGGCGGCCAATTGGTGGTGCGGGCCAATGGCCTGGCGCTCGATATCGCCCATGGGACGCTGCCTGCCAGTCCGGCAAGCGTGGCGTTGCGCGACCAGGACCTGAACGCGGTGGGGGCCAGCCGGCTGTCGTTGGGCGGCTGGACCTACCAGCCGGTATCGGGATCCGACCCGCGGCTGGCGGTCGCGTCCGGCAACGGCGGCGACGTGATCCTGCGCACCGGCGCGCAATTGCGCGCGCCGGAAGTCATGTTGATCGCGCCGCAACTGAAGGCGATTTCGGTCGAGCAGGGCGCAGCCATCAATACGCTGGGCCTGGGCGCCGCGCCGTATGACGCGCGCCAGGGCTACCAGTATGGCGGCAGCGGCACGGGCGGCAACAGTATCCTGGCGGTCTCCAACGGCTGGCTGGATTTCACCAACGGCGTTGATGCGCAGTCTGGAAGAATCGAGCTGGGCGGCTGCGCCCTGGCGCCCTGCGGCGGCGCGGCGCAGCTGTATTCGGACGGGACGGTGGTGTTCGGCAGCAACAACCTGGTGCTGCACGACACCTTGCGGTATGGCACCCGTAACCTGGTGGTCGCGGCCAGCAGCCTGAACGCGGGCGGCGATGCCGCGCTGGCCGATGCGCAGGCGCGCGGCGTGCTGCCGGGCGGGCTGCGCCTGTCGCAAGACCTGCTGCGGCGTTTGCTCGATGGCGACACCCGCATCGGCGCGCCTGCGTTGGAACGCGTGATCTTCTCGCTGCGCGATTCCGTCAACTTCTTCGGTTCCGTCAACTTGAGCACGCTGGACGCCGCCACCGGCAAATCCAGCCTGGCCCAGCTGGTGCTGAACACGCCGGCCATCTATGGCTACGGCACCGCGGCCGACGTGGCGACCCTGTCGACCGACACGTTGGTGTGGAACGGCGTGGCCAACGTCGAACCCGTTGCCATCGTGGCGGGCGGCGCGGGCACCGGCGCCGGCACCCTGAACCTGAGCGCGCGCCGCATTGTGCTGGGCGACGCCAATGGAACCCTGCAGATTCCGCACCAGCCAATGCGGCGCCAGGCGGTGGGGTTCGCTGCGGTGCAGATGCAGGCCACCGAGCGCATTGCCGCGGGCGGCGAAGGCAGCCTGGAGGTCTATCAGTCGCGCGGCGCGTTCGTTGACGGAAAGTTCCAGCACCAGGGCGGCGCGTTGCTGTTGCAGACCCCGATGCTCACCGGCTCGGAAGGCGCCGTGCTGCGCATGGCGACAGGCGGCCTGCTGCGCTTGACGGGCAGCGCGGCGCTGCCGGCCGACACGTCGGCGCCGTGGGGCGCGACCTTGACACTGCAAGGCCGCCAGGTGGAATTGGACAGCGTCATCGTGCTGCCCAGTGGCAAATTGACCGTGCAGGCCGAACAGGGCCTGACGCTGGGCGAGGGCGCCCGCCTGGACCTGGCCGGACGCGCGGTCGCGTTGATGGACCAGACGCGTTATGGCTGGGGCGGCGACGTGGAACTGGAGAGCCGCCAGGGCGACATCCGCCAGGCGCCCGGGTCGGTGATCGACCTGTCGGCGCGCTACAACCAGGCGGGCAAGCTCACGGCCACCGCGCTGGACGCGGGCGCGGGCCTGATCGACCTGCGCGGCACGCTCAAGGGGCAAGCCAGCGGCGACTACGACGCGGGCGGCACGCGGGTGCCTTTCGAGGCCGGCGGCATCGCCTTGCGGGCGCAGGCCATTGCCGATTTCAGCGGCTTGAACCAGCGGCTGAACGACGGCGGCGTGACGGGTTCGCGCGCGTTCCAGCTCAAGCGAGGCGACCTGGTCATCGACAACGAGGTCAGGGCGCGGCGGGTCAACATCGCCACCGATGGCGGCAGTTTGACGGTGAACGGCACCATCGACGCCAGTGGCGTGCAGGTCGGCAGCATCCGGTTGTCGGCCATGCGCGACCTGATCATGAACGGCACGCTGGACGCGCACGGCACGGGGCTGCGCGTGGACAGCCTGGGCGGCATCATCGACAGCCCCAATCGCGCGGTGGTCGAGTTGAGCGCCACGCAGGGCCGGCTGGTATTGGGCAGCGGCGCGGCGATCGACCTGCGCGCCGGCACCGGCGTGGCCACCGGCACGGGCGCCGGTTTGAACGACGGCCGCGCCCGCGGCACGCTGGATCTGAACGCGCCGCGCGTGGGGGCGAACGACGTGGCGCTGGATATCGCCGGCGCCCCAGTGGTGCGCGGCGCCGAAAGGGTGTCGGTCAATGCCTTCCGGCGCTATGACGATGCGCCGCTGGCGTCCACGCCCGACATCACGGGCCGCACACCGCAGGTCATTACGCAAGCTTACCTGGACCGCATCGACGCCGACAGCGTGGCCTACATGAACGCCGCGCTGGCCAACGGCGCGCTGCGCGCGCGGCTGGGCGGTTACGCCTTGCGGCCGGGCGTGGAGATCGTCAGCCGCGGCGCCGACGGCGACCTGCGCATCCAGGGCGACCTGGACCTGTCCAACTACCGCTACGGCCCCAATGCCGATCGCAATGATCCGGCCAGGCGCGGCGTTGGCGAAGCGGGCGTGTTGCTGGTGCGGGCCAAAGGCGACCTGAACGTATACGGCAGCATCACCGACGGTTTCGCGCCGCCGCTGGCGACCGACGACGACGCGCGCGCCTGGCGTCTGGTGGGGCGTGTCGGCATGGACAATTCCAACGGCGTGGATGTGGCCGGCCAGAGCCTGATCCTGCCGCGCGCGGTCACGCTGCGCGGCGGCACCACTCGCGGCACGGTGTTTCCCGCGGCGGACAACGAAACCTTGAATTTCGACCTGCCGATCAACGCCAACTCCATCAAGGCCAACTCGCGCCTGCCGGTGCAGGTGGTGCTGACGCAGCCTGTCACCCTGGCCGCCGGCACCGTGCTGGCCGCCGATGTGCGCGCGGCCGACGGTACGCTTTACGCCAAGGGCAGCCTGCTGCCCCAGGCCGTCACGCTCACCGCCGGCGCGCGGCTCGACGCCGGCCTGATGCTGCCGCAGGCGATTTCAGTGCAGGCGCTGACCGTGCCCAGGGGCACGCCCCTGTCGATATTCGGCGCTCCGCTGGCGCTCTCGCGCGACCTGCCGCTGGCGGCCGGCGCGTATGTGCCGGTCGGCACGGACCTGCGCTTTAACGGCACCAACGTCGATTTGCGGGCGCTGGACGGCGACGGCATACAGGGCCGCATCTGGGCCGTCGCGCCCATGCTGGCTGCCGGCACGTCTTCCTGGAGCCTCAGGCTGGCGGGCGGCGCCGACCTGGATTCGGCCGATACGCGGGCCCTGCGGCCGGCCTCGCAATTGGGCGACCGGGGGCACGTCAAGCTCGCGGACCTGCATTACTTGCAAGACACCAGCTTCGGCGTGCTGGGCGAGTCGCCGATCTTCAGCGTCATCCGCACCGGCCGGGGCGACCTGGACATCCTCGCGGGCGGCAACTTCCAGCAGGGCTCGTATTACGGCATCTACACTGCCGGCACGCCGTCGGACCCGGCGCGCGACCGGCAAGGCAACCCGATCCTGGATGCGCTGGGCCGTCCGGCGTACAACCTGCCGCGGGCCTACGACGACCTGCTGATGCAGAGCGAGGGCTACGGCTCGGTGCTGGGCTCGGGCGCCGCCAGCTATGAACCGCTGGTGACGGACGGCCAGTACGCGGCCTGGTATCCGGAACGCGGCGGCAATGTGCTGGTGGACGTGCAAGGCGACATGCGAGGCGCCACCCGCGGCCAGCCCACCCGCTATGACGCGAGCGATCCGCGCGCCGCCACGCCCGCGCCGTCGAGCTACCCGGCGTATTGGCTCTGGCGCCAGGGCGGCGCCGGCATCGGCCAGCAAAGCGCCTGGTGGATCAACTTCGGCACCTACATGCTGTCGCCGTTCTACGGTTTCTCGGGCATGAGCGGGATTTCGGTGGAAGGCTTCACCGGCATCGGTACGCTGGGCGGCGGCAACCTGGCGGTGAATGTGGGCGGTGATGCCGGCGTGCTGGCCCCTGCCGGCCGGCTCGTGGCGCTGGGCATGTATTCATCCAGCCAGGCCCTGACCCTGGCGGTTGGCAGCACCGGGCGCATCCTGCCGGACGGCAGCCGGCTGTCCACCGGGGGCGGCGACCTGAGCTTGCAGGTCGGCGGCGCGCTGAACCCGCTGCGCACGGCGCGCAGCGGCGGGCAAGTGGCGGTGTCCGGCTCGCCCAGCGACATGAACGGGGTGCTGACCAACCTGCGGGGCAATATCACCGTCGCCGCGCGCAGCATCGGCCGGGTGGACCCGCTGTACGGCGTGGTCGACCCCTCTGACGCCCAGGGCATGGATCCGCTGCGCCCCACGCTGGCCGCGCCTTCGGGCGGCATGGCCATCGTGGCGGGCGACGCCACCGTCAGGCTGGGCGGACGCGGCGACGTGGTGCTGGGCGGCGTCGGCGATGCCGGCATGATGTATGCACTGTCGGCCACGCCGTTCATCCAGGCGGGCGCCGACCAGCCTGGCGGCGCCAACAGCTGGTTCTCGCTCTGGACGGACCGCACCGCGGTCGACCTGTTCGCCGCCGGCGGCTCGATCACGCCATTTGCCGCCGCGCACTATGACGGCACCGCCAGCAAGAATGCCTTCCAATACACCGCCAGCGCCTATTCGGGCAAGTTCGCCTACCCGGCGCGCTTTGGCGCCGTGGCGGCCTCGGGCAGCATCTACTATCACAGCTCGGTGGCCTCGACGACGACCGAATGGGTCTTCGCGCCGGGGGCGCAAGGCCGGGTCGAGATGCTGGCCATGGGCGGGTTGTATGGCGGCGGCCTGGCTACGGGCATGTCCGGCGCCGAGCCGGCACGCGTGCCTACGCCGGAAAGACCGGCCTATGTGGCGGTCTGGAACAATGGCCAGATCAACCTGACCAACGCCACGGGGGCTGAGGGCGACCTGTTCGCTTTTGGCGCGAACACGGCCGGCGGCCGCGGGCCCGTCGCCAACGCGGGCATTGCAAGGTTCTATGCCGGCGGCGACATCGTCGGCCTGCAGACCGGCAGCACGCCCGCGTTTGCGGCCGGCCCGGAATACCGCGCCGCGCGTCCCGTCAGCATCCAGGCGGGCGGCGACATCGTCAATCTCAAGGCCCTGGTGTTGAACCAGCAGGCCACCGACGTGTCGCGCGTCGTTGCCGGCCGCGACATTCTCTACGCCAACGTGGACATCGCCGGCCCCGGCTGGCTGGAAGTCGCCGCCGGCCGCAACCTGACCCAGGAGAACAAGGGCCGGCTGACCAGCCTGGGCCTGCTCGACGGCGGACCCGCCACCGGCAAGGGCGGCGCCGGCATCGTGGCCAGCGCAGGCGGCCAGGGCGATTACACGGCGCTGGCGCGGCGCTACCTGGACCCGGCCAACCGCGCCGATCCCGGCCAGCCGCTGGCCGGCCAGGCCGGCAAGACCGTCAAGACCTACGAAGGCGAACTGGCCGACTGGCTGCGCACGCTGCATGGCTACAGCGGCCCGGCGGACGGGGCGCGGGCATATTTCGACGCGCTGCCGGCCGAACAGCAACGCGTCTTCCTGCGCCAGGTCTACTACGCTGAACTCACGGCCGGCGGCCGCGAATACAACGACACGGCCGGGCCGCGCGCCGGCAGCTACGCTCGTGGCCGGCAGGCCATCGCCACGCTGTATCCCGATGCCGACGCCCAGGGCCGGCCGATCCGCTATCAGGGCGACATCACCCTGTTCGGCGGCTCGGGCATCCAGACGCTGTTCGGCGGCGCGATTCACCTGATGGCGCCGGGCGGGCAGATGGTCTTCGGCGTCGAAGGCGCCGCGCCGCCGTCCACCGCCGGCATCGTCACCCAGGGCGCGGGCGACATCCAGATGTACGCCAAGGGCAGCATCCTGCTCGGCCAGAGCCGGGTCATGACGACCTTCGGCGGCAACATCCTGGGCTGGTCGGCCGAAGGCGACATCAACAGCGGCCGGGGTTCCAAGAGCACGGTGGTGTACACGCCGCAGCGGCGCCTGTACGACGATGTGGGCAACGTGACACTGGCGTCCACCGTGCCCAGCACCGGCGCCGGCATCGCCACGCTCAACCCCATTCCGGAAGTGCCGCGCGGCGACGTCGACCTGGTGGCGCCGCTGGGCACCATCGACGCGGGCGAGGCCGGCATCCGCTTCTCGGGCAACGTCAATTTGGCGGCATTGCAGGTGGTGAATGCAGCCAACGTGGTGGGGCAGGGCAAGGCCACGGGCGTGCCAGCCCTGGCGGCCGTCAACGTCGCGGCGCTGACCAGCGCCAGCGCCGCCGCGGCGGGCGCGACCCAGGGTGCGCAGGACACCACGCGCCAGCAGCAGGCCGCGGCGCGCCGCAATCTGCCGTCCATCATCAACGTGCAGATCCTGGGCTATGGCGACGAGGCGGTGCCCGGGGCGGGGGGCGCAGGCGGCGCCGGCCCGCGGCCATCCGCGCCACCACCGCCGCAAGGCTACGACCCCCGCAGCATCTTCCAGATGCTGGGCAACGGCGAACTGGACGCGGCCCAGAAGGCGCGCCTGACCGAACCGGAGCAGCGCGGGCTGTCCGGGGGCTAGGGGCGGGATTGCCGATGGCGGGCCGCCGGCATGGCGGCCCGTTTGCACCCGTGCGCAAAGCTGACGATTCGCTGTCACGCCGCAGTCACAAGCGCGCCCTACATTGCCCATTCACCGATTAGCACGACGTATTGCGGCGCGCCCCGTCAGCCGCCGCAACGCGACAAGGGCGGGGCATGCATCAGGAGCCGATCAGGGCGGGCAAGGGGCTGGCGGGCAAGGGGCTGGCCGGCGGCTACTGGCGCGGATGGACAGGCTGCTGCTGGACCCTGCTGTGGCTGTGCGCCGCGCTGTGCTGGCGTCCGGCGGGCGCGCAGGAACCGGTGCTGCGCCTGTTCGATTTCGACATCCCCGCGCAGCCGCTGCAATCGGCGCTTGAACACTACAGCAACGTCACCGGCAGCTCGGTGGTGTATCGCGCCGCGTTGGCGGTGGGGCGGCGTTCGGCCGCCGTCAAGGGAATCTACACGCCGGAGGCGGCTTTGCGCATGCTGATCGAAGGGACGGGGCTGGTCGCGGAATACACCGCGGCCAACGCATTCATCTTGCAATCCGACGCGCGCCAGGCGCACGGCGGATCGGTCGCCCGCCGCGCCGACCCGCCGCGTGGCGCGTTCTACCGCAGCTATTACGGCGTGGTGCAGGCCGGCGTGCGCGACGCTTTGTGCCGCAACGCCGTCACCCGCGCGGGGGGCTACCGCGCCGCCGTCAGCTTCGAGGTCTCGCCGATGGGCCGTGTGGAAGGCGCGCGGGTGCTCGATTCCACCGGCGACGCCGGCAAGGACGAGGCGATTGCGCGTGCGCTGGACGAGATCGTGCTGGACAAGGCGCCGCCGCGGGACCTGGAACAGCCTTTCGTGATGCTGATCATGCCGCAGTCGGCCGAACACGACCAAGGCTGCCCGGCGCATTGAACCGACCGCCTCGACCTTTCTGTCCCGACACAGATTCATGATGCCCTCCAGCCTGTCCGTCCTGCGTGATTTCATGCTGCAACGGTACGACGACCTGAAGGCCCGCCTGACGCGGCGCCTGGGTTGCCCGGACCTGGCCAGCGACGCGCTGCAGGACACCTGGCTGCGACTCGAAGCCAAGGAAGACCTGGGGCCGGTCGACAGCCCCGGGCCTTACCTGATGCGCATGGCCGTCAACGTGGCCGTCGACCAGCAACGCGTCGAAAACCGCCGCCTGACCGTGGCCGAGGCCGAGGTGCTGTTGAACGTGCCCGACCCCGCGCCGGGCCCGGACCGCATCGCCGAGGGCCGCGCCGAACTGGATGCGCTGACCCGGGCCATGGGCGAGCTGCCCGCGCGTCAACGCGTCATCCTGCTGGCCGTGCGGCTGGAAGGCCTGCCGCAGAACGACATTGCCGAACGGCTGGGCGTGTCGCTGCGCACCGTCGAACGCGAACTGCGCAACGCCCATGAGTACTGTGCGCGGCGAACACGTAAATTATTGTCACCATAAGGCGGGTTCCGGCTGCGAGAGTCGTCCTATGGATGTCAAGGGGAAAAACGGCGCGCCATCGCCCGCAAGTGGCGGCGCGGCGGCATCGAGAGAGTATGCAATGAACACCGCAAGCCAGCCCGCCGATCGCAGACAGGCGGACATCGAACGCCAGGCGCGCGCCTGGATCCGCCTGATCGCGTCCGGGCAGGCCACGCTGCGCGATGCCGACGCCTTCAAGCAGTGGTGCGCCGCCAGCGCGCAGCACGCGCGGGCCTACGCCGCCGAACAACGCCTGTGGGGGCAGATGGCGCCGGCCGGGCAAGCCGTGTTGCGCCAGCAGCGCGAGCAGGCCGCTTCCCGCTCGGGCCGCGCCGGCTGGGGCCGCCGCGCCTTCCTGGGCACGGCGCTGGGCGGCGCGGGTGCTGCCGCGGTGGCCGCCGTCGTAGCCCCGCCGTTCCGGCTCTGGCCGGCGTGGGACGAATGGACCGCCGACTACCGCACCGACACCGGCGACCGGCGTCAGTTCGGCCTGGGCGAGCGCGTGCAGGTCGACATGAACACGCAGACCAGCATCGCCCTGCGCGCCGAACAGCCGGGCGCGGTGCGGGTGGAATTGATCTCGGGCGAAGCCGCCTTCGACGGCCAGGCCTCGCCCACCGCGGTCACGGTGATGGCCGGGGCGGGCAGCGGCGCCGGCAGCGTCCAGGCGCGCGGCGCGCGCTTTGAATTGCGGCATCTGGACGGCACGGTCTGCGTCACCTGCCTGGCCGGTTCGGTGCGGGTGGCGCTGGGCCGCGGCGCCACCGTGCTGGGGCCGAACCAGCGGCTGCTCTACGACAAGCATGGCCTGGGCGCCGTGCAGCAGATCGATCCGGCCGAAACCTCGGCCTGGCGCCAGGGTTCTCTGGTGTTCCGCCAGGCGCCGCTGGCCGACGTGGTGGCCGAGATCAACCGCTACCGCCGCGGCCGCGTGGTGCTGCTGGACGCGCCGAGACAGGCCAGCGCGCTCTCTGGCCGGTTTGAAATCCGCGACATGGACAAGGTGCTGGTGCAGATCGAAAAAGCCTTCGGCCTGACCGCCACGCGTCTGCCGGGCAACGTGGTGCTGCTGGGCTGAAATCGCTGCTGTGGGTCTGGCTCTCGGTCTGGCTGACGTTCTGGCCGTCGGCCCGGCCTTCGTCCGCTTTCCGGTTCCGCCCCGCACGGCCCCGCAAGCCGCGCCGCGTGGCGGGTTTGCCGCGCCAGACTCGTCATACCCATATAGAGAGGCAGGCCGCGCCGATCCGCCATCCTGGGGGCAGGGCGCGCCCGCGCGATGGGGAGCAGCGTGTCGCGTAAACCGAATATCGGCATCCGGGAACTGAAGGAGAATCTGTCGGCCGTGGTGGACTCGGCGTGGGAACATCCCGTGTCGGTGCATCGCTACGGCTCGCCATGGGTCTGGATCGTGTCGCACGAGGTTTGGTCCCGCAATACCCGGCGGGTGGAATTCAACCCGGCCGGCCATCCGCTGGCCGCCTTGCGCGACCACGTCGATCGGGCCTTTTCGGCCAGCCAGCCGCGCCTGCATGCCGCCGCCATCCGCGCCATGCTGCGCATCGAGGCGCAGTCGCTGTTGCGGGCCTTGGTGATCCAGCTGGTCTACGGCCTGGATACCGAGGCCGGCCTGCATGAGCAGGTCTCGTGCAACCTGCTGTTTCGCTGGTTCGTCGGCTTGTCGCTGGATCAGGAAATCTGGAGCCCGCAGGAATTCGGCCACGCCGTCGAGCGCACGCTGGCCAGCGCGGACCTGGTCGACATCCTGGCGCAGGCATTGCACGGCGCGCCGGTCGCGCCGATCGAGCAGGCCACCGGCATTGCGGTGAATCGGCAACTGCTGCAGACCTGGCGTGCGCGGGCCAGCCGTCCTGAATAAGGGGGCCGGCTGACCGATGCCCGTCCGCCGTCCGCCGGTGATCCGTCCGCGAATAAAAAGATGGCGGGTTCGCGTCGGCCAAGTCGTCTTAGGGGTACAGGACGCGCCTTACGCAGCGCGGCCAAAACCGGACCAGGGCCTACCCGGCCCCAGGGCACTACCCTAAGGAGCGCACCGTGTCGGCCACCGTCAACGTAGGCATGCTCGAGCTGGACCGCAAACTTTCCAAGGTGCTGGACTGCGCGCGGCAGCAGCCCGTGTCGGTGTCGCGCTACGGCTCGCCCTGGGTCTGGGTGGTCTCGCATGAAACCTGGATCGGCCAGATCCAGCTGACCCGCTACGTGCCGCCGCGCCATCCGCTGGTGGCGCTGCGCGAGCATGTCGACGACACCCTGCGGGCCCACGCCGACCTGCTGCGCCAGGCCAGCGCCGAATGCGGCCTGACGGTGGACCCGGCCATCCTGTGCCGCACCTATCTGCTGCAACTGCTGTATCCCGCCGGCAGCAAACCGTACTTTCACGAGCAGATTGCCTACAACCTGCTGTTTCGCTGGTTCGCCGGCCTGTCCGAAGGCAATGGCTGCGAATGCGCGCCCGGGTTCGACCGCGAACTGGACGCGATCTCCCGCCACGAAGCCCTGGCGGCGCTGCTGCACCAGGCGCTGGACGACGGCTTGCTGACGCCGGCCAATTGGGCAATGCGCAAGCGGGCTGCCCAGCGTCCGGCCGGCACCGGACGGCGCCCGCTTGCGCCCGGGGGCAGGGCCGTCAGCGGGGGCTGCCATGTCGCTATGCCTTGAACCGGCGCCGCCTGCGCGGCGGCGTCGCGACGACTTCGCCCCGGGCAGCGCCCAGGCGCCGCTATGGCGCGGCGCTGCGTTGGGCGACTTCATTGCCGCCCACTATGGGCGGCTGCTGAATACGTTGCGCGCCCACCTGGGGTGTGCCGAGCTGGCTGCGGACAGCCTGCATGACACCTGGCTGCGGTTGGTCGACGGCGGCCTGGACACCGGCCCGGTCGCCAACCCCGGCGCCTACGTGTTCCGCATGGCCTGCAACATCGCCATCGACCGGTTGCGGGCCGACCGGCCGCTGCGTGGCGCCTGTGGCGACATCGACCTGCAAGACGTCGAAGATACGGCGCCCGGGCCGCACCACATCGCTCAGGCGCGATCGTCCCTGCGCGACCTGCTGCGCCTGATCGATGCGCTGCCGCGCCAGCAGCGCGAAATCTTCATCGGCGTACGCATCGAAGGCATGCTGCAAAGCGAAGCCGCGGCGCGCTACGGGGTGTCCGGCCGCATCGTCAGGCGGCACCTGCGCGACGTGCACCGGCACGTCGACAGCCAGGCGGCGCGGTTGCTGGCATGAACCCGCGGCAAGCGTGCGCGCAGCGTGGCTTCACGCTGATCGAACTGATGGTGGTGCTGGTCATCGTCGGCATTGCCACGGCGGCGCTGGGCCTGTCGATCCGGTCCGACCCGCTGCGTGTCTTGCGCGACGATGCCCAGCGTCTGGCCGAACGCTTCGCCGTGGCGCAAAGCGAAGTCCGCGGTGACGGCCGCAGCATCGCCTGGCAGGCCGACGCCGACGGCTACCGCTTCGTGCGCGGCGCCTGGGCGGATGACGGTGGCGTTCCGGTGGTGGACCCGTTTCACGTCGAAGACTTTCGCCGCGATGCCGCGCTGCGGCCGCAGCGCTGGCAGGCTGGCCCGGTGCGCGTGGCTTCGGGCGCGGCGGTGGTGTTGACCCCGGAATGGTTCGGCCAGCCTTGGCGGCTGGTGCTGTCCAGCGCCGCGGGCCAGGTCGAAGTGCGCCGCGACGCCAGCGGCCGCTTCAAGGTGGAATAGGGTGCCGATGTCCAAGCGCGAACAGGGCTTCACGTTGCTTGAGATCTTGATCGCCCTGGCCATCGTCAGCGTGGCCCTGGCCGCCGTCATGCGTACCACCGGCATGCTGACCACCAACAACGGCATCCTGCGCGAACGCGCATTGGCGCTGCTGTCGGCGCAGAACCGCCTGATCGAAGTGCAATTGGCGCCGCCGGCCCTGACCCTGAGCCGCGACCGCGTGGCCTGCCCCCAGGGCGCGCTGAACCTGGTGTGCGAAAGCCGCTACAGCGATGCGCGAGCAGGCGCTCGCGAGGTCACCGTCGAGGTCTACCTGGACCAGCGCCCCACGCCTCGCCTGGCCACGCTGGCCGGCATCGTCGATGTGCGGTAGCCGACACTGCCATGACCGCCCGCCAGCAAGGATTCACGTTGATCGAAGTCATCATCGCCATCATGATCATGGCCATCATCAGCCTCATTTCCTGGCGCGCCATCGACAGCGTGGCGTTGACCAGCCGCAAGCTCGACCAGCACACCGACGAGGCCATGGCGCTGCACCGCGCCTTCGACCAGTTCGAACGCGACATCGGTGCGCGCAGCGCGGCCGACGCTGCGCTGCAGGCGCCGCCACCGCCCGCCGCATCGACCGCGCCGCCGCAAACCCCGGCATCGGGCGCGCAGGCCGCCGAAGACACCGAACCGCCCGTCGTCCTGCCGCAGTTGCTGCCCGACGCCATCGTCGTTTCCGGCATGAAGACCCCGGCCCCGCGTATCGATATCCTGCGCAACGCCCCGGGCCAGCCCGACGCCCGCCAACGGGTGGTCTGGGAACGTCGCGGCAATGCCTTGCTGCGCGTCGCCGGCCCGCCCACCGAGGCCTATCCCATCGCCGCGCCGTCGCCGGATGCGGGCACCCTCGTGTTGGACAACCTGCTGGATATCGGCCTGCGGGCCTGGGCGCCCGGCCGAGGCTGGGTCACGCTGCCCGGCCAGGGCGAGCAGCCCGCCACGGCGCTGGAACTGGTGATCTCGCGCGGCGTGCTGGGGCAGACGCCGCTGCGCTATCGGCGGGTGTTCTTGCTGCATTGAAGGAACAGGGAGAAATGATGATGAACGTCCGCTTTGACCGTAGCGCCCAACCGTCGTGGCCACGCCTTGTCAGCCTGGTGGGCGCCCTGGCGCTGGTGTCGGGGTTGGGCTGGTGGGGCTGGCGCCTGAGCGAGCCCGTCCTGCCGGCGCCGGCCGCACCCGTGGCGACCCGAGCGCCGGACGACCCGGGCACGGCCAGCGTGGCCGCGTGGTTGTCCCCCGGCCCGGCCAAGCTGGATGTGCAGGTGGCGGGCGCCTTGGCGGGCGGCGGGCAGGGCGCCGCCGTGCTGTCGGTCAATGGCGGCCCGCCGCAGGCCTATGCCATCGGCGACCGCCTGACCCGCTCGGCTCGCCTCATCGGCATCGATGGCCAGGCGTTGATTGTCGAGCACGGCGGCCGCCAGGTCAGGTTGCCCCTGCCGGTACCGGCAGGCGGCGACGGCGAAGGCATCAAGTGGGTGCCCGCGCCGTAATGCGCGGGCGTTGGCCCTTACAGGCCCAGCGCCGACAGGCCAGGATGGTCATCCGGCCGGCGGCCCAGCGACCAACGGAACTTGCGGTCGGCCTCTTTGATGGGCAGGTCATTGATGCACGCGTAGCGCTGAATCATCAGCCCGTCTTCGCCGAATTCCCAGTTCTCGTTGCCGTACGACCGGAACCAGTTGCCGGAATCGTCGTGCCATTCGTAGGCGTAGCGCACCGCAATGCGGTTGTCGGTGAACGCCCACAGTTCCTTGATCAGGCGGTAATCCAGTTCCTTGGCCCATTTGCGGGCCAGGAAGGCGCGCGCCTCCTCGCGGTTCTTGACGAATTCTGCGCGGTTGCGCCACTGCGTATCCAGGCTGTAGGCCAGCGCGACCTTGTCCGGATCGCGGCTGTTCCAGCCGTCTTCGGCCAGGCGCACTTTCTGGATCGCGCTGTCGCGGGTAAAGGGAGGAAGCGGGGGACGGTTGGCGGAAACGGATGTCATCGCAGTGACCTCATGGGTGGGGGGCAGGGAAGAGGAAGCCGGGCGGCCGGCCATCAGCTTGGGGGATGGGCGTCATCGACATGCCCGCCGGACGCCTTCAACACGGCCTGGGCCGCGCGCCGCGCGTTGTCGGCAATGGACGGATCGCGCGACACCAGCGCCACCGCGATGGCGCCGTCCAGCAGCACCAACCATTGCAAGGCCGTGTCGTCGGGGGCCGGCAGCGCCGCCGCGTGCGTCAGGTCGCGCACATAGGCCAGCAAGCGCGCCTTGTGTTCACGCGATACCGCCAGGATCGGGCTGGCGTCGTCACCGATCTCGCCCGCGGCGTTCAAGAAAGCGCAGCCCCGAAAGCCGTCAGAGGCAAACCACTCGCGCAAGGCATCGAACATGGACAGCAGCCGCGCATGCGGCGTGGGCGCGGTCGACGTCGCGTCGATGAACCATTGCATCCAGCGCGCATCGCGCGCTTCCAGCGCCGCCGCCACCAACGCATCCTTGTTCGGATACAGCTGGTACAGGCTCTTGCGCGCCACGCCGGAGGTCTTGACGATCAGGTCGATGCCGGTGGCGTGGATGCCGCCCGAATACACCAGGTATTCGGTGGCTTGCAGCAGGCGCTGGCGGGTGTCTGCCGGGGGCAGCGATGCAGCGGCCAGGGCAGGGGAGCGAGAGGCGCGTGAGGAAGCGGGGCGAGCCATGGAGAATGATCGTTCTGCAAAGGATGGTGCAGAGTAGAACGGTCATTCTCCGCTGTCAATCTCTGTCGTCAATCCGCCAGCGCTTCCGCCCAGTTCTTCTTCATGGCAGCGATGCGGTCCACGTAGGCGGATTTCAAGCAGGCGGCGTCCGGGCAACGGTCGCGCACGGTGGTGCGCCATTGCGTCTGCTCTTTCGCGACAGGATCGCGCCATTCGCCGGTTTCACCGTCACGGCCAGCGGTTTCGGCTTGAATCCGGTCGTAGAGGTCCTTGACCTGATCGTCCAGCTTGGACAGCGAGGGTTCGCCGCAGATCAACTGTTCGACATGGGTTTTCGCGGCCTTGCAGTCGAAACCGGCGGCATGGGCGGATTCGATCTGCAGGAAAGGCGCGCTGGCGAGGACCGCGCAAACGACACCATGCAGGATCGCGTGTTTGCCTTTGGCGCTTTGCCGGCCCCGGCCTTTCATGATGCCGGTCGGTATTGCCGCGAGAACGGGGTTGCGCACGTCGTTCACTCCTATAGTCTGCCGCCACGGACAGCGCGGCCCAAGGTGGCGATTTTCCCGTTTGTCGACAGCTCGTGCAACTTTTCGCTCGGGTATGTCTTGGACTGGCTGTGTGGGCAACTCGTGACCATTTTCTGGCTTTTTCTTTTAATTTGTAGTAAACTACTTTGATCTCGTAGTTATCGGTGGTGATTGAAAGTCTGGTGCTTGCAAGTCTTCTGGCAAGTCTCCAGGCAACCCCAAACAATCGCCTTCGGGCCGCTGTTTCCAAGCCGCCGAAGACACCGCACGCATTTCCGCTACGAGTGCAGTCCCCAGGGCCACGCCCTGGCGCCCGTTCCTGATGCCCCTCTGCATCCCTACGCATCCCGGGCGCGCTGGATACCCGTGTTGTGTGCCTGCGCAGGGCAGGCCGACACCGCAAACAGGAGTACGCACATGTCCCAATTGATCAGCAAGAAATCGCGCATCGAGATTCCGCCGCTGAACTGGAAGGCGCCTGATACGCGCCCGGACCCTGAAATCATCCCCCGCCCGGCCGACACCGAGCCGTCCGAAGACAAGCGCGCTGCCCACGCGCCTGCGTAATCCGATCGCGGTCAAGCGCAGCCGTACCCCGCTTCGACCGACCCTACCGACCGCCGCCCGCATGCCATCATGCCGGCGGCGGTTTTCATTTCAGCGGCGCGCGCATTGCACGCCGCCGCTCAAAACGCGTGCTTGATGCCCGCCATGGTCTGCAGCAGGTGGCTATCGCGGCGGTCGATGCGGTCGACCAGCGCATACAGATTGGTGCGCTTGGACAGATCGTGTTGATAGCCCATGGCCCAGCCCTGGATGCTCGACCGCGTGGCGCGCTGGTACGAGGCCAATACCTTGCCACGGCCGGACACGGGCACGCCGACGCCGCCCAGATACGTCTGCACGCGGCCGTAGCCCGCCGACGGCCCGACATTGGGGTGCCGCAGCAACCCGTAGCCACCGTGCACCGTGACCCATTCCAGCTCATACGCGGCAACCACCTGCATGTTGCTGGCATTGCGCTTGCGCGGCGCGTTGGCCGACGAAGCGTTGGCCTGAGGGGTGATGCCGGGGCCGGCATTGAGCCGTTCGTAGGTCAAGGCGGCGGCCAGCGGCCCGTGTTGATAGCGGATGCCGCTGGTCAGGACGCGGTCGTGCCTGGCCGTGGCAAATTGGGCGCTGTCGTGCGCCTCGAAGCTGTAGCCCACGCCGGCCTGCCAGCCGTTCACGGTGGGCGACAGGTACATCACGGTGTTGTTGCTGCGACCGGCCGCGCCGAAATCGCCATCGTTGTAGCCCAGCGTGGTGGCGCCGGCTGCGCCGCTCCAGCTGTTGCCGAACGGCGTGCCCTTGTTGCCCCAGCTGTTGCCCAGCGTCCAGAGGCGGCCCAGCCGTAGTTCGCCGATGGGCCCGGCTACGCCCAGGTAGGCCCAGCGACCGAAAGGCCGTTCTTGCATCTGCGATCCGTCGGTGCCGTGAAAGCCGCTTTCCAGCTGGAAGAACGCCCGGTAGCCGTTGCCCAGGTCTTCGGCGCCGCGCAGCCCCCAGTAAGACAGCGTCTGGCCGCCGCTGCGCTGGGCCAGGCGCGATTGTCCATCCAGGCGTTCGTAGGCGATGCCCAGGTCGATGATGCCGTACAGGGTGAGATCGCTGGACGCGCCGTGGGCGGCGCCGGCCAGGCACAGCGCGACCAGCGCAAGAACCGGCTTGGTGCGAAGCGGGAGCAAAGCAGGGCAAAGGGGCATGGTGTCCTGGGAAGGTTGCGTTGCGTCAGGCAAAAGGAGTCCCTGGCGGCATGTCTGGCAGGCCGCCGCGATAAGGCAAGGCGATGAGAAGAGCGAAAAGCGAAGCGCGGTGAAAACGCGCGGTGAAAGAAAGCCGTGAACCGACGAAAACAAAAGAAAAGGCAATGACTGGATTGTAGGAAGCGCAGGCGTTCCTGCCATCCGGAATCAGTCTGATTCGCCCGGCACCACGCGGTTCTTGCCCGCCATCTTGGCGCGGTACAGCAGTTCGTCGGCATGGCGGAACAGCGAATCGGCCGCGCCGGCATTGCCCCACGAGGCATACGCCACGCCGAAACTGGCAGTCAGCGCAAAGGTCGTGCCGTTCTCGGCCGGCACCCGAGCGGCGGCGATGCGCGTGCGCATGCGTTCGGCGGCCTGCACCGCCTGGTCCGCCGTACCGGTATGACAGAGCACCGCGAATTCTTCGCCGCCCACGCGCGCCACCACGTCTGTCTGGCGCCAGGTCTGGCGGCACAGGTCCGCGACGACCTTCAAGGCCTGGTCGCCGCTGGCATGGCCATAGGTATCGTTGATGCCCTTGAAATCGTCGATGTCGAACAGGATGAACGCCAGCACGGCATCCGAACCGCTCCAGCTGTCCAGCGCCTGTTCCAGGCGGCCCTCGAAGGCGCGGCGGTTCAGGAGACCGGTCAGGAAATCGGTTTCGGCCATGACGGCCAGGTCGACGATCAGCCGGTCGCGCTCGCGTTCCAGCCGCTGGCGTGCCGACGCGTTGTCCTCCAGCACGCGCAGCGCCTTGAACATGCCGTCGACCTCGCCGCGGTACTGGCCCACGGGAATGGACGACGTGGCGGCCCCGTTGGCGATGGCGCCGATGATGCGGGTGGCCTGCACGAACGGCCGGATCACGCGGCGCCGGAATTGCCCCAGCGACAGCATCAGCGCGGCGGCCAGCATGGTAGCCGCCACCAGCGTGATGGCCAGCAGGCGGATGGCCTCGCCGCGGTGCTGCTGCATGCTGCGCTCGATGCTGTCCAGCATCTGGTCGCGAAACTGCGTGATGGACGCCATCAGCGGCACGTAGGTGCGGGCCAGTTCGCCCGTGGTGATCTCGGCGCCGCCCGGCTGCAACGCCGCCGCGTCGCGGATTTCTTCCAGGTAGCGCATGCCTTCGCCGAAATACAGCCGCTGCATGTCCATGTAGGCCAGCGACGCGCGCAGGTCGGGGCGCGTGGCGATGCGCGCTTCGAGCAGCGCGTGCAGCTGGTCGATGCGCCCCAGCACCCGTTCCATGCGGTATTCGTCGGCCTCGGTCAGCTGGCGGTGCTTGGCCAGCGCGGGCGTGAAGGTCGATCCGAACAGGCCCGCCTGTTCGCGCAGCTCGCTGGCCAGCAACGCCAGGGCAAGCAGGCTGGGGGCGTCGGCTTCGTTCTGCATGACGACCCCCACGCTGTCGGCCATGGCGGCCTGCAGCTCGGGCACCAGCGCGACCATGCCATTGACCGCCATCAGGACGCTGTAGCCCGACACCGTGTCGCGCGGCGCGGCGATCAGGGCGTCGGCCTGCGCACGCGCCTGGATCAGGGCGTAGCGGATGCGCTGGACATTGGTGAATTCCTTGGCGCTGTTCGGGCTGAGCGGCGCGCGGTACAAGGCCAGCAGCCGGGCGATGCTGGCGTCGCTGCGGTCGCGGGCGGCCTGCAGCGAATCGAGCAGGGGCTGAGCCACGGGACAGGGGGCACCCAGCGCCGCATTCATCGGGCCGCGTTCGGCCGAGACCTTTTCCATGGCGCTCACCGTGGCGCGCACGATGCTGAAGGCGCGTTGCGCATCGCTCGTGGCGACATAAGCGGCGCGGCTCTGTAGCAGCAGAATCCCGGTCAACACCGACATCGGCAACACCACCCCCGCCGCCAGGATCAAGAAATAGCGTTCCAGGGACTTGATCGAAAATCTACTGCGCAACATATACGGGTGGGCCGGCCTGATGCGATGTTTCTCTGCGCGCAGGATACTGTAATTGCAGGGCCGGCAGGCCCGACTTGGCCGGACAATTGCGATTATCCCGAGCCGTCGCGCAACACTATGTCAATCGAATACAACCCGTTGCGCAAGGAATTGAAATCAATGCGGATCATTGCCGGAATGCGTCCCGGCGGGCCGGATCGTCGGTCGACCTCATGGCCGGCCGCGACCTCACGGCCGATCCAATATCCGCGCCCCAGGCCCGTCGCGGCCCAGCACGTCGTCGGGATTGCGCAGCGGACAGTCCTGCAGCGACAGGCAGCCGCAGCCGATGCAGCTGTCCAGCTCATCGCGCAGCCGGGTCAGCTTGCGGATGCGTTCGTCCAGGTTTTCGCGCCATTGCGACGACAGCTCGTTCCATTGCGCCGGGGTGAGCTTGTTGCCGTCTTGCGGAAAGCGGGCCATGGCCTCGCGGATTTCCTCCAGCGGAATGCCCGTGCGCTGCGCCACCTTGATGATGGCGATGTAGCGCAGCACGATGACCGGGTAGCGCCGCTGGTTGCCGCCGCTGCGGGTGCTCTGAATCAGGCCTTTGGATTCGTAGAAGTGCAGGGTGGACACCGCCACCCCGCTGCGCCGGGCCACTTCGCCCACCGTCATGAGTCGCGCCGTGTCGATCGGCTTGTCGCCTGCCATGGGTGTTGACCTCAAGTTAGCTTGAGGTCTTATAGTCCGTCGCGCCGAATTTGGCAAATCAGCCTCACCGCGCCGCCCGTCGGGCCGCGGCCCCCAGGATCAGGACTCATGCAGACCCCGTCGTTCATCGCGCAATACATCGATCCCCTTCTTCAAAGCAGCGGGCTCTGGTTCATCGCCCGGCTGTGCCTGGCGGTGGTGTTCATTGCTTCGGGCGCCGCCAAGGTGATCGATTTTCGGGGCGGGGTGGCAGAAATGCGCGCGGCCGGGCTCGAGCCGGCCATCCTCATCAACATCGCGGTGGCGGCGCTGATGCTGGCCGGGTCCGTGCTGATCCTGGCCGACCGCGCGCTGTGGCTGGCCGCGGCGGCGCTGGGCGTGTTCCTGCTGCTCACGATCGTGCTCGTGCACGCCTTCTGGCGCCTGCCCCCGCCGCAGGCCAAGCTGGCGCTGTTCTTCGCACTGGAACACGTGTCGGTCATCGGCGGCCTGCTCGCGGCGGCCATCGCCAGCCATTTCAGGGCATTGACCGGCCACTAGGGGCCGCGGGCGGCCTCGCGGAAAGCGCAGGCGACGGCACCCTTCAGGAAGGGGCCCACGGCATGCCTTATGGCGTCCCTTACGGCACGCCTCACGGCGTCCCGTGCAGCACCACCCGATTGCGCCCTTGCTGCTTGGCGGCATACAGCGCGGCGTCGGCCGCATGGAACGCCTGGGCCACGTCCGGCCCCGCCGCCGGCCACTGCGCCACGCCGGCCGACACCGTGATGCCGCCTACCTGGCTGATGTCGCGCGCCGCGATGCGGCCGCGCAGCCGCTCGGCCACGATGGCCGCTTCGGTCGGCGCCACCCCGGGCAGCAGGATCAGGAATTCCTCGCCGCCGTTGCGGCACAGGATGTCGCTGGGCCGCGAACAGTCCCGCATCAGTTGCGCGACGCCCTGGATCACCTGGTCGCCGATCGTGTGGCCGTAGGTGTCGTTGACCCGCTTGAAGTGGTCGATGTCCAGCGCCACCACCGCAAACGGCGTGGTCGACGCCTGCAGGTGGTCCACCGCGTCCTGCGTGCCGCGGCGGTTGCGCAGGCCGGTCAGCGGGTCGGTGATGCTGGCCAGGTTCAGCTTGCCGATCTTTTCCTGCAGGCTGGTGAAGCTCCAGATCACCGCGCGCTTCAAGCGTTCGGCCTCGAAATACCAGGCCTTCACCGATTTCACCCGTTGCATGGCCACGGCCACGTCGTGGTGTTCGACATTGGTGGCCAGCTGCGACAGCGGCAGCGAGATCTGCCGCGCACACCACCAGATCGCCATCAGGAACACCAGCGCCAGCGGCGCGGCATAGCCCACCAGGGCCCAGACCAGGTCGTGGATGGGTTCCAGCGTGGCTACGGCCGGGCGCTGCGCCACCACGCCCCAGCCGCTGGCGGGCACCGGCGCATAGCCGGCCAGCATGTCCACGCCCTTGGAATTGATGACCCGTTGCGCCCCGGCGTGGCCCGCCACGACGGCATCGATCACCGCGTTGCCGGTGACGCGCTCGCCGATCCGGTGGGGATCTGTGTGGTAGATCAAGCGGCCATCGGCATCCACGACATAGAGATAAGAGCCGTCGGTGTAGTGGTGCTTGCCCAGCAGGTCTTCCAGGGCGCTGTCCTTGCGCAGGTGCAGGGTACCGGCCAGGTAGCCCAGGTAGCGGCCGTCGACCGAGAACACCGGGTGCGACAGGTTGATCAGCAGGTTGCCGGCGATCGATACATAGGGCTTGCTGATCATCGGCTGGCGCGCGGCCAGCGCGGCCCGGCTGCCGGGGCTGTCTACGCGCGTGCCCAGGAAATTGCGGAAATTCTGCGTGGTGGCCAGGATCAGGCCATCGGCGCCCACCACGCCGACCGAGTTGAAGTTGTCGCTTTGTTCCTGCACCCGCAGCACTTCGGCCGCCAGCAGGTCGGGCGCATCCATATGCTCGGCAATCTGGCGGGCGCTGTAGGTCAACTGGCGTTGGGCCGCCTTCAGGAAATAGCCGGCGCTTTCGGCCAGCTTGGCGGCATACACCCGGTTCGACTCCAGGGTGTTGGCGATGAGCTGTTCGCGTTGCAGGCGGTAACTGGCATACAGGGCGTTGGCGGTGGCCGCAAGGGCGCTGAACACCGTAAGCGCGAGCACCAGGCCGCGCAGATTGATTCGCAGGGGGGACACGACAGGCTTGAACCTCGGGACAGGCACGGCGACGCCGCCGGCAGGCGCCATTGTATTCAAGCGGCCGTCGGGCTCGGGCGCCGCAGGCGTCGGACGAAAGCTCAACCCCTATAGGAATTTTCCTACAGTCGGGCCGCAGCGCCGTTGCTACTCTTGAAACCTCTCAGGTCGCGCCGCTGGCGCCGGCCATTCCACAGGCTCAACAGAGTGTGCTCTCCGTCATCGTGCCATGTCGCTGACCGGAGCGGACGAGCTATTGCCGATGGATACGTCTCGGCCAACATCCTAACCCTCTGACTCATCATGCGAATTCGTCGTCCCATCATCATCATGACCCTGCTGTTCGGCGCATCCGTCGGCTCGGCCATCTGGTTTTCGCAAGGCATCGCTGAAACCTGGCACCATAATCCGACAGCCAACAGCGCCATCATCGGCCTGTTCGCGGTGGGCTTGCTGTATACGCTGTATTGCGCCGTCGGTCTCTGGACGGGGCAGCGCCAATGGCTGCGCCTGGAATCCCAGCAGACGGCCTGGCACGACACGCAGCGGCTCAAAGGCGTCATGGCGTTCTTCAACGGCCGTCTCGAACACGAGCTGGGCAGCGACAACGTCCTGCGCCGCAATCACGTCATCCATTCCTTCGAGGAACTGCTGGGCTTGCGCGCGCGGCTGGCTGAATACCTGGCCGGCCTGCTCATCGGGCTGGGGCTGCTGGGCACTTTCATCGGCCTGATGGCCACCATGAGCAGCATCGGTGAAGTGCTCAAGTCGCTCAACGGTGATGGCGGCGTGCAGGCCATGCTCGAAAGCCTTTCGGTTCCGCTGTCGGGCATGGCATCGGCCTTTTCGGCCTCGCTGATGGGCCTGCTGGGCTCGCTGCTGATGGGCGCGGTGGCGCAGTTCATGGCCGATGCCAACGACAACCTGGTGCAGCGGATCAACGCCTGGTCGCAGCAGCGGGAAGCCAACGACCGCGATCCCGCACATACCGCGGACCTGCCGTCCCAACCCGACCACGGTGGCTCGGCCGGCGCGCCGCTGACGGTGCGCTGGAACGGCGCTGGCGAAGCCCTGGAAATCCTGCGTTCGATGCGCGACCAGGCGTTTGAGCGCGACCAGACGGTGCTCGAAGGTTTCTCAGTGCTCTGCGTGGCCGCCAAGGAACAAAGCGCGCATCAGGCCGATATGCTCAATACGGCGCGCGAGACTTCCCGCCACCTGCTCGAGCTGCGGACGCAACTCGGCATATTGGCATCCCAGGGCGAAACCCAGCTTCAGGCCCACGGCGGCATGAAAGACGCGTTGCGCAGCATGGCGGCGGGCATGGCCCGCGCGGCAGGCTCGTTGGACGAGAACCGTGTCGCGGTGGGCGGCGCCGTGCGCGGCCTGGCCCAGACGCTGGGCTCGCTGGCACAGTCCGCCGATGGCACGCAACGCAAGCTTGACGCCATCGACCAGGCCATCGGCCGCGGCGTCGCACAACTGGACCTGATGACCCAGAGCGTGGTGGCGCAGCAGGATGCGTCGCTGGAACTGGTGCGCCGTGTGTCGACGCTGGCGACGCAGCAGTCGATGGCCGAGCCGACCTCCGGCGATGCCGTGACGCTGCGTCAGACCGCCGTCCAGACGACGGAGGCCTGACGCCATGAAGGCTATTGTCCCGCTTTCGCTGGCACTGCCGTTGTGGCTGGGTGCAGTGCTGCCCGCACAGGGCGCCGGTCAAGCCGCACCGGCATCCGCTGCGCCGCCCGCCATCTCATTGACGCCCGCCGCGGCGTCCCCGGTGGCACCGCCGCCCACGCGGCCGTCCAGCGCCGCGGCCCCGGCCGGGCGCCCGGTGACCATCGCCGAGGCGCTGGCCCTGGCGCAGGGCTACTCGATGCGCCTGACCATGGCGTCGGCGCGGGTCGACGCCGCGCAGGCCGGCATCGCCTCGGCGCGGGCCGCCTACTACCCGAAACTGCAAGCGCTGGCCAAGACCGACGACGCCATCGACCGCCGCTATACGGGCTACCGGCGCACTAACGACGAATACGGGCAGGCGCAACTCAGCCTGCAATACACGGCGCTGGACTTCGGCCGCCGCGCCGCCGACCTGGCCCGCAACGAATTCGGCAAGCAAGGCAATGAATTCGCCTACCGCCAGGAAACCGCCGACCTGCAATTCGATACCGTGCGGGCCTACGTCGACAGCGAGCGCTATCGACGCATGCAGCGCATCGCCAACGAACACACCACTGAACTTCGGCGACTGGCGTCCCTGATGGAAGAACGGGTGCGCGGCGGTCTGTCGCCGCAGTCCGAGTTGATCCGCAGCCGGCTGGCACTGACCAACGCCCAGAACCGCCAGAAGACCATCATCAAGAATTTCGACCAGGCGCAGCAGTCGCTGCGCGCGCTGACCGGCGAAACCATCCAGAGCGAACCCCTGGCCCTGAAGCTGGACACGATCGACGTCGCCACCGATGTCCTGGCCGCGTCGGTCGAGGGTAACTATTCGCTGCAGTCGCTGCGGGCCCAGTTGCAGGGCGCCGACGCCGGCGTCGACCGCGCCCGCGCCGACCGCTACCCCAAGGTCGACCTGATCGCCTCGTACAAGAAGCCCTTCGAGGACCAGGCCCGTGGCCTGGGCACCAACGTCTACGCGCAGGTCACGCTGGATATCTTCGATGGCGGCCTGAAAAGCGCCCGCATCGACGAAGCCGGCGCCGCGCAGCGCGAAGCCCGCGCCAAGTTCGAATCCACCCGCCGCGAGCTGCGCGACGCCGCCGACCGGCTGGTGTTCGATGTCAACACCACCTACGAACAATGGCAGCTCAGCACCAGTGGCCAGGAAGAGGCCGCCCGCACCAGGTCGCTGTATCTCGAAGAATTCCGTCTGGGCAGCCGCAGCCTGAACGACCTGATCTCGGCCCAGAACGACTACTTCACGCAACGCGTGGACAACGTCGATGCCTATAGCAACCACATTCTTTCGGTGTTGGGCCTGTTCCATGTGGCGGGCCGCATGAGCGACGGCCTGGACACCCTGGGGCTGGTCGCCCAGACCACCCGATCCGGCTCCCCGCAACACCAGGACATCCAACCATGAGCAGTTCCAAATCCTCGGGCCATTTCTGGCCCGCCTATGTCGACCTGATGACTGTGCTGCTGATGGTCTTTCTGTTGCTGACGCTGCTGTTCCAGATGGTGGCCAGCATTGCCCGCATGCAGGAAGGCCTGAAAGTCAGCGTCGCGGCCTCCATGGCCAGCAAGACGGCAGTGCGCCCCGGCGGTTTGACGCTGACGTTCGCCACGGCCGATGCGCCCCTGCAGGCGGGCCAGACCAACGAGGCCCGCGCCTGGCTGCAGGCCAACCTGGCGGGCATTGCCGAGTCGGGGCTGTCGATCTCGGCGCGCATCCCGGCGGCCGAGGGCGATGTCAGCCGGCGCCTGTCCACCCAGTTCGCGCGGGTGCTGCAGATCAAGCAGGTGGCCACCGAGCTGCAAGTCGACGAGCACAAGCTGTTCATTGCCAACCAGCTGGATGCCGGCCTGCAGACCGCGGGCGAGATCCAGCTGTCGGTGGGGCGTCAATGAAACCCGATGCGCCTCGGCCCGCCACAGGCGGTCGCCTGCCGACGTCCGTGGGCCTGCGCCTGCGCCGTCTGCTGCCGCGCACGGTGACAGGCCTGGTCGCACTGGGCATGCTGGTCTTCCTGGTCTGGGCGGCCGCCTTTCCGCTGGAAGTCTACGTGCGCGGCAACGGCGTGGTACGGGTCGAACGGCACAACATCCTGATCCAGGCCCAAGAGGGCGGCGTCATCCGTCGCATGGCCGTCAAGGAAGGCGATATGGTGACCGCCGGCACGCTGCTGGCCGAAGTCGAAAATTCCAACGTGGACGAGGCCTACGCCAAGAGCGCCGTGACCCGCGCCGCGCTCCTGGCCAAGGAATACCGCCTGCAGCGCGAGGTAGCCGGCGAGCCGATGCCGTCGGCCGTGCCCGCCGACCTGGTCCCGGCGGCGGATGTCACCGCGGCGTCGCTCGGCGAGGCCTACGCCAGCGAACTGGAAACCCATCGGCTGCGCAATGCCGCGCAAGAACAGTCCGAATCCGTGCTGGCCGCGCAGATGTCGCAGCGCGAGGCCGAATCCCAGGAACTCAAGAGCCAGGCCGCCGATCTGCAAAAAGAAGCCGCATTGCAGGAACAGCAGGTACGCATGATCGAGCCCATGATCAAGTCAGGCGCTGCCGCCGAAGGCGTGCTGCTGCAAAAGCGCGCCGACCTGCAACGGATTCGCTCCTCGCTGAACCAGGCCCGCGCGCGTCTGCCGCGGGTGCAGGCCGAACGCCAGGAAGCCGAATCCCGGTTGGGTCAGGTGCGCGCCGACTTTCTGTCGCGTGCGCGCCAGGACTTGAACGAAGCGCAAATGCAACTGTCCCGCCTGGGCGCCGAGGCGCAGGCCAACACGGGGCGTAAAGACGCCGCCCGCATCCTGGCACCCGGCGATAGTCAGGTGCACCGTGTCATCGCGCCGCACGAAGGGATGGTGATCAAGCCCGGCGGTGAGCTGCTCGAACTGTCTCCCACCGATGTGCCGTTGATCGCCGAAATCCGGGTCAAGCCCGAAGACCGCGACCACATCTGGGTCGGTATGGCCGGCCGCGTGCGGATCAGTGCGCTGTCGGGCGCGGGCAGGGCGCTGCCCGCCCGTGTCACCGTGATCAGCCCCGACGCCATCAGCGAACCCAACGGCGACCGCTACTACGTGGTGTCGCTGTCGGTGGACGCTGGCCTGAACACGCAGCGCGTGCGCCCCGGCATGAGCGTGGAAGCCTTCCTCGAGGCCGGCCAGCGCACGCTGCTGGCCTATCTGGCCAAACCCCTCTACCAGGCGGCGGAAACCGCATTGTCCGAACCCGGCGGCCACTGAGCCGCGCCACTGTCAACTTTCTTTGCTGGAACCTTCATGACTACGCCCACTCCTGGCGCTACCCCGACCGAACCCGCAACCGTCGCACCGGCCCCGGCCGCTGCGGCCAATCCGGCCGTGGCCGTCGACACTGCGCCGGCGGCCACGGCCTCCACGGCGGTCCTGCCTGACCCCGGACAGACACCGGTATCGGCGGTGATCTACACCCGCGCCGAAAACCAGGTCAACATGAACGGCGCCTCGGTCAAGGTGCTGATCGATGGCGCCGACGTGGTGCTCAAGGG
>NZ_AYMF01000037.1:0-45014 GCF_000633435.1 Achromobacter sp. DH1f | reverse complement strand
CATCTACGCCGACGGCGGCACGGCAGCGGGCTTCACCACGGAAAGGTACACCTACGACGCCATCAACCGCCTGACCACGCTGCGGCGCGACGGGCTGCTGCTGGATGCGCGCTACTACGACGGCGCCGACCGCGTGGTGCTCAGCGGCATCGACGGCTCATTGGGCAAGGCGTTCTTTGATCGGTCGGGGCTGGCGGGCGAACAGCGCCGCAACGTCTACGACGGCGCCGGACGCTTGTACTCGGCGCGGGTGCTCAAGATGACCGATGCCGGCTTGTCGGGCGGCTACGCCACCACGTATTCCGGCTACGACCAGGCCGGCAACGTCACGCAGTACCGCATGGATGTGTACGACGGCTCGCCGTACACCAACACATACACCTACGCCCACGACCGCTTCGAGGGCTACCGCGAGAAGACGCTGTCCGGCACCAGCACCGCGCTGGATCCGGGCCAGACGACCTACCAGTACGACGTCAACGGTAATTTGATTGGCGTGGTCGACACCAAGGACGCCAGCAAGAACCAGACCCTGGTCAACGACGCCAGCGGCAAGATTTTGCAGCGGGTGCAGAACGGCCAGACGATCCGGTCGCTGGTGGTCAACGGCGAACTGCTGGGCACGACCGGCCCGGCCGCAGGCGCGGATGACTTCTCGCCGAGTTTCCGGCCAATTGATGGGGGCAACCCGTCGGCCAGCCCGGGGTCTTATCGGATTCAGGCGGGGGATACGCTGCAAAGCATTGCGCAGCAGGCGTATGGAGATAGCCGGTTGTGGTACCTGGTGGCCGAAGCCAATGGCCTGGCCAGCGACCGCGATCTGCGGGTCGGGGCCACGGTCACGATTCCGAATCGGGTGTCTGGGAACCACAACGACTACAAGTCGTTCAAGCCGTATGACCCGGGTAAGTTGATCGGGGATACGCAGCCGACGATGCCGGTGCCGAAACCGGATAGCGGTGGCGGTGGCGGGTGCGGCGGGATCGGGATGATCATCGTTGCGGTGGTGGCGGTGGTAGCGACGGTCTTTACGGCCGGGGCGCTGGCGCCTGTGGCGGCCGGCGCGGCTACGGGCTTTGGGGCCACGATGGCGGCAGGCGCTGCCGTCCTTACCGGTGCCTCGGCGGTGTCTGGATTGGCGGCTGTAGGGATCGGTTTGGCCGCTGGCGCGGTGGGAAGCATCGTGAGCCAAGGCGTAGGCATGGCGATCGGCGTGCAGTCCAAGTTCTCGTGGAAGGGAGTCGCAACCAGCGCGTTAGGCGCGGGTGTGACCGCAGGGGTCGGCGCTGCATTCAACGGCGCGAATTTCCTGAGTGGAAATCAGGCCTTGGTGGATGCCGCAGCGAGAGGTGCAGCGACAGGATTCACCACTGGTTCCACCGCGGTGGATATGGCGTTGCGCGCGACCGTGAGTTCCACCATGAGCCAGGGCATCGCGATGGCGACCGGGTTGCAGTCCAAGTTCAACTGGACGAACGTAGCGGCCGCCGGCATCGGCGCCGGTGTCGGTTCGGCAGTGGGAGCGCAAGTGTTCCCGAACGCGTCGGATTTCAGTGAAAGATTGGCGCGTGGCTTTGTGGCGGGCGCAGCGGGCGGCGTTGCTGCATCGGTGTTGTCGGGCGGCAAGGCGAACTACTTGCAGATTGCCACTGACGCGTTTGGGAATGCGCTGGGGAATTCGGTGGTGGAGAGACTCGCTGCGCAAACTTTTGGGTCCGGATCGGATAGTGTTCAGCTACGCGGAATTCGTGTGGACGAAAAAGATCTTCCTGCGTGGGCAAGAGAGGCTGGTTCACAAGATCTTCCCAAGGTTGCTGGGCCGCGGCAGTCAAACGACGCGATGTACGACGCCCTGGTGGCCGAATTTGGAAGGGCCAGAGATGAGAGGAGTGGGTCGTCCGATAGTGGGACGCTAGTTGCGGGGCCGGCGATGTTGGTCAAGCAAGGACCCAAGAGTGGTGATGAAGATATCGTCACCATGCCGGGAACGACGGCGTACTCGGATGATACGTGGGAGTTCGAAGGCACCCCGCGAGGTTTGCTGTTCAGTCCAGGCACGCCGGTTGGCCTGGAGGGAGCTCCATGGGAGCAGCGGAAGTATTCGGGAGCAGGGATTTCGTCCAGCTTCCTGGATGATTTCGGCCGGGGATTCAATGGAGGCCATTTGGGCGTGATGGAAGGCCCAAGTCCCAGCTTTGGAGTGACTGCTGGCGATGCCGCGCGGGAGTTCTGGGGAGGGACGAAAGCGCTTTGGTCCTCCCTGAGCGGAGCGGGTAGCGTGGACAGCATGTCCAGCAATTGGCAGAAAGGCAATTACGGGCAGGCTGTGCTCTATGGATTAAAATCATTGGGCGAAGCGGGTTCGACTGTATTTGGGATCGGGTTGACGAAAGCCCCTGTGGTGGGTCTAAGCGGTTCGAATATAAGTGCTACTTCAACCAGAGTTCTCAGTGCTGGAAATACCACTGGCACAGGTGCCAAGCTGTCGTTTGATACCTCCCTCAATGTTGTGGACAGAGCATTCAGTAAGGAAGCTGGTTTAATTCTCTCGGAGAACGGTGTTGGGCGCGCCTCCTATGCTCGCCTACAGGCTCAAGGAACTGAAGTGCGTTTTGTAAATGATCCGCAGATGCACGAGATGGGGCTCTTCAATCCTTACAACAACACTGTTACGGTGAATATGCTGAGGCACACGTCGGCGAAAGAGGCAGCCTCTACTGTTGTGCATGAGGCCGTTCATCAGAATCGCGCGTTTAGGAGTAAGATCTTACCGACTACGCAGTATGAGGAATATCTGGCGTTTCGGAATGAATTTCTCTTCAGTGAAAGCCGTAGGCCTAGTTTGATTGAACGCCAATTAATATTGGATAGGGTGCAGGAACTGTATCCTCACCTGCCCAGTGGGAAGATTCCGTTCGGAGGTTAAAGATGCAAGAAACAGTCAATGCAGGTTCCCTATCGGGAGCCGAGCCGCTTCGGAAGTATGAGGAAGGCCTACGTGTAGTCTGCCCTGTGTGCTCTGCAGTACTTCAGTCCATCCCTGCAGGAGTGCAGCCGGGGCACCCCATATCTGGTCTTATTTGCCCAATAGATCAGCAGCATTACTGTCTGTATGGTGAAAACGAGTTTGCTATGAAGAGCATGCGTGCATTTATGAAGGAACTTGCAGCAAAGGGGAAGTAGGTCCATTTGAAATTTAGAATTTAGAGATACCGTCTTGCCGGTCAAGCGTTTAGTTGTAATCGGGGCAGTATGGTGAGTAGATTTAATGTATTAGACCACGTTTGATGCGGCAGGAATTGGGAAGCCCCGGCCATGTGGTGGTGCCGGGGTTTTTTTATTTCCTGAAGTTCGGTTTGACTAGGCCAATTATTTAATCCGATCATGATTTTTTCCTTGCGCGGCCATTGCAATATTCTGTCTGCGTGAGGTGTCAGAGAGCTACCTGCAAATTAACGTGTCAGACTACGCATAATGCAATCCGAGTGGTGGTGCAATTGGAAATGAAATTTTGCTCCCCAGTGAGTTTTCTATTTCTGCGCTAAGACATGAGTATGGGCATTTTTTAGACCATCAAGCCCTTGGCTTTCCAAGATGTGTTGAGTATTTCAAGAACCCCGAGCTAATTATTGCTACAGAGCGTCGCCAATATTTGGGCGAAATTGGTTTTGCGCGGCGCATCGGTGACCAAGGGGCGCGACGTACGCTTATTGAAAACTATCTTTCCGAGCGCAATCGTACTATTGAAAATTACTACCAACGTCCATATGGTGGTGCATACAATTCGAATCCATTCGGAGGTAATTAGTCATGTATTTTCCATCGGATCCAAATAAGAATCCTGCTTTATGGGAAGCTCTTAGAGATGGCCTACTTACTTCAAATATTTCGTATATTCTGGAGAATGGAAAAGACCAGTCTGCGAGCTTGTCAAGAAAGGCAACGAGTGCTGAAGCGGATGTTTTAATTAATCGGATGCGAAGTTTTGGCTATGTAAGGATAGGGGCAAGTCGACTAACAGCCACTCCACCACATTTTGGTGTGTCGCTAAGCTCTGATGGGAAGATCGCAAATCTAATGGAATATCTCGCTCTCGACAGTGAAAAGGATAGGCCGGATCGCGATATTTCGTTGCTTGTGGATTTGATGTTTTATGAGCTGCCCAATTTGCGTAAATTGATTGTCCCGCTTAGATTGGAAGTAATTGAGATTCCAGGGGTCGGGGTTGATATTGGTAGCCATAATGGTGTTGCGGAATTTTCTCGTGCTCCGATTTCCCAAGTTATTAAGTAGAGGATTTAAAGTATCAGACTACGTTTGATGCGGAAGTAATTGGGAAGCCCCGGCCACGTAGTGATGCCGGGGTTTTTTATTTTCTGAGGTACGGTTTGGCTAAGCCAATTATTTAACTTGGTCACGATTTTTCCTTGCACGGCCATTGCAAGATTCCGTCTGTGAGAGGAGTTGGACAGCTACCTGCGCCAGAACCTCGACTACGACGCCAACGGCAACCGCCAGTCCGACACGTATTGGGACAAGGTCATCTACGCCGACGGCGGTACGGCGGCCGGCTTCACCACGGAAGGGTACACATACGACGCCATCAAAATTAACGTGTCAGACTACGTTTGATTGCGAACAGCAACGCATGCAGCAATTGCAGGAATTCGTTGTCGAACGGGCAGTTCACAAACACCGACGTATTGAAATCAGCCTGGGCACCATTGCCTGCTGCGCGCAGGGTTGTCGTTACCGAAGGCGGCAATGCTGCGCCGTGTGTTGAGGCCACCCGAGATCACCGTGATTCTGCAGTGACCGCGGCCGCGACGGCCGCACGAATCCGTTCGACGCAGACGTGACGGGGCGCAATGGGCGAGGTATATACGACGAAACCGCCAGAGGACCTGCCTTGATGTATGGGGAGGGAAGTGGGTGTCGGTGATGCCTTGCCAGGCTCAGAAGGATGGGTATTTTTGATCTTGCCGGCCGGGCGCTGGGTTGAGGGGGGAGTGGAAGGTTTGGGCATGGCGATAGCCGATGAAGGTCGCTGGGTTGGGATGTATCCAGTCTAGGCATTGCGAGGTGAAAAACAATACGTATGACCCGCGAGAGCGTCCGAATTATCACGGTCGGGCGCTGCCCCCGCCCGTGCGCTGCCCGCCGACGCTTATGCGGTGTCAGCAGGCAGCGCACGACGCATTTCAGCGCTTTGTGTCATGCCTCCGCCAACGGCCCGACCGCAATCGCGATCTTCCCCTTCAAGCCATTGTTGGCGCTTTCCAACCGAGCATGGGCCGCCGGAATGTCCGCCAGCGCGTACACCGCGCCCACATGCGGCCGCAGTTGGCCGCGATCGACCAGCGCGCGCAGCTCGTCGAGCTTGCCGCGGTTCTGACGGGTGAAGACGAAGTGGTAGCTGGCGTTCTTGCCCCAGGCCTGGATCAGGTTTTGAGGTTGGGCGATGTCTACGATGCTGACGACCCGGCCTAGCTGCGCCAGCACGTCGGGGCTGCGGGCCAGGGTGTTGCCGCCGATGGTGTCGAACACAACATCGACGCCGCGGCCGTCGGTCAAGCGCATGACGGCGTCGACGTAGTCTTCTTGTTCGTAGTCGATGACCTCGTCGGCGCCCTGGCTGCGCGCGAATTCGAAGTTGGCTTCGCGGACGGTGGTGTAGACCTTGGCGCCGATGGCTTTGGCGAGCTGGATTGCGACGTGGCCCACGCCGCCTGCGCCGCCGTGAATCAGGATGCTTTCGCCGACCCGCAGCCCGGCGCGCACGACCAGGGCTTCCCACGCCGTGCCGCCCACCAGGGTCAGGCTGGCCGCTTCAAGATGGCTGAGCGACGCGGGCTTTTTGCCGACGATGCTTTCGGCGGCGACGTGGTATTCGGCGTAGCTGCCCGGGCCGTCGAAGATCTGCGGGGTGTACCAGACTTCGTCGCCGACGGCGAAGGCGGTGACGCCGGGGCCGACGGCCTCGACGACGCCGGACACATCGTGGCCGGTGATGGCGGGCAGGGGCACCAGGTCAGGGTAGTCGCCTCGGCGGACCTGGTAATCCAGCGGATTGATGGCGGTGGCCTGCACGCGGACCAGGACTTGTCCCGCCTGGGGCACGGGCTTGGGCACGTCGCGCAGTTCGAAGGCGTCCGGGCCGCCAAAGGCGGTAAGTACTAAAGCTTTCATGAGAATCCTTGTTTCGGTAAAAAGGGATATCGGGAATTATCGATGTGTTGGTGCGAAAAAAAGGGGTGAGAAAAAGTGCGAAAAAAGGGTGAAGGGAACGGTGAAAAAAAAGGGTGAAGAGAAGAGCACAGAAAAAATCAGAGATCTTTGCCAATCAGCCCGGCCAGCGTGCGGATGGTGGCTTCGTTGCGCTTGTAATAAGTCCATTGCCCAATGCGTCGGACTTCGACCAGACCCGCGCGTTGCAGGGTGGCCAGGTAGTCGGACACGGTGGACTGCGACAGCCCGACGCCTTCTTGAATGCTGCTGACGCAGACGCCCACGGTGTGAACGTCGCCTTCGTCTTGCGGCGGGAAATTCTTGGCAGGGTCTTTCAACCCTTTGAGGATGTCCAGACGGGTGCGGTTCGAGAGGGCTTTGAAGATTTCGAGCAAGTCCATGGTTGCCATGATATCGAGATTTTCCGATATGTCAATACACGGCCTGACGGCGTGAATGGCTTGGTCCCCTAAACCGGACGCCTGCGGACGGGAGAAGTTAACACTTGGGGGTGCGCAGGATTGTCCTGTCCACGACCCCTGTCACGCCCGCCCCAGTCACGCCCCCCCAGTCACGCCCGAACCTGCCTCGATGCACTATCTTTTTCGCCCCATCAAACACCTGTACCCGATCCGAGAGTGGGCGCTTGAGCGGGGCGCCCAGATGCGGATTGCACCTGAAACGTACGAGATGTCGTTGCAATTGGGCGAGCGCAAGGTGGTGCTGTTTCCGCGCTTCGTGACGGAAGAGCAGGGCCGCATCGTGTACCAGCGCGACATGTCGGCCGACGGCAATTTCATCGGATGGATGCCGTACATCGTGAAGTCGTGGGCGCTGTCCAACGACAAGCGCAATTTCAAGGACTACGCCGTGGCCAATGGCCTGCGGGTGACGGCCAGCTGGTCCGACGGCCCGACCCTGGCGCCCGACTACATCGTGAAACCGGCAGTGGGGTCGTTCGGTGAGGGGATACGCGGGCCGTTTGGCCCCTTGGCGCCGCTGGACCCGACGGTGGCGCTGGCGGAAGGCGAGTTCTTCGAGCAGTTCATCCGGGGTCGCAGCGCCAAGGCCTGGTTCTGGAATGGCCAGCCCGTGGCGCTGGAAGTACTGAGCCCGCCGACGATTGCGGGGGATGGCCGGCGCAGCCTGCGCGAGATCGCGGCGCAACCGCGCGGCAATTTCGATGTGGCGCTGAAGCTGGAAGACTCGGTGCAGATTCTGGCCTGGCAGGGCGTGGACCTGGATTCGGTGCTGCCCGCGGGGACGGAAGTGGTGCTGGATTATCGCTACATGACGCCCTACGACCGGGTGACGGTGGCAAACCGCAATGTGTGGTCGTCGGTGGCGCCGGAGATCGCCGCGCAGTTCAGCTATGCCGGGCAACTGCTGTACCGCGGCATCGACGCGGCGGTACAGCGCAATTCCGTGTTCACGCTGGACGCGGTGATCGACGCCGAAGACCGGGTGTGGCTGCTGGAAATGAACAGCCACCCCATGATTCACCCCAGCGTGTATCCGCACATGCTGGCGTCGGTCTTTGACGACGAGGCGCAGGCCGACGCGCCCGCTTAGCCCGGCTGGGCGGCCGGCCGCTTGATGTTGGCGGCATCCACCAAGGTCTGCAGCAGGGTTTCATCCCACATCTTGAAGACGAGCACGCGGCGGTCGCTGGGGCAGATGCGCGAGACGGAACGGCCGACGTGGTGGGGGTCGCCGCGCAGAATGGCGATGCGCCCCGGCCGGGGCATGATGCCGCCGCTGATTTCGCCGTCTTCGTCGAAGATCAACGTTTCGCCGGCCCAGGTGATGTCCCATTGCGGACTGCAGTAGATCAGCACGGTCAGGTGGGCGGGGGCGACAGCGCGGTTGCGAAAGTCGAAGTGCGGATTGCCTTCGGTGCCGAAGGTGTTGGCGCTGACGCTGCATTCGTACAGGCCCAGGGTGCCGCCGATGCGGGCGGCAACCATTTCCCAGGTTTCGCGCAGCACGTCCAGGGGCTCTTCCAGCGCGTCCATCTGGTCTTCGACGCGGCCGAACAGCGCTTCTTCGGTGACGGCGACGGGGTAGTACCAGTGGATGTCCAGCGAGTGGGTGTCGAACCGGCTGGCGCGGTTCAGGAAGTACATGGGCATCCAGTTGGACGCCTGGGTCAGGCGCTCGAGCAGGTCGGGCGTGAACCAGTCGTCATGGATGTCAACGCCGGCGGGCAGTTGCATGGGGTTTCCGGGTAGTGAAGCGTTCAGGGAAAGGGATGGGGGAAGGTCGACGCGGGATGGTGGCTGGCCACGCTGCCGCGCGGCTCCATGCCGCTACCGAATGACATGGGCACCAGGCCGGGTGCAAAGGCGCGCGCAACCGTCAGGCGTTCGCCCGAGCCCAGGGCGTTCTGGCGGGGCGTGATGTCGACGAACAAGGGGGCGATGCCTTGCGCGATCAGGCCGTCGTACAGCGCCTGCGCGTTCGGCAGGTCGCGGCGTTCGGCTTGCGTGAAAGGCTGGTGCGTCGTGGGCGTGGCCAGGTGGTCGGCCCGGTCAAACCAGGTGGGGCTGGCGTACAGGTCGAAGTGATCGTCGGGCGTACGGACGCTGGCCGGGCGGACGCGGCCGATGGCAACGCCGTGCAGCAGCGAGAACACGCGGGATTCCAGTTCGGCCAGGGCCGATTCCAGGGCGCGTTGCAGGCCCAGCCCGGCGCCTGCGCTGACGCAGGCGACGCGCCGCTCGGCATGACGCGCCATCAGGAAGATCACCTGGGCGTAGGGGGACGGCAAGGTCTGGACCGAGACGGAGAAACCGGTGTCGTGGATGGCCCGGACGCGCGCCTGGAACGAGCCAGGCAGCGAGTCGACCGGCAGGCCCGTGCCGGGCTGCTGGGCGAGCCAATGGCGCATGAAGCCATCGCGTTCGATCAGTTCCAGCATGCCGGCCAGGCGGGCGTCGGCCTGGGTGGTGCCGGCGGCGCAGCCCGAGGAATTGCTGTACCAGTAGAACGCGCTTTGCCCATGGCGGTTGCGCAGCGAGTCGGCCGAGTAGACCAGGTCGGCCAGCACGGCGATGCGTCGGCCGTCGGTCAGGCGTTCGGCGTTGGCCCAGAACTGGGGGGCATGCTCATCGAACGGCGTGCAGGGAAAGCCCTTGCGGCGGTATTGCTGCGGGGTAAAGCGCGCGATCTTGTGCGGATGCAGGACATCGGCCAGGTCGGCGTAGACGGCCTGGTTGAGGTCGCGCGGTTCGCAATAGCCTTGGCGTTCGATGGTCTCGGCGACGGCCTTGCGGCAGGCCAGCACGGGGTCGGTGTCGCGGCCCCAGGTGGGGCGTTCGATCGGGCCGTGCCGGAGCTTGGCGCGGCCAACGTAGTAGGGCAGCGTGTAGGCAGCCGAAGGCGCATCGGCCCACACGAAATCCACGGTGGGCGCGGCGTCTGCCTGGGCCAGTTGGCCGGCGGTGGGCAGGGCGCCGAAGATCGCCGCGCCCAGGATCAGGTGGTCCGGCGTGCCGCACAGGCTGCGCACGATGGCTTCGTAATAACTGCCGAAGGTGACGAAGCCCAGGTCGTGGTGGCTGGCAGCCAAGGCGCCATTCTGCAATGCCATGCCGGCTTCGGTGTACAGGTATTGCACCGCGCGGTTGCGATAGCGCAGCGTGGCCAGTTGCGCATCGGCCGCCAGGAAGATCATGCCCGCAGCCGATTCCAGCAGCCAGGGTTTGGCGATGGCGCGCGGCAGCGTCGCCAGCGACGGGTCGATCAATTCGTATTGCAGGCGATAGGCGTCGGGATAGCGCACGCGGTACAGGCCGGGCGCCAGCGTCTGGCCCGCGTCGCCCTGGGTGGGCCGCTGCAAGGCCAGGTAGACCTCGGTCAGGTGCATGGCGCCGGCCGACGGCGTGGTGCGTCGCGGCAGCACGTGACCGGCGCGTTGGCGGGTGGTGCAGACGATGCCGGCCAGCGACCAGGCCAGGGCGTCCAGCGCGTCTTGCGACACGGGGGCATCGCCGTAGGTGTAGGTCGAGCGGCGGGCGTCCAGGGCGGCCTGCAGGGCGTCGTCCGGTTGGCGGGCGATGGCGCGTTGCAGGATGGGTCGGGGCGTTGCCGCAGCGGCGGGAAGGGGCTGCTCGGACGCGATGGCCGCGTTGGCAAAGCGCTGGTCGATGCGGTCGGACAGGTTGTCGGCCGCTGGCTGGCCATAGGGGTTGCTGCCCCAGGCAAAGCCCATGTTGGTCAGCAGGTAGCTGCCGGCGTCCACCAGGGCGCCGCTGTCCAGCAGAAAAGGGATGAACCGGCTGAGCCGATCGCGGGTGTCGCGGTGGGTGACGCTGTCCAGCAGTTCCGTAATAGAACGGGTGCCGTCGCACAGGGCGAAGGCTCGGCGCAGCAAGGCGCGGTCGGCGCGAATGGCGATGTCGCCCTGGGCGTGGCGCACGGTGAGCGTGTCGCCATCGATCAGCGCGGGGCCGGCCAGCATGGGGCACACCCTGTCAGGGTCGTTGGCGCCCAGGTCTTCGGCGGTGATTAAGGCTGGCGTGAGCATGCAGAGGTCGTCAAGGAAAGGGATGGGGAAATTTGGCGTGGCGATGCACCGCATCGACCATGCCCAGGGGCTCCTGCCCCACGCCGAACGACAGGGGCACCAGGGACGGCACGAATGCCTTGACCACGTGCAGCGGGCGCGTGCCGTGGTCCAGCACGCACTGCGGGGTGGTGAGATCGACGATGACGGGCGCCAGGCCGGCCGCGGCCAGTCGCTGCGCCAGCGCGCCGGGCTGGGGCGGCTGCATCGGTTCGCGCCAGTCGATGGCGGGGGCCTGCGGTTGAATCAGCGCATCGGCGCGCCGGTAATACCGCCTGACGCCATACAGCTCGACATGATCGGCCGGGGTGCGCACCGCGGCCGGGTGGCTGATCGTGGGGGCATGGTCCAGCGTCCAGGCCAGTGCGCGCGATTCCAGCTCGGCCAGGGCATGCGCCAGGGCCTCATGCGGATCGGCGCCCGCGGCCGCGCCCAGGGTCGTGAAGGGGCGGGTGTCGTTGCGCGCCCAGGCAATGAAAACGTGTGCCCAGGGCGAGTCCAGCCGTTGCACGCTGATCTGGCAAGGCAGCGCGCGCAGCCGTTGCAGGCTCGCCCGGATATCCGCGGGCAGGCGGCTTTCGGCCAAGGGCGCGCCGGGCCGTTGGCCCAGCCAGTGGCGCATGAAGGCGTCGCGCTCGACCAGTTCCCACAGCGCGCGTTCGACGGCGTCGGGCACCGTGGCGCCGGCCGCGCAGCCGGACGTCGTGGCGTAGGTCAGGGGCGGATGGGCGGCCAGGCCGGCGGCAACGAGCGACGGCCGGGCGTAGACCAGGTCGGCGGGAATCCAGGCGGGGCGGCCATCGCCGCTGTGCGTGGCGCGGGCCCAGTGGTAGCGCTGGGCCGCCGAAAACGGCCGGAAAGGAAAGCCCGGCCGACGGTACTGGGCCGTGCGATATCGAATGAAGGCGGATGCGTCCAGCGCGCCGGGCAGGTCGCGGGCGCAGGCCTCGGCCGGCGCCGTCGGCGTACGCCAGGCCAGGCGTTCGATGGCTTCTGCGCTGGCTTTGCGATAGGCGGTGTCCGGGTCCAGGGCAGCGCCCCAGGCATCGTCGCGGTCGGGTGCGTCGTGCCGCAGGCGAGCACGGGCCAGGTGCAGCGACGGGGCGGCGCCCGGCGTAGCCGAAGCAGCCGGCGGGCCCGTGTCGATCCACGAGAATTCCAGTTCCGGGCCGGTTGCCATCGGCGCGGACGCGTTTGGCAGCGGGCCGAACACCGCCGAGCCCAGGATCAGTTGCGGCCCGGTGCCGCAAAGCGCCTGCACGGCCGCTTCGTCGTAGCAGCCCAGCGTGGCGTAGCCCAGGCCCAGCGCGGTGGCAGCCAGCGCGCCGTTGTGCAAGGCGGCGCCGGCTTCGGTGTACAGGTACTGCACGGCGCGGTTGCGGTAGCGGGCGGCGGCGACGGTGATATCACCGGCCAGAAACAGGCCGCCGGTGGCCGTCTGCACATGCCAGGGCTGGACGAAGGCGCGCATCAACAGGGCGGCATCGCCGACGCGTTCGAGCGCCACCTGGCGCGGCCCGGGATAGTGCACGCGGTAGACGCCCGCCGCATGGCCGTCGACCGGACGGCGCAACGCCACGTAGGGGTGGACCCGATGCAGCGCGCCGGCAGAGGCGAGCGTGCGTCGGGCAACGTCGCCGCCCAGCCGCTCGTGGCCGGCCCGCACGATGCCGCACAGCGCCCACAGCAAGCCCGTGAGGCTGCCGGCCGGCAGGGCCGTATCGGCGAAGGCGTAGCGGGAGATCCGCTTGTTCAGCGGCGCCATCCAGGCGGCTTCGTCGACGGTGTCGATGCGCAGATCACCCGCGGCCGACGCGGAGGCGGGCCCGCGCGGACGCCGGCTGAGACGATCCGTGTCCTGTGTCGGCGCGGACCGGCCGTGCGGGGCGGCCTGCCTGGCGTATTGCAGTGCATGCGCCGTCAACAGGTTGCCGTCCACCAAGGCCCCCGCCGCCAGCAGATCGGCCAGAAAGGCCGCGAAGCGCGTGGCGTCGATGGCGGCGGGCAACGCCGACAGGATGGTATCGACAGGGCGCGTGCCGTCGCACAGATCCAGCGCCGCGCGCAGAAAGGCGGGCGGCGCGGTGACGGACAGCTCGCCATCGGCGTGGCGGATGCGCAGGCGACGGCCGGTCAGGATGGCAGTGCCCGTGACCGCCGGACACATCGTCGTTGCCGCGCGCGGCGCCAGGGGGCTGGGCGGCGCGGTGGCGTCGGTCTGTGAAGCCATGAGGGGATGAGGGGGAAGAAAAATCCCTCACTGCCGCCAGGCGGGCGAGGGATCGGGCAATGCGGACAACGGAGGGGGCGGCGCGTGCAGCTCAGTTGCTGGCGTCGTCGCCGCTGCCACCGGAGCCCAGCGGCATGCCGACTTTGTGGGGCAGGCGCATCTTGTGCGTCACCGACCATTCGACTTCCCGGCGGGGCTTCTTTTTCTCGACCTTGCCCGCCGCGCCGCGTTCAAGCGCCTCGGCGGATTCCGCGACCTGTTGGGCAGCGATGAGCGTCATGGATCTCTCCTGATATGTGTAGACAACGAGGACCTGCGTCGACCTTTTTTGGCATCCTCGACAACATATCCGGCTGGCGTTGGAAAAGTTTAGCGGGGCGACGGCATTTGCCGCGCGGGTGTGGGGCATCAGCTTGCGCTACGATCTGATTTCGTCACCGAATGAGGGAGCATGGTGCCCATTGCCGCTCGAAGACGATGGCCGGTTTTTCTGGCGTTGATCCTGATCGCCGTCCTGGGCTACGCCGGCCTGTCGATCTGGTCGTTCAAGCTGCAGGAAGACGGCGTGCCGCGCGGCAGCTGGTCTGCCCGCTCCATGCCGGCCATGCTGAACGCTTTTCCGGTGTTCGAGACGTGCGGTCCGGTGATGCAGCGGCTGGAAGGCCGGGACGGTGAACGTGCCCAGGCCAACTTTGTGTCGTATGCGTCTTCGTTGTCTGCCGAGGCGCTGCTCGGCCGCTACCGCACAGCCTTGGCGTCATTGGGGTGCACGGTCTCTCCGGGCGACGCGGCGCTGTCGCTCAGTTTGGCGTGTCCGGGCCAGGCCGTGTCGGGCTTCGATATCGAGGTCACCGACGGTCCAAGTTGCCGATCGGTCGAGGCGTTCTGGTGGGGCGGCGAGGACTGAGGCTTCGCGGGTCAGTGGGTCTAGGGCGTGCCCGGCGGCCCGTCTGGCAAGAGCGCATCGCTGGCACGGGCAAACCTCTCGATCAGGAAATCCAAATCTAACGTGTCAGACTACGTTTAAAGGGGCTTGCCCTGGGGAGGCCTTGGAAAAATGTAGTCTGACACTGAGGTTTCAGCAACACTGAGGTTTCAGCATGTTCCGACGAACTTCTGTGGGAGCCAGCATTTTCCCCGCCGAGGTCGTCCGGCCGTGCTATTGCTTCAGAATGCCCGTCGCCAGCAAGTCCTGGTTCCACCTGTTCACCGTCGCGGTTGCGGCCTTGATGCGGTACTGCATGTCGCGATGGCAAAAATCATCGGTTTGCATGGGCACTAGCGCGGACCCCTCGAACGAGTTGACGTCGTGGCCGTTTTTTTCGTTCATGGTGTTCAGACCGAAGGGGGCAAAGGCCACGATGCGCTGGGAGGTCGCGCCTTTATCGTTCTGAAACTCGATGGTGATCCGCAGATTGGCGATTTCACCAATCTGATTGGTGCTGACCGAAAAATGGGGCTCGCATGCCACCTCGTTGCCGCCGAGAAAGGTTGATTTGTGCCGCAGCGTCAGTATGGGCTGCGTTTGAGCGGCGCGCTTGCGGGATGCCTGATCTAGCTTGCAGGTGCTCAGAAATCGGGGGTCTTTGGAAGGGTTTGCGCCATACCGCATCTGGCGATACTGCAAGGCCTTGTCGCAATCGACCTGGACTCCCTGGCCGTTGTAGTACATCCAGCTCAGCTGGCTGGCCGCACTGCTTGAGCCGCGTGTTACAGCCTGTTGGTACAGCGTGTGGGCTTTTGCGTAATCGACCCGAACGCTTTCCCCCTGGTAGTAGATGTCGCCAAGATTGACGAGGGCGTCCCGGTTGCCTTGTGCCGCGGACAACTCGAACCAATGCATACCCGATTGCGGATCGGCCTGGATACCCCACTCTCCGTTCAAGTAGAGCTGACCAAGGATATTCTGCGAATCGGCATCGCCGGCCTGCGCGGCGCGGCGGAACCATTTCAGTGCCTCGAGGTTTTCCTTGTCGACGTAGGACCAGCCGAAGTTGTAGAAGTGGCCGACCAGGAAGTTGAGGGTGGGGTCTCCCCCCTGGGCCCACAGCCTCGCGAGCCATAACGTGTGGCTTTTGCTGAAGCCGCTGCGCTCGGCCATCAGACGCATTTCGCTGTCGCCCGAGCCGGCCAGGTAACTTGCATTCTCGATCAGTTCCGGGCGTCGGGTCGCGTCGGCTTCAGCGCTTGCCTTGATGTCATAGGCAAGGCGAAAGTCTTTCTTGAGTTCGGCGGCGTAGGTCTTGTCGATGCCGTCCATATTGAGCAGGCGGTCATAGTGTCGGGCTTGGTCCGGGTCTTTCGCCACGCCGATGCCATAGTCATAGAAATATGCGGCATTGCCGCAGCCATAATCGCCGCCGAGCTCGCAGGCTTGCGCGTAGTAACGGATGGCTGCCGGGATGTTCTTGGGCACGGTCACGCCGTGTTCCTGGATGAAGCCCAGCGCAGCCAGCGCTTGGGCATCCTGTTTTTTCCCCAGGGCCACAAGGGCGTCATACGCCTTGGCATCATGCTGCTCGATGCGGTCGTAGAGGATGTCGACTTCGCGGTCATTCTGGTCGGCCGCGCATAGCGGCATCCAAAGCAGCAGGGCAATCGCCAGGTATTTGGGGGTTGAACGCATGGTCATTGTCCGGGTAAGAGCAGGCACCACCGGAGTCGGTATGCCTGGAAACCGGCGCAACGTATCACGCGAGCGTATGGGGCAGGGGCGCGTCATCACGCCCGCAATGGTGGCGGGCGGCATCGTGGATGGCGTTGGAATCTGCTGCCGACCGCCGCGTCATAGGGAAGCGGCATGCCCGGCATTGAAGTCGTGGTTGGTTGTTTTTTGTCGTTTTTTTTAACAAAAATGTTGGCGGCCCTGTGATGGGTGAGCCGGACAAGGGCGTGCGCGGCTCAACCCGAGCCTTGATCGTGGAGCAATACCTGGGTCGCTCGGGCGAAGCGTTCGATCAGGAAATCCAGCAGTCGCCTGACCCGCGGGGCCATGTAGCGGCTGCCGTGAAACACGGCGTGCACACCCGCTTCGGCGACGCCGTATTGCGGCAGTACGGCGAGCAGGCGCCCGGCGCGCAGGTCTTCGGCGGCGTCCCAGATGGTTTTGCGGGCAATGCCGCGGCCGGCCAGGGCCCAGTTGCGGGCCAGCGCGCCGTCGTTGGTTTCCCAGGCGCGTTCCAGCGGCACGGTGATGCTCTGGCGCTGGCCGTCGTGGGCGAAGTGGAACTGGTTCAGGGGGCCGGCGGCGGTGACGAGCACGATGAAGTCGTGGTCGGCCAGGTCGGCGGGCGTGCGGGGCTGGCCTCGCTTGGCCAGGTACTCGGGTGATGCGCACAGCACGCGCCAGTTGGGCGCCAGGTAGCGGGCGACCAGCGAGCCATCCTGGGGCTGCCCGAAGCGGATGACCAGGTCGATGTCGTCCTGTAGCAGGTTGGACAGCGAGTCGGACAGGGTCAGCGCGATCTTCAGGTCGGGGTGAGCGGCGCTGAATTCGTCGAGCCAGGGGCTGAGCAGGTGGCGGCCGAAGTCGGCGGAGGCCGACAGCCGCAGCTTGCCGCGCACGCTGTGCTGGCCGGCCTGCAGCGCGGCTTCGGCGTCATCGATGGCGCGCAGCGCGACTTCGCAATGGGCCAGGTAGACGCGGCCCTCTTCGGTCAGGCGCAGTTGGCGCGTGCTGCGGTGAAACAGCTTGGCGTGCAGTGCGGTTTCCAGCTTGATGAGGCGGGCGCTGGCCGCGGCCGCCGACAGGCCGAGCTTGCGGCCGGCGGCAGACAGGCTGCCTAGGGCCGCTGCCTGCGCGAACAAACGCATGTCACCGAGTCGATCCGTTGCCATCTTGAATTTGGATTTGAAAGTTATACAAATTCTAGGCCAATTATCAAATTCAATAATGGGTAGCGGACTGGCGTCTTTTCAATCCAGGGCCTTGGCCCACGATGCAAGGGAAGCCAACAATGCGTCAAACCTCTTCTTCGGCGGCGTTGTCCGCCCGCGTGCCGGATGCCCGTATGCCGGACGCCGTTATGCCGGAGGCCCGTACGCCGGATGCCCGTATACCGGCTGCCCTCATGTCGGCTGCCCATGTACCGGCTGCGGCGACTCCTACCTACAGGCAACCCGTCGCGTCACCCAGCCTGCCCATGGCGGCGCTGCTGGCACTCACGATGTGCAGTTTCATCGCGACCGCCAACGAGACCGTGCCGGCCGGCCTGTTGCCGCAGATTGCAGACGGCTTCGGGGTGTCCGAGGCCTGGGCCGGACAACTGGTGACGTTGTGCGCGCTGGGGTCGGGTCTTGCCGCGATTCCGCTGACGTTGCTGTTGCGGGGCTGTCGGCGGCGCGTGGCGCTGTTGCTGGCGATAGGCGGGTTCTTTGCGTGCAATGCGGTGACGGCGCTGTCGCCCCTGTACGGTTTGACGCTGGCGGCGCGTTTCCTGGTGGGCGTGGCGACGGGGCTGGCGTGGAGCCTGTTGGCCAGCTACGCGCGGCGCATGGTGCCACCGGCACAGCAGGGGCGGGCCATGGCGGTGGCGATGGTGGGGATTCCGCTGGCGCTGTCGCTGGGGGTGCCGCTGGCGGCGTGGCTGGGCGGCATCGTGGGGTGGCGCGGCATCTTCGGCATCTTGTCGGGCCTGAGTCTGGCGCTGATGGCGTGGGTGTGGTTGAAGGTGCCCGATTACCCCGGCCAGGCCGAGGCGCGGCGCGTGCCGATGCGGCAGGTCTGGACGATGCCGGGCGTGCGGCCCGTGCTGTTCGTGATCCTGGCGTGGATTCTGGCGCACTACACGCTGTACACGTATATCGCGCCGTTCATGGCGTCGCTGGGAATGGCGGGGCAGGTGGACGTGGCGTTGCTGGTGTTCGGCGTGGCGTCGTTGGCGGGCATCTGGCTCACCGGGCTGCTGGTGGACCGCTGGCTGCGCGCGCTGGTGCTGGCCAGTCTGGCCGCGTTTGCGGTGGTGGCGTTGGCGCTGGGACCGGGCCAGGTGCAGGCGCCCTGGGTGTTGGTGGGCGTGGCCGTGTGGGGCCTGAGTTTCAGCGGTGCGCCGACGCTGCTCCAGACGGCCTTGGCCGACGCGGCGGGCGACGGGGCTGAGGTCGCGCAGTCGATGCTGGTGACGGTGTTCAACCTGGCGTTCGCGGCCAGCGGGGTGCTGGGCGGCGTGCTGTTGGAAACGACAGGGGCGGGCGCGTTGCCGCGGGTGGTAGCAGCGTTGTTGGCGGTGGGGCTGCTAGCGGCGGGGGCGGCGCGGACGCATGGGTTCAGGCCGGGGCGGCGCGCCTCGGGGCAGTGAATCGGGAGCAATGGATAGGGAGCAATGAATCCGAGGCAATGAATCCGAGGCAATGAAGGGATGGCAGTGAATCTGCGACATTGGCTTGCGGCAATCACGGACAGCGCGGAAGGGGGCGTCGCGGTACAGTGACCACCTTGGGCGGCAACGAGGCCGCCGATGCTTTTTTTCCGGAAGATTGCCGTGAATGCTTCGTTTGCCTTGTCCCGATTCGCTGCGGTCTGTGCGACCGGTTTGGCGTTGACGTTACCGTTGCCCGCACAGGCGCAAAACAAACCCGCGGCGTCGGCGCCTGCAACGGCTGGCACGGGCGCAACAGGCGCCAGCGCCGCGCCCGCCGCACCCATTTCCGTGCCCGCCGCCGGCACGATCGAAGTCGGTTTTTCCCCCGACCAAGGGGCCGAAACATTGGTGCTGCGCGTGATCGATTCGGCCAAGACCGAGCTCAACGTGATGGCCTACAGCTTTTCCAGCAAAAGCGTCACCGAAGCACTGGTGCGCGCGGCCAAGCGCGGCGTCACGGTGTCGTTGCTGGCCGACCATAAACGGAACCTGGTCACGGACCGCAGCGGCAAATCTCGCAATGCCCTGGAAACGCTGGCCGAGGCCGGCGTGAACGTGCGCATCGTGTCGGCCTTCAAGCTGCATCACGACAAGGTGCTGATCGCCGACAAGCAGACCGTGGAACTGGGCAGCTTCAATTTCGCCTATTCCGCGGCACACGAGAATTCCGAGAACGCGCTGGTGAACTGGAACAACCCGGCGCTGGCCAAGGCGTACCTGGCGCACTTCGAACGCAATTGGGCGCTGTCGCAGCCGTTCCGTTCGGCGGATTGACCGGCCGCGCGACGGCTGTGCAAGCGGTCGAGCCAGGTTGTCGTTCAGCCCGGCGTGGCGGGCATGTCCAACGCGGTGAAGGTTTCGCGCACGCATTCGGCCATGCGCCGGGCCAGCGTGTTGACCGGATGGTGATCCGACGTGACCGCGTAGCTGTGGAATTCGACCTTCTCTGAAAACGGGATCTCGCGCAGGTTCGGGATGGCGAGCGCGCGCGGCACCACGGGATTGACGATGGAGATGCCCAGGCCTTTGCTGACCATGGTGCAGATGGTGGTGGCGTAGGGCGTTTCGATCGACAGGATGCGGGCGTCGTCGGGAAAGTAGCGGTCGATGGCAGCGCGGTTGAAGCTGCCCGCGGGCAACGAGATGAAGTTCTCGTCGTGAAAGTCGGCCGGGGTCAGCAAAGCTTTGGCGGCCAGCGGATGCGCGGCGGGCACGATGCCGGCGCCGTGGGCGGTGTTGATGCGTTCGTAATGCAGGCCGGGCAGGTCGGTGTGCAGCGAGCAAAAGCCAATGTCGCAAACGCCCGTGGCCAGCCATTTGGCGACGACATCTGACCCGCCCGTGTTGACCACCACGGGGATGTCGGAAAACTTGCGGCGAAACAGCCGCATGGCGTCGGGCAGCACGCATTGGGTGATGGACGCTACCGCACCCACGCGCAGCAAGCCGGTGCCGCGGCGGCGGATCGAACTGGCGCTGTCGTTCAGCGATTCCAGGCCGATGAAGGCGCGTTCGACATCGGTATAGAAGGCCTCGGCTTCGGGGGTGGGAATGATGCGGGTGCCCACGCGCTGGAACAGCACGAAACCCAGCGTTTTCTCGAGCAGGGCGATCCAGCGGCTGACGTTCGGCTGCGAGGTGTGCAACAGGCCGGCCGCGGTGGTCATCGAGCGCGTCATCATGACGGCGCGAAAGGCCTCGACTTGCTTGAAATTCATGGACGGAAATCCTGGCGGGGCGAAACGGAAACACGCCGCTTGCGTCAGACGGCGCCGGGTGCATGGGCATCTGCCGACCCCGGGGCGGCAAGCGGTTCAAATCATATCATTTTTGTATGAGAAGCCCTAAGAATCTGATTTGACGTATGAATTGGCCCGGCGAGAGACTACGGTTTTCCCTGTTTCCTCCGGACCCGATATGGAATCGAAAGTCAGTACGCGCTTGAAGCAACCCCTGGCCAAAGAGGTGCTGCAGCACCTTTTCCTGCCGCGCCTGAACCGGGAGTTCTTCGCCAATTTCGAGATGCTGACCCAGGTGAACCTGGCGCATCTGCTGATGCTGCACGAGCAGGGCATCCTGGACCACGACGCCTCGCAGCGCCTGGCGCAGGCGCTGCTGGTGATGCAGGCCGAAGGCCCCCATGTGGTCGAGCTGGACGCGGCGCGCGAAGAGGCCTATTTCAACTACGAGGCGCACCTGATCAAGGCGGTGGGGCAGGAATTGGGCGGCCGCCTGCACACGGCCCGCAGCCGCAACGACATCGGCGCCACCATCGACCGCATCCGCGCACGAGATTTCGCGGCCCGCATCGGCGCCGCCCTGATCGGCGTGTCGCAGGCGGCCTTGGCGCAGGCCGAGCGTTATGCGGACTGTGTCATGCCCGGCTACACGCACATGCAGGCGGCGCAGCCGATCACCTATGGCTATTACCTGTCGGCGCTGGTGGACGCCTGGTCGCGCGATATCGGCCGGCTGGCGCACGCGCTGGAAACGGCGGATGCCTCGCCGCTGGGCGCCTGCGCGCTGGCGGGCACGTCGTTTCCCATCGACCGCGGCACGACCAGCGCGCTGCTGGGGTTCAGCGCCCCGCTGGCCAACGCGCTGGACAGCGTGGCGTCGCGCGATTTCGCGTTGGAACTGAGCGCGACGCTGTCGATCATGATGATCACGTGCAGCCGCATGGTGCAGGACTTCTATATCTGGTCCACGCCCGAATTTGGCTACCTGACGTTCCCGGACAGCATTGCCAGCACGTCCAGCATCATGCCGCAGAAGAAGAACCCGGCGGTGCTGGAATACCTGCGCGGCAAGACGGGCCACCTGATCGGGCTGACGTCGGCGGCGCTGTCGACGGTGAAGTCGACCCATTTCACGCATTCGGGCGACAGCAGCCGTGAAAGCACGCGCACGTGCTGGGAGTCTTGCGAGGAAGCGCTGAAGGCGCTGGAACTGATGCAGCTGTTGGTCGAGCAGGTGGCGCCCAACCGCGACCGCATGGCCGCGCGTGCGGCGGACGACTTTTCCACGGTGACGGACCTGGCCGACCTGCTGGTGCGGCGCGCGGACGCCTCGTTTCGCGACGCGCACCACATCATCGGCGCGGTGGTGCGGCAAGCGCTGGAAGCGGGCCTGCCGGCGCGCGCCATCACCCCCGCAATGATCACGTCGGCGGCGGCCGAGCAGTTGGGCCGCCCGGTGACGCTGGACGAGGCGGACATCGCGGCCTGCCTGGACCCGGTGCGCAACGTGGCCGCACGCCAGTCGCTGGGCGGGCCGGCGCCGCAGTCGGTGCGGGCGCACCTGGCCGAGCAGCGCGCACGGCTGACGTTGCAGCAGGCGGCGATCGACGCGGCGCAGCAGCGGGCGGCCGATGCGCAGGGCGCGTTGCAGCGCCAGGCCGCCGCGTTGGCGGCCGCGGAAACGGCGGCGGCGTAGCGATTCTTTCAGGCACGCCGCCTGGTCGCGACAGATTCACATCGATTCAACACACGGCACAAGGCGCGGCATCCTGCGCCGCCGTATCAATCACACCATGCAAGGGGAATTCAATCATGGTCTATGCATTGCCGAAGTTCGCCGCGGCGCTGGTCGCGGCATTGGGAATCAGCGTGGGCGCCCAGGCGGCGCAGACGGGTTATCCGAACAAGCCGATCACGCTGGTGGTGCCGTTCGCGCCGGGCGGCACGGTGAACCTGATGGGGCGCCTGTTGGCCAACCATATGTCGGAAAAGCTGGGCCAGACGGTGATCGTCGAGAACAAGCCGGGCGGGGGCGGCAGCATCGGGGCCAATTTCGTCTCCAAGGCCGCGCCGGACGGCTACACGCTGCTGCTGGCGACGATGGGGCAGCAATCGATTCTGCCGCTCCTGTCCAAGAACCTGCCGTACAACGCCGACAAGGATTTCGCGCCGGTGGCGTTGTTCTCGACGGTGCCCAACGTGCTGGCGGTGTCCAAGGACGCTCCGGCTACCACGGTGGCGGAATTGGTGGCGTACGGCCGCGCCAATCCGGGCAAGCTGAACATGGCGTCGGCGGGTATGGGCTCGGTCAATCACCTGACCGGCGAGCTTTTCATGTTCCGCTCGGGCGCCAAGTTCGAGCACGTGCCTTACCGTGGGGCGGGGCCGGCCACGTCGGACCTGCTGTCAGGCCAGGTGCAGGTGCTGTTCGCCAATCTGCCCAATGTGCTGCCCTACGTGAAGACGGGCCAGGTGCGCGTGCTGGCGGTGGCCAGCGATAAGCGCAGCGCATCCATCAAGGACGTGCCGACGCTGGCGGAAGCGGGCGTGAAGGACGCGGTGGTCGAGTCCTGGTATGGCATGATGGCGCCGGCCGGCACCGACCCGCAGGTGATCCGCAAACTGCAGGACACGGTGATTGCGATTGCCAACGACAAGGCGCTGGTGGGGCAACTGGCCGATCAGGGCGCGGTGCCGTACCCGGGCACCAGCGAAGACCTGGCCAAGCTGTCTTCTGAAGAGACCCGGCGCTGGAAGGAAATCATCGACAGCGCGAAGATCCAGCTGGATTGAAGGCGCGTCCGCCTACAGGTCCATCACCATTTCATGCCAGGCCATGCCGCCGTGGTCGGACGGCGACGGCCGCACGTAGCGGTAGCCCAGCTTGCGGTAGAGCTCGACGTGGCGTTCCTTGCACATCAGGTGGATGGTCTGCTTGCCCAATTGGCGGGCGTTGTCGACGAAAGCGTGCATCAACCGGGTGGAATAGCCCTTGCCCTGGTGGGCGGGGTCGACCACCACCGACATGATCACCACGTTGGGCGCATCCGGGTCGTGGCCGACCAGTTCCTTGAACGCCTCGTCGGACATGACCACGTCGTGGGCGCAGCCGCTGTTGATGAAGCCGACGATCTGGCCGTCGGCTTCCAGCAGCAGGAAGCCCTGGGGATATTGGGCGATGCGGGTGGCGATCTTGGCGTGGGTGGCGGCTTCGTCGCCTTCGTAGGCGGTGGTCTCGATCTGGAAGCAGCGGTCGACGTCGGCGGGTTGGGGCGGGCGAAATACCAGGTTGGGCATGGCGGTAGCGGTGCAGCAAAAACAGGCAAAGGCGGTATGGTAGCCGGTTCGCCGGCCAGCGCCCGCGCTGGGGCCCGTCGACCGCGCCGCAGACAAAAAAAGCGCATTCCCCGGGGAGGGGGAATGCGCGAAATAGCTGTGTGGCGTCGCACGAGAAACCTGCTTGCGGCGCCCCGCCGGCTTGCGGTACTTCGGCCCGAGTCCGCGAACTGCTGCGGGAACTCGCGGCCAGATTAGATACTGTTGGTCGCACGGCTATACCGTGCGTCTCAGTTTCAGGGTAATCCTCGGGGTATTTACTTTTTGTTATGCTCGGGACAGCCCAGCCTGCAGCCCACCGCGCAGCGACCCTCGAGCATGAACGCAAATGCTTTCCTGGCCGGCCCGCCGCCGTCCGCCACGTCCGATATCGTCCACCATCATTTCGATGTGGCGGCGCAGGCCCCCGAACGCCGTTTGCTGGCCTGGCGGGAACAGGTCGGCCACGTGGTCGACGTGCTGCCCACGCGTGATGCGCTGCAACAACCCTTCAATGCCTCGATCGACCGCTTTCGGGTCGGCCCCCTGATGTTCACGGATTGCCGTTCCGACGCCATGCGGCTGGAACGGTCGCTGGTGCGCATTTCACGCGACAACATCCGGGATTTCGCCTTCCATGTGTTCCTGGAAGGCAGCGTGGACAGCGTTGCCGTGCGCAACGGGCCGCGCACGCAGGACGAGGGCGGCGGGGTACGGGTGCTGGCGGTGGACCTGGGCCAGCCGGTGCGGATGCGCCGCCATGCCTGCCGCATGCTGACGTTCTTCGTGCCGGCGGACATGGTGCTGGAAGTGTTTCCGGACCCGCAGGCGCTGCATGGCCGGATGCTGCGGGACGCCACGCCGCTGACCCGGCTGGCGCTGCGGCAGGCGGGGGCGCTGGGGCAGGCGGTGCGCGGCTTGAGCGCGGCACAGGCCCAGGACGACATCACCGCCTGCGTGCGGCTGCTGCTGGCCGCGTTCGGCAAGGATGCACGCCTGTCCGGCAATGCCCGGGCGGCGGCGCGGGCCGCGATGTTCGGCGAGGTGCGGCGCTACATCCAGGCCAATCTGCACCAGGCCGGGCTGACCCCGGAATCCGTGGTGCAGGCGCTGCAATTGCCGCGGCCCACGGTGTACCGGATGTTCCAGCACGAAGGCGGGCTGGGCGCCTACATCCGCCACCTGCGGCTGCAACTGGCGGCCGAGGAACTGGTGCGCTATCCGCACCTGACGGTGATGGAAATCGCGTACGGACTGGGGTTCGGCAGCGCATCGGACTTCACCCGGGCGTTCCGGCGCGCCTACGACATGGCACCGCAGGAATTTCGCGAGCAATCGTGGCGCTGGCCGGAACCGGCGAAGCAGCCGGCTTAGGGAAGTCCCGTCCTATTGCGTGCAGACTTGCCGCACGCATTCCCTCAACCAGCGGTGCCCGGGGTCGGCGTCCATGCGCGGATGCCACAGCATGGACACGGTGATGCCGGGCGTGTCGACGGGCAGCGCGAAGCTGTACATGCCGGCGCGCAGGTTGCCGGTGTGGCGTTCGGGCACGCTGGCGACGAGATCGGTGCCGCGGGCCAGCGTCAGCGCGTCGGAAAAACCGGCCACGATGGTGGCGATCTGGCGGGTCAGGCCCAGCGACGCCAGGGCCTCGTCGATGGGGCCCTTGTCCAGCCCGCGCCGCGACACCAGCACGTGCTGGCCGGCGGCGTAGCGGGCCGGCGTGATCTTGCCCTTGGCCAGTGGGTGATCGGCGCGCACGGCGCCGATGAACCTGTCACGGAACAGCGCGCGCGTGCGGATTTCGGGGCTGCTGGCGGCGCCGACGACGCCGGTTTCCAGGTCCACGCTGCCATCGCGCAGCGGCGCGCTGTTCTTGTCGGACTTGGCGACAAAGCGCAGCGTGACGCCGGGCGCCTCGCGGCCCGCCAACGCGATGAGGGCGGCGCCGAAATTCTCCACGAAGCCGTCGCTGGTGCGCAGCGTGAACGTGCGCGCCAGCCGGGACGGGTCCAGCAGTTCGGCGGGGCGCAGCACGGCGTGGGCTTCCTGCACCAGGCGGGCCACCTGCTCGCGCAGTTCGATGGCGCGCGGCGTGGGCACCAGCCCGCGGCCGGCCCGCACCAGCAAGGGGTCGCCGGTGGTGTCGCGCAGGCGGGCCAGCGCCCGGCTCATGGCCGACGGGCTCAGGTGCAGGCGGCGCGCGGCGCGGGCGACGTTGCCTTCGGCCAGCAGCACGTCCAGCGTCAGCAGCAGGTTGAGGTCGGGGCGGGACATGGCGCGACGTTATCACGGCAGGCGCATCAGATGGCGTCTGGTGCACGTATAAAGTGCAAATGCTGCGTCTTCCGCCAGGGTTTGGGCGGCCATAAGCTGGGGGGCACGGTCTGCCTAATGAATGTGGGGCGGCCTTTTTCGATGCCAGTCTTCGCAGAAAACCATGTCGCAAACTTTGTCGAACCCGAACCCGAACCCGAACCCGAACCCGCCGGCCGCCGCTGCGCCGCGCACCCCCTGGGCCCTGGTCAGCCTGGCGCTGTCCTTGCTGCTGGCGTCCCTGGGCACCAGCAGCGCGAACGTCGGGCTGCCGGCGCTGGCGCAGGCCTTCTCCGCACCGTTCCCGCAAGTGCAGTGGATCGTGCTGGCCTACCTGCTGGCGATCACGGTCTGCGTGGTCGGCGCCGGCCGCCTGGGGGACCAATGGGGGCGCAAGCGCCTGTTGCTGGCGGGTATCGCGGTGTTCACCTTGGGGTCGGCGCTGTGCGGCCTGGCGCCCACGCTGGGGCTGCTGATCGCGGCGCGGGCGGTGCAAGGCGCGGGCGCGGCGGTGATGATGGCGCTGTCGATGGCCTTCGTGGGCGACATCCTGCCCAAGCACCGGACGGGTAGCGCGATGGGGCTGCTGGGCACGATGTCGGCGGTGGGCACCGCGCTGGGGCCGACGCTGGGCGGCGTGCTGATCGCCGCGCTGGGCTGGCGTTTCCTTTTCCTGGCAAACCTGCCGCTGGGCCTGCTGGGCATCATCCTGGTGGCGCGCTTTCTGCCGGCGGATCGCCCCAGGACGTCGGGCGCGGGCTTCGATGTGGCCGGCACGATGCTGCTGGGGGTCACGCTGGCGGCCTATGCGCTGGCGATGACGCTGGGACGCGGCCAATTCGGCGCCTTGAATATCGCACTGCTGCTGGCTGCAGTGGCGGGCGTAGGGCTGTTCCTGCGGGTCGAGTCCCGGGTGCCGGCCCCGTTGGTGCGCCTGGCCATGCTGCGTGAACGCGGCCTGGGGGCAGGCCTGGCCATGAACGCGCTGGTGTCGACGGTGATGATGGCGACGCTGGTGGTCGGCCCGTTCTACCTGACCCAGGCGTTGGGGCTGGGCGCGGCCGAGGCCGGCCTGGTGATGTCGGTGGGGCCGCTGATCAGCGCGGTGTGCGGCGTGCCGGCAGGGCGCCTGGTGGACCGCCTTGGCGCCGCGCGGATTGCGCGGCTGGGCCTGGCCGCCATGGTCTTGGGCGCGGCCTTGCTGGCGGCGTTGCCCGCCACGCTGGGCGTGGCCGGGTATCTGGGACCGATCGTGGTGCTGACGATCGGCTACGCGGTGTTCCAGGCGGCCAACAATACCGGCGTCATGGCGGACGTGGACGCGCGTCAGCGCGGGCTGGTGTCGGGCATGCTGAGCCTGTCGCGCAATCTGGGGCTGGTGACGGGCGCGTCGGCCATGGGGGCCGTGTTTGCCCTGGCGGCGGGGGCGGTGGACCTGACCGCGGCGGCGCCTGGGGCGGTGGCGCGGGGAATGGGCGTGGCTTTTGGGATGGCCGCGGCGCTGGCGGCCTGCGCGTGGGGAATCGGCGGGCGTCAGCGGCGCGGCTGAGCCGGGCTGTACCGGATGGCGCCGGCGCCATCGCCGGGTCTGGCCGAACCCGGCCCGGTCGGACCGGATCGGCCAGACCCCGCCGTTATCGGCGCGTGCGCCTGGGCCGCGCCACCAGCCGTTCGATGGCGGCGTCGTCGACCCCATCAGACGCGCCGTCAAAGGTATCGGCCTCGCGCAGCGCTTGCGGAAACACCAGGCCGGTGGCGCTTTCGATCCAGCTGATGGGCTTTTGCTGCAGCTTGAACAGCTTGTCGAAATGCAGCACTTCGAAGTCGATGCCGTCGACCAGTTTTTCCTGCGACAGGCGAAAACCCGTGGCCCGCAGCGCGCCGCCCGCGTCGAACCAGGCGACCACCTTGAAGTTGCTCAGCGCCACCTGCACCGAGCTGTAGACGGGGTCGCTGTTCAGGAACAGCGGGCCGCTGTAGACGCAGATGCGCGCGCTTTTGCCGGCTTCGCCTTCCACGCCCTGTTCCAGCAGCAATTGTTCCAGCCGGCCCCATTGGCCGTGGTAGCCCATGACGGCGCGGTTGAAGGCCGGCACCTGCGGCACGGCATTGGCATACGAGCAGGTCATGTCCGCGGCGGTCTTGGCCGCCTCCATGGTCGGCCCCCACTCGGCGTCTTCGCGGCGTGACAGGTGGCCGCGGTCAAAGCCGCTCTTGGCATACCAGGCGTCGTCCAGCTGGGCGGCGTAGTCGATGCGGTTGTCGCGCAGCCAGCGGTCCTTGCGGGTGCTGTTGTCCAGCTCGGCATAGCGCTGCTTGCCGTTGACGTTGAGGGCGCTGAGCACCGGCACGCGCCGCACGGCGTGCTGGATCGTGCTGAAGTGGTGGTACTTCAGCACGTAGTCGTTGGGGGCGTTGCCCTGCATCGCCAGCTTCTTGCGCAAGGCGGCGCTGGGGGCGGGCAGGGCAAGGCGCAGGCCCATGAACTGGTCGTCATAGCCCAGGCAGGCCGAATAGTCCTGTTCGTCTTCGCGCTTGGTCTCGAAGGCTTGCGGCAGGGCCGTGGCCGGGTCGGCCAGCGTCTGCACCGAGACCGGCTGGCCGGCGCTGACCAGGATGCGGATTTCGACGGGGGCGGAATTCGCGGCGGCGGCCGGCGTCGGAACCGAAACCGGAGCCGCTAGCGGGGCAAGCCCCAGTTCCTGCGCGGCCAGCACCGGCAACGACACGGCGGTGAAGGGCCGGGCGTTGGTGTAGGCGGGGCTGCGCAGGGTCTGGATCAAGGGATGCCGGTCGACGCCGCTGGCCGGCGACAGCAGGTAGCCGACGATGGCGCTGACACGAAAGCCGCGATTGCTGATCCACACCACGCGGGATTCATCGACGCGGCCGTTTTCGACGGGAACGGGCTGGCCGTCGCGGTCCAGGTAGTTGCCCGCGGCGTCTTTCTTTGCCACGCCCGCGCTGTGCAGGGCAATGACCTGCCATTCGTTGTTGAAGACGGCCGCGCCGCTGCTGCCCGGCGCGGTGTCGCTCTGGTAGATCAGCGCATCGGGCAGGCTGTTGTCGACGATTTCGTTGTTGCGCAGCGCCACTTGCTTTTCGCGGCCGTCGGGGTGCTGCACGATGGTGGCGTAGTCGCCGGCGCCGGCCTTGCCCAGCGTGCCGTCCAGCACCAGGTAACCCTGGTCCGACAGGCGTCGCTGGCCACTCACGTCCCGCGGTTTGACCGCCACCAGCGCCAGGTCCAGCGCGGCGTAGGTGTGCAGGAAAGTATCCGGGTCCAGGGCGTGGGCCACGGGTTCCTGGCGCCGGCCCAGCACGTCGTATTCGTAGCCGAATTCGATCGCCGCGTCGTCGGCAAAGGCCGCGAATTCGGCGGCCGTGGCGACGGGAAAGACGTGATGGTTGGTCAGCATCAGTTCGGGCGTGACCATGAAGCCGGTGGCGTAGGCGGCCCTGCGCGTGGTCTTGTCCAGATAGCGGACCCGCCCGACCGAACGCGCATGCAGGTAGCCGGACAGCAGGTAATTGCTGGGCAGCAGGTCGTTGGTGCCGATGTAGCGTTCAAAGGCCAGGTCGGCGCTTTCGCGGGCGGTGGCCGACAGCATGGCGCGGCGCCGCTCGAAATGTACCGCGCCGTCCAGCTCGCGGGCCGACGCGGCCGCATTGCGCTGGCGCAGCGCGGTGACATCGTCGGCGCCGATGGGATACGCCGCTTCGGCTTGGGCAAGCAGTTCGACCGGCAGCTTCATGGAGGGTCTCCGCCAGGGCGGCGAAGCGGGGCTTCGCCTGGGTAGCGTCGAGCGTAGCGTGCGATCGATGACAACTCTATTGCCGAAAAGGTGGAGGTCGGGCGGACGAGACCTGGGACAAGAACCGCCTTGCCGGCGGCTCGGCCACCCCTTATCGGCTACCGGTCTCGTAGATATCCCAGGCCTGCCTGGCATCCGCGTTGTCGTGAATCATCGCCATCAGCGCCCGCACCACCGCCGACGGATCGGCATGCTGGTACACATTGCGGCCGTACACCAGCCCCACGGCGCCCTGGTCCAGCAGTTCACGCGACCGGCCAAAGACCTGGCGCAGGTCTTCGCGGCCGCCGCCGCGCACCAGCACCGGGCAGCGGGCGGCTTGCACCACGCGGTGAAAGTCCTGCGTATGCGTGGTGGGGTCGGCCTTGACGATGTCGGCGCCCATTTCGCGCGCCAGCCGCACCAGCGTCACGATCTTTTCGGCGTCGCCATCGACCATGTAGCCGCCGCGCTCGGTGTGGGGCGCCATCACCAGCGGTTCGATCATCAGGGGCATGCCATAGCGGTCGCAGTCGGCGCGTACGCGGGCGATGTTGGCCACGCATTGGCGAAACAGGTCGGGTTCGCCGGGCAGCATGAACAGGTTCACCACGACGCAGGCCGCGTCCATCTGCACGGCCGGCAGCACGGGGTCTTGCTCGTTCTGCAGCACCGCCCACATGACGCGGTGGATGGTGGCGTTGTAGGGGTTGCCCATGTCCAGGCGCATCACCAGGGCGGGCTTGTCGCGGCCGGGCTGCTGTTGCAGCAGGTCGGCCTGGCCGTAGTTCAGCTGGATGGCGTCGGGGCCGGCGGCCAGCAGCTGGGCCATGACGGCGGGCATGTCTTCCAGCCCCGATAGAAAGCTGGGCTCGTTGCAGACGCCATGGTCCACGGCGATGTCCAGGCAGCGGCCGGCGTTCAGCAGGCGGTTCAGGCGGGCTTGTTTGAGGGACGGCATGAGGGCTCCGGGGTCAGTCCAGCGGGTTCAGTCCAACGCTTGCAGGTGGCGCTGGGCCGCCGCGTCGATGGTGGCGATGTGGGGGGAATCCAGGCGCAGCGCGGCGGCGCGCGCGTTCTGGGTGGCCTGGCGGGCATCGCGGGCGCCGCACAACGCCGTGGTGACGCCGTCGGGCCGGGTGGTCCAGGCGATCATCAACTGCGCCAGCGTGCAGTCCAGTTGTTGGCGCAGCGGTTCCAGGTCCTGGAAAAACGCGTGCAGCCGGGTGCGGTTGGCGGTGGAAAAGCGCGGGTTGCCGGCGCGCTGGTCGTCGCCGCCGAACTGGCGCGCCGGGTCGATGGGGCCGGCCAGCAAGCCCAGCGCCAGCGATGAATAGCCCAGGATGCCGACGCTGTGCTCGCGGCACAGCGGCATCAGGGTGGATTCGATGTCGCGGTCGATCAGGCTGTAGCGTTCCTGTATGGCATCCACGGGGCCGTGGCGCAGGTATTCGGCCAAGGTCGCGGCTTCGACGTTGCTGACGCCGATGCCGCGGATCTTGCCCTGGCGCTTCAGGTCGAGCAGGGCGTCCATGGTCTCGGCCACCGGCGTGGTGTCGTCCTGCCAGTGGGTGATGTACAGATCGATATAGTCGGTGCGCAGCCGCGCCAGGCTTTGCTCGACTTCATGGAAGATCGACGCGCGCCCCAGGTGGCGGTGCACTGCCTGGCCGTCTTCGTCAAAGAAGTGGCGGCCCTGGCGGGTGTGCCAGACCAGGCCGCACTTGGTGGCGACCACGGCCTGCTGGCGGCGGCCTTCCAGGGCGCGTCCGACAAGGTCTTCGGCGTGGCCCAGGCCGTAGGCCGGGGCCGTGTCGATCAACTGCACGCCGGCATCGAGCGACGCGCGAATGGCGTCGATGGCGGCCGCGTCGTCGTTGCCGCCCCACATCCAGCCGCCCATGGCCCAGGTGCCCAGGCCCACGGTCTGGCAGCGGATGCCGGAAGTGCCCAGCGTGATGGTGTTCATCGGTGTCCTTTCTTGACGTTCATGAGATGGTCGACGGTGACGGCGCCGAGCAGAATCAGGCCCTTGACCACGTCCTGCCAATACGGCGATACGTCCAGCAGGATCAGCGAGCTGGTCACCACCGACAGCAGCGCCAGGCCCAGCACGGCGCCCAGCACGGTGCCCGAGCCGCCTTTCAGGCTGGCCCCGCCGATGACGACGGCGGCGATGACGTTCAGTTCCATGCCGACGCCGAAGGTGGGCGTGGCGGCGCCGAAGCGCGCGGTGTACACCACGCCGGCCAGGCCCGCCAGCGCCGAGCACAGCACGGTGACCCAGAACTTCACGCGGCCGGTGCGGATGCCGGCATACAGCGCGGCCTTTTCGTTGCTGCCGGTGTAGAACACCTTGCGCAGCAGGGCCGAGCGGCGCAGGGCGAAGTCGCTGATGGCGACGATGGCGCCGAAGATCAGGATCACGGCGGGGATGCCCGCGATCGTGCCCTGGCCGATGAACTTGAACTGCGCCGGCAAGGAAAACAGCGACTGCGGCGTGCCCTGGGTAATGGCCAGGCACAGGCCGCGCACGATCACCATGAAGGCCAGTGACGCAATGAAGTGGGACAGACCGATGCGCGTGACGCAGCCGCCGATCATGGCGCCCACCGCGGCGCTGGCGGCAATGGCCGCCAGGCCCGCCGTCCAGGGGGCCAGCCCCATCAGGAACAGCTTGCCGGTCACCACCATCGCCAGGCACACCACCGAGCCCACCGACAGGTCGATGCCGCCGACGATGACCAGGAAGGTCATGCCGACCACCACGATGCCTTCAATGGAAAACGACAGCAGCATCGCCCGCACGTTTTCCCAGGTCAGGAAGTGGGGCGAGGCAAAGCTCATCACGATGCACAGCGCGGCAATGATCAGCAGCAGGCCGGCTTCGCGCAGGCTGGCCAGCCGGTGGCGCAGGCGCGGCGGCGCGTCGGCGGCCCGGGCAGGGGGCGCCAGCGCGGCGCTGGCCGATGGCGGGGAGGGTAGGTTGGTCATCATGCCGTCTCCTGTGCGCCCAGGCCCGAGGCCAGCCTGAGCAGCTTTTCTTCTGTCATGTCGGCGCGGGCCAGCTCGCCGGCCAGCCTGCCGTTGCGGATCACCAGCGCGCGGTCGCACAGGCCGATGATTTCGGGCAATTCCGAAGAAATCACCACCACGCCCACGCCCTGGTCGGCCAGTTCGCGCAGCAGGTGGTGGATTTCAGACTTGGCGCCCACGTCGACGCCGCGCGTGGGTTCGTCCATCAGCAGCACGGCGGGGCGGGTGGCCAGCAGCTTGGCGATGGCCACCTTCTGCTGGTTGCCGCCCGACAGGCAGGCCGCGTCCTGGCCCACGCCGGCCGCCTTGAGCTTGAGCCGCGCGCCCAGGTCGACGGCCAGCTGGCGTTCTGCCGTGCGCCGCAAGAGACCGAAGCGGCTGCTGATGCGCGCCAGCGCCATGGACGACACGTTCTGTTCGATCGGCATGTCCAGGAACAGGCCGGCGGCCTTGCGGTCTTCGCTGAGGTAGGCGATGCCGTGGCGCAGCGCATCGGCGTAACGCCGCAGCCGCAGGGGCTTGCCGCGCAGGCTGACCGTGCCCTGGCGGGCGCGCCGCAGGCCGCAGACGGTTTCGGCCAGCTCGCTGCGGCCGGCGCCCATCAGCCCGGAAATGCCCAGGATCTCGCCGCGCCGCAGGCTGAACGAAATGCCATGCACGCGCGCGCCGTCGTCGATGTCCTGCACGTCCAGCAGGGTCTCGGGTGGCTGGGCGGTATCGGCCTGCCCGGGCGGGTAATAGTTGCCCAGGTCGCGTCCGACCATGCTGCGCACCAGGGCGTCCGGCGTCATGTCGGCAATGGCGGCGCAATGCACGTCGCGGCCATCGCGCAGCACGGTGACGCGGTCGCAGTGTTCGAAGATCTCGGCCATGCGGTGGCTGATGTAGATGATGCCGATGCCCTGCGCCTTCAGGCCGTGCAGCACGCGGAACAGCGCGGCCGATTCCACTTCGGTCAGCGCTGCGGTGGGCTCGTCCAGGATCAGCACCTTGCAGTCCAGCGTCAGCGCGCGGGCGATCTCGACCAGTTGCTGGCGCGAGATGCCCAGTTGATCCACCCGCAGCGCCGGGTCGATGTCCTGGCCCAGCCGGCGCAGCACCTGCGCGGCGCGGCGGTTCAGGTCGGCGTAGTCCATCCAGGCGCCGGGCTGCGTGTTGATGTGCGGCATGAACAGGTTTTCGGCTACGGTGGCATCGCCGCACAGCGCGATTTCCTGGTGCACCAGGCCGATGCCCAGCCGCATGGCATGGGCCGGCCCGTCGATGGCCACCCGCTGGCCTTCGAGCAGGATGGCGCCGGCGTCGGGCGCATGGATGCCATCGATGATTTTCATCAGCGTCGACTTGCCGGCGCCGTTCTCGCCGCACAGGGCATGGATTTCGCCCCGCTGCAGCGAGAAGCACACGCCGGCCAGCGCCTGCGCCGCGCCGAAGCGCTTGCTGATGCCCTGCAGTTCCAGCAGGGGCGCGGCGGGCGTCATTCGTTGATGCCCTTGGTGCCGCGGCGCGCCAGGTACTTGTCCCAATAGAAGTCGTCGGCGTTGGCCTTGCTGACGATGGACAGGCCGTTGTCCAGGAACGGCACCGCCATGGGGTTGCTGCCGTTGCGCTTGGCGTCATTCATGGGGTCGATCAGTTGCTGGTTGCGCGCCAGGAACAGCAGCATCATGCCCATGTAGCCCTGCACGCCCTGGTTGGGGTTGACCGAACCGTAGACCTCGCCGGACTTGATCATGTCCAGGATCTTGGCGTTGACGTCGCAGCACAGCACCTTGATGTTCTTCTTGGTTTCGATGCTGGCCTGCGCCGCGCCCAGCGCGGAATTGGCCTCGGGCATGAACAGGGCGCCCAGGCCGGGATTGGCCTGCGCCAGGCTCAGCGTGGCCTGGTAGGCCTTGTTCGGGTCCTGGTTGCTGGCGGCGCGGCCCACCAGCTTCATGCCGGGGTGCTTGGTCTTCATGCGGTTGATGAAGGCGGCGATGCGGCGGTCGTGGTTGTCCTGGCCGGGGTTTTCCAGCACGGCATATTCGCCCTTGCCGCCCAGGGCCGCGGCGATCGCGTCGGCCGCCTGCGCGCCTTCGCGGTCGTTATCCGACGTCACGAACGACACGCGCTTGGAATTGGGCGAATCGGCCGCGAAGGTCACCACCGGAATGCCCATGGCCGCGGCGCGGTTGATGGGCTCGATGAAGGGGTCGGGGTTCATCGGGTGCAGCAGGATGCCGGCGGGCTTGCGCGCCAGTTCCTGCTCGAACGAGGCCAGCTGCTTGTTGACGTCGTACTCGGGCGTGCCCGAATAGCGGGTGCGCACGCCCAGCGACTGGCCCAGCTGCTTCATCATTTCGTACACCGGGAACCAGTATTCCACGCCCGACACCATCACGTTCATCACGTAGACGTCATTGGCATTGCCGCGTAGCCCGGGGGCTTGCGGCGCGGCCTGCGCAAAGGCATTGGCGCTGGCCAGGCCCGCGCCCGCCGCCGCCACGGTCTTCAGGAAATCTCGTCTCATGTCTCCGCTCCTTTTATTGCATGGATGCAACCATCGGCCGTCTGGCCCGGGGAACCTGCCGATCGACCTGATTCGATCGATTCGTTGTTATGACATCGACAGCACTATAGGGCAGCCGAAATTTTTAGATTACTAGGGGAAACACTGCTATCCTGCCGAAAATTTCCGTAGACAATGTTATGACATGAGAACAGACATCTACCTCGGGATAGACATGGGCTCCACGGGCTTGAAGGCGGTTGCCTTGGAAGCCGGGAGCGGGGCCACCCTGGCGGCCGCGGGCGGGGCGCTGCCGTATCGGCAACTGCCGCAGGGCGGGTGCGAGCTGGCGGCCGACGCCATCGCGTCCGCGCTGGCGCATGCCTTGCAAGGCGTGGCGCAGCAGCTGGGCGAACGCCTGCGCGATCTGCGCGCGCTCAGTTGCACGGGCCATGGCGCGGGCCTGTATCTGCTGGACGAGGGCGGCCGCTTGCTGGGCGCCAGCGCAGTCGCGTCCACTGACCAACGCGCCGCGGCCCGCGCCCGCGCGCTGGGACAGCGGCTGGGCGATGCGCTGTATGACGAGGTGGGCTGCCGACCGTGGTCGGGGCAGTCATCGCTGATCGCCGCCGAGCGTTTCCAGGCCGATCCGGCGCTGCGCGGCCGCGTGCGGCACCTGCTGTTCGCCAAGGACTACCTGGCGTTCCTGTTGACCGGCCAGGTCGCCACCGATGCCAGCGACGCCAGCACGGCGGGGCTGTTGAACCTGCGGAACGGCGCCTGGTCGGCCATGGCGTTCGAAGCCGCCGGGGTGGCCGACCTGCATGCGCAGGCCGCGCCCCTTCTCACGGCTGGATCGGTGGTCGGGCAGGTGTCGGCGCCCGCCGCGGCGGCGTTCGGCTTGCCGGCGGGCGTGCCGGTGGCGATGGGCGCGATCGATCTGCTGGCATCGTTGCGGGCCGTGGGCGCCGAGCGCCTGGGCCATGCGGTGGCCGTGCTGGGCACCTGGTGCGTCAATGCTGTGGTGGCGCCCGCGCGCGAACCCAAGCCGCAGGTCGGCGCCATCGTGCGTTTCGGCGACCCCGACCGCCGGCTGTACCTTGAGAACAGTCCGTCGTCGATGGCCAATGTGGCCTGGGCGGCGCGGGCGCTGCAATTTCCCGATGCGGCCGCGGTGGTCGACAGCGCGATGTCGGTGCCCCTGGGGGCAGAGGGCCTGCGCTTTCTGCCGTTCATCAATGGCGGCAACTGGCCGCCGGGCGCCAGCGCGGGGTTCGTGGGGTTGCAAGGTCACCACAGTCGCGCCCATATGGCGCGGGCTGTGGTGGATGGCGTGGCGGCCTGGCATGCCTGGCACCTGAAGCGCCTGGCGGCTCAGGGGCTGGGCGTGGCGGGCAGGGTGGCCGCACTGGGCGGCGGCGCGCGCGACCGCCGCATGGCGCAACTGCTGGCCGGCCTGCTGGGCCACGCGGTCGAGCGTTGCGGTGACGATGAAACCGGTGCGCGCGGCGCGGCGGGATATGCGGCGTTGTCGCAGGGCGCCGATGATTGCCTGCCGGCGCCGTGCGAGCGGGTCGAGCCGGATCCGGGCCAGCAGACGGCGCATGCCGATTTCTACGCGCAATTCCATGCGCTGGTGGACAGCATGGCGCCGGTTTTCGCGCAGGTGACGGGAGCCGCGCGATGAGCGCCGCCGGTATGCCCATGGCCGGTATGCCCGAAGCCGGCACGCCCGCCGCCGGTACGCCCGCAGCCGGTATGCCCGCCGCCGACACCCCATACGTGCGTCCCGCCCAGCTCGCCGGCCGCCACTTTTCCACCGTGATCGTCGGCGCCGGGGTCAACGGCGCGGGCGTCTTTCGCGACCTGTGCCTGCAGGACGTGGACTGCCTGATCGTGGACAAGGGCGACATCGCCGCGGGCGCCAGCAGCGCGCCGTCACGCATGATCCACGGCGGCCTGCGCTATCTGGAAAGCGGCGCGTTTTCGCTGGTGGCCGAGGCCACGCGCGAACGCAACCTGCTCTTGCGCAACGCTGCCCACCTGGTGCGGCCGCTGGAAACCGTGGTGCCGCTGTCCAGCCGCTTCGGCGGCCTGGTGGGCAGCGTGCTGCGCTTTGCGGGCCTGCGCGCTTCGCCGGGCGCGCGCGGGCTGTGCGTGGTGGGGCTGGGGCTGCGCCTGTACGACCGCCTGGGCCGGCGCCAGCGCGTCATGCCGGAACACCGCATCGCGCGCGTGCCGGCCGCTGACGGCGCCTTGTTCGGCGCAGCAGTGCGCTGGACGGCCACCTATTACGACGCCTGGATCCGCCACCCGGAATGGCTGGTGCTGGAACTGATCCGCGACGGCCATCGCGACCAGCCCGCGTCCGCGGCGTCCAACTATTGCAGCGTCACGGCCTGCCAAGGGCGCACGGTGACGCTGCGCGATGGCCTCACCGGCGAATCGGTGCAGGTCACGGCCGACACCGTGGTCAACGCCACCGGCGCGTGGCTGGACCGCTCTGCCGACGCGCTGCAAGGCCAGGGTTCGCGCGTGATGGGCACCAAGGGTTCGCACCTGATCCTGGATCACCCGGCGCTGCGCGATGCCTTGCGCGGCCGCATGGCGTACTTCGAGGCGTCCGACGGCCGGGTCTGCATCGTCTACCCCTTCCTGGACCGCGTGCTGGTCGGGTCCACCGACATTCCGGTGGACGATCCGGACCAGGCGGCCACCGATCCGGCCGAGATCGACTACTTGCTGGACGTGCTGCGCGAAGTGTTCCCGCGGCTGGATTTTGGCCGCGGCCACGTGGTCTACACTTACGTCGGCGTCAGGCCTTTGGCCCATTCGGATGCCGACAAGCCGGGCCAGATCTCGCGCGACCACGCGGTGGTGATCGACCCGCCGAACGCCTCGCGCGACGTGCCGCTGATCTGCCTGGTGGGCGGCAAATGGACCACCTTCCGCTCATTGGCGCAGTTGGCGGCCGACGCGGTGCTGGCGCAATTGGGTCGCGCCCGCGCGCATTCCACCGAACAGTTGGCCATCGGTGGCGGCGCCGGCATGCCGGCCGATGCGCCGGGGCTGGACCGTCTGCTCGATGCCATCCAGGCGGCCAGCGGCCTGGGCCGCGTGCGCGTGGCCGAACTGGTCAGCCGGTATGGTTCCGGGGCGCAGGCGCTGGCGCGGGGCTTTGCGCACGAAGGCGATGCGCCGCTGCGGCACGCGCCGGAGTACTCGGCCCCGGAAGTGCGTTTCCTGTGCCGCGACACCGCCGTGCAGCACCTGGCCGATCTGGTCATCCGCCGCACGCTGCTGGCCATTCGCGGCCGCATGACCGCCGCGCTGGCGGCCGAGCTGGCCGGCATTGCCGCGGCCGAGCTGGGCTGGAGCCCCGCGCGCCGCGACGCCGAATTGCAGGCCTGTATCGCCATCTTGCGCGATCGGCACTTTGTTTTGTTTCCCGTTTCGATTTCCAGTCCCGTCACGATATGAGCAGCTCGACCCCGACCGAAGACACCGTACTGGACCGCAGCGCCGGCGCCCCGTTGTGGGCGCAGTTCCGCGATGTGGTGCGCGGCAAGATCCTGCAAGGCGAACTGGCCGTGGGCGCCAAGCTGCCGACCGAAGCCGAGTTCGGCGAGCAATACGGCATTTCGCGCATCGTGGTGCGCGAAGCCCTGGCCGACCTGGTGCGCAATGGCCTGATCTACAAGATCCGCGGGCAGGGCGCCTTTGTGTCGGCGCGCGAACGCGACGAGGATTTCGTCTCGACGGTGCTGGGCTTCTCGGATGAAATGGAGCGCAAGGGCCGCACGGTGCGCACCCAGGTGCTGCTGCAGGAACTGCGTGCGCCCACCGCGCGCGAGGCCACGTCGCTGGGCCTGGCCGACGACGCGCAGGTGGTGGCGCTGAAACGCCTGCGCAGCGTGGACGGCGAATTGCAGCTGCTGGTGGAAACCGCGGTGCCCGCGGACCTGGCGCCGGGGCTGAACCGTACCCGGCTGGAAAATCGTTCGCTCTACGACGTGCTGCGCCGCCAGTACGGCCTGCGCATCGTGCGCGCCGAGCGCTGGATCGACGCGGTGCTGCCCGACGCCGACACCTGCGCGTTGCTGGGCATGACCGAGCCTGAGCCGCTGCTGCGCATCGAGTCGATTGCCTACGGCGCCAATGGCCGGCCGCTGGAACACTACCGCGCGCTGCACCGCTGTCAGACCAGCCGCTTGCACGTGCAGACCACCACCTAGCCGGTTCCGCCGCTTACGCGGGCGGGCCTCCCCATCTGGCCTGGCCCGCCCTTTGCACGGGCAGGTGAGCGCTTGACGGGAAGGCGCCTGCGCCGCAGCGGGCGTGCTGCCGGGGTCACACCACGTTCATCAGCCGCAGCACCCACCAGGCCAGGCCCACGGCCACCACCACCAGCACGATGCGCAGCAGGCCGCTGCCGCTGCGCGGCACGGCGCCCGGCGCCGGTGCGTCGGGCGACGACGCGCTTGCCGGAAACGCTTGCGCCTGCGGCGCGCCACGCTCGGCAGGCGCCGCGCTGCGCACGTCGGGGATATCCGTTTCGATGATGAATTCGGGCTTGTCCGGATCACGCTTGTCCGATGCGCCCGCCAGGCCGCCGATGTCGATGCCGGCGTCCTTCAGCATATTCCACAGCCCGCCATCGGCCAGGCCGCCGCGCAGCGCCTCGATGCGCTCGCGCTCGGCGCGCGGCACCTCTTCCAGGCTGCTGTAGCGCTGGCCGTTCACCGTGACCGCGCCATCCTTGATTTCCACGTTGAACGGGCCGTCGTCGCCGCTGCTGGCGTAGCGCCATTGCTCGCTGACGCGCACGCCAGGGCCGCCCAATTGGCCGTCGAGCAGCGATTCGATGCTGGCGCGCTGTTCGTCGGACAGGCCTTTCGTGGTGCTCCAGCTGGTCGTGGTGGTCGAGCTGCGCCAGGTTTTGTTTTTCTCTGTCATCGATTGGTGTCCGTGAGTAACTTTTATTAGCAGGCTGTACGTCTGTCTGGCGACCGAACAAAAGGGGCCTCTGCACTATACAGAGCCGTCGCGTGGGCACCGTCTTCTTACAGAGTCCTTAATGCAAAACTGAATCCCAAGTCAAGAAATACGAACTGATCCGGTCAAACGAGCGGATCAGATGCGGCAAAAAGCGCATAATGGGGGCCGCTTTCCCTTGCGTCCCTTTTCAAGGGAAGGCTGTTTTTCTGTAACGAAAAGCGTGTTGTTTCTAGCTCGGCAGTTCGTGTTTCCAGGGTTCATGTTCGGTAGCGCGCTAGGACAACTTGGAATTCTCACGGAGATGTCTATGACAGAAGACGCAAAGCCGCGCAGGCGGTTTCTGCAGGCGTTGGCCATCGTGCCAGCGTCGACGCTGGCGGTCGGCACGCTGACCACCGCCTGTACCAACGCGTCGGAGGGCGGCGCGGCCAGCGCAGCCAAGGCTTACGAGCCTACCTACTTCACCAAGCCCGAATGGAACTTCATCGTCGCCGCGGTCGATCACCTGATCCCCGCAGACCAATATGGTCCCGGCGCGATCGAAGCCGGCGTGCCCGAATTCATCGACCGCCAGATGGAAACGCCGTTCGGCCACGGCAAGCTCTGGTACATGCAGGGGCCGTTCCATCCCGACGTGGCGCCCGAACTGGGCTACCAGATCAACCAGAATCCGCGCGAGGTCTATCGCCACGGCATCGAGGCCTGTGATGCCTGGTGCAAGAAGACCCACGGCAAGGTCTACGCCGAACTCGACAAGCCCCTGCAAGAGCAGATCCTGAAAGACCTGCAAGGCGGCAAGATCGAACTGGACAGCGTGCCTGCCAAGACGTTCTTCAGCTTCCTCCTGTCCAACACCAAGGAAGGTTTCTTCGCCGACCCGATGTACGGCGGCAACAAGAACATGGTGGGTTGGAAGATGGTGGGTTTCCCTGGCGCGCGCGGCGATTTCATGGACTGGGTCGACCAGCCCAACGTCAAGTACCCCTATGGGCCTGTATCGATTTCCGGGGAAAAGGGGTAAGCCATGGCAATCAAGAAAGAAAAAGTCGATGCCGTGCTGGTCGGGTTCGGCTGGACCGGCGCCATCCTGGGCCAGGAACTGACCGAGGCCGGCCTGCACGTGCTGGCGCTGGAACGCGGCGTCATGCAGGACACGCCCAAGGACGCCGAATACCCCAAGGTGCTGGACGAGCTGGCGTACTCCGTGCGCGGCAAACTGTTCCAGGACCTGTCCAAGGAAACCGTCACGATCCGCCACGGCGTGGACGACGTGGCCGTGCCGTACCGCCAGAACGGTTCGTTCCTGTTGGGCACGGGCGTGGGTGGCGCGGGTTTCCACTGGAACGGCATGCACTACCGCACGCTGCCCGAAGAGCTTGAACTGCGCACGCGCTACGAAACGCGCTATGGAAAGAAGTTCATTCCCGAAGGCATGACCATCCAGGACTTCGGCGTCACCTACGACGAACTGGAACCGTACTTCAGCAAGTTCGAGTACGTCTGCGGCACGTCGGGCAAGGCCGGCAACCTGAACGGCAAGATCGTCGAAGGCGGCAACCCGCTGGAAGGCAAGCGCAGCAAGGAATTTCCGCTGCCGCCGCTGGCCAACACCTACGGCGCCCAGCTGTTCGAGAAGGCCGCGCGCGAAGTGGGCTTTCACCCGTACCCCGCGCCGGCCGCCAACGCGTCCGGCCCGTACACCAACCCGTACGGCGTGCGCCTGGGCCCCTGTAATTTCTGCGGCTTCTGCGAGAACTACGGCTGCTATATGTATTCGAAAGCCTCGCCGCAGACCACGATCCTGCCGGTGTTGCTCAAGAAGCCCAATTTCGAATTGCGCACCCAGTCGCACGTCATCAAGGTCAACCTGGATTCGACCGGCAAGAAGGCCGTCGGCGTGACCTACATCGACGCCGAGGGCCGCGAGATCGAACAGCCCGCCGACCTGGTGATTCTGTCGGCCTACCAGATGCACAACGTGCGCCTGTTGCTGCTGTCGGGCATCGGCAAGCCCTACGATCCCAAGACCAACGAAGGCGTGGTGGGCAAGAACTACGCCTACCAGATGAACGGCGCGGTCAACGTGCTGCTGCCCAAGGGCACCCAGCTCAACCCCTTCGTGGGCACGGGCGCGGGCGGCGTGGGCATGGACGACCTGAACGGCGACCAATTCGACCACGGCCCGCTGGGCTTCGTGGGCGGCGCCAGCATCCGCCATGTGCGCTACGGCGGCCGTCCCATCAAGACCACGCCCACCATGCCGGGTACGCCCAGCTGGGGCACGGCCTGGAAGGCCGGCGTGCAGGACGCCTACCAGCGCTACATGACCATCGGCATTTCCGGTTCGGTCATGTCGTACCGCGACGCCTACCTGTCGCTGGACCCGACCTACAAGGACAGCTTCGGCCAGCCCTTGCTGCGCATGACATTCGATTGGCACGACAACGAATTCGACATGCTCGGCTACATGGGCGGCCGCATGGACGAAGTGGCCAAGGCCATGAAGCCCGAAAAGCACTTCGTGGCCGTGCGCAAGAAGGGCGCCCGCTACGACACCCGGGTGTACCAGAGCACGCACAACACCGGCGGCGCCATCATGGGGTCCAACCCCAAGGAAAGCGTGGTCAACAAGTACCTGCAAAGCTGGGACGTGTCCAACGTGTTCGTGATGGGCGCCTGCGCCTTCCCGCAGAACATGGGCTACAACCCGACCGGGCTGGTCGGCGCCTTGGCGTACTGGGCCGCGCAAGCGATTCGCGACCAGTACCTGAAGAACCCCGGCCCGCTGGTCCAGGCCTAAGGAGCCCACAATGATGAAGAAAACCATTGTTGCGGCGCTCTCGATGCTGGTGTGCGGCGCCGCCTGGGCGGCCGACGGCACCCCGGCCGCCGTGGATGCGCAGCTGATCAAGCAGGGCGAATACCTGTCGCGCGCTGGCGACTGCATCGCCTGCCACACCGCCACGAACGGCAAGCCGTTCGCCGGCGGCCTGGGCATCGAATCGCCGCTGGGCACCATCTATTCCACCAACATCACGCCCGACAAGGACACGGGCATCGGCAACTACACCTACGAGGACTTCGACCGGGCCGTGCGCCACGGCGTGGCCAAGGACGGGCATTCGCTGTATCCGGCCATGCCGTATACCGCCTACGCCAAGGTGACGCCGGATGACGTCAAGGCCCTGTACGCCTACTTCATGCACGGCGTCGAGCCGGTCAAGCAGGCCAACAAGGACACCGACATCACCTGGCCGCTGTCGATGCGCTGGCCGCTGGGCGTGTGGCGCTGGATGTTCGCGCCGGACGTCGTGACGGCGCCCGCCGCCAACGCCGCCGCGGTGGCCGATGCGGACAAGCAGGCATTGCTGCGCGGCCAGTACCTGGTCGAAGGCCTGGGCCATTGCAGCACCTGCCACACGCCGCGCGGCGTGGCCTTGCAGGAAAAGGCGCTGAGCGACGCGGACGGTTCGGCCTTCCTGTCGGGCGGCGTGGTCGAAGGCTGGCTGGCCAAGAACCTGCGCGGCGACATGACCGACGGCCTGGGCAGCTGGAGCAAGGAAGACATCGCTGCCTTCCTGAAGTCCGGCCGCAACGGCCATTCGGCGGCGTTTGGCGGCATGGCGCAGGTGGTGCAGGACAGCACGCAGCACCTGACCGATGCCGACCTGAACGCCATCGCGGTGTACCTGAAGAGCTTGCCGCCGGTCAACAAGGACGCGACCAAGCCGCTGGCCTACAACGAGACGGTGGCGCAGGCGCTGCGCACCGGCACGGACAAGGGCGACGGCGCCATGGCGTTCCTGAACAACTGCGCGGCGTGCCACCGGAGCACCGGCAAGGGCTACACGGAAACGTTCCCGCAGCTGGCGCTGAGCTCGACCGTGAATTCGGCGGACCCGACCTCGCTGATCCACATCGTGCTCAAGGGCGCGCAGATGCCGGGCACGACGGCGGCCCCCACGGCCTACGCCATGCCGGGCTTTGACTGGCGCATGACCGACAAGGAAGTCGCCGACGTGGTGACCTTCGTGCGGTCCAGCTGGGGCAACCAGGGCGCCAAGGTCAGTGCGTCCGATGTGGCCAAGGTGCGCAAGGACGTGGGCGCGGCGCCGCAGCCCAAGCGCTAGCTTCACGCGTTTTGCATGCGGCCAACGGCGCCGCGTTGCCTTCGGGCGGCGCGGCGCCGTTTTCTTTGGCAGTCATCTTTGGCGGCTTGCCCGGACGTGGCCTGTGGGCAGCGACAACCGTCTTGCCGCGGCCCTGACGAGGCCCTATAGCGGCCGCTCGTAGCGCCGCGCCTGCGCCGTGATGCCGCCGATCTGGTCGGTCTCGGTGCCGGCGTATTGCCAGCCCTGGCGTTCATAGAAATCGATGGCGCGGGTGTTGCCTTCCAGCGCGTACAGGTACAGGTGCGAGGCGCCGCGGGCGCGGGCCCAGGCTTCGGCCTGTGCCACCATGCGCTTGCCGGCGCCCGTGCCCTGGTAGGCGGGCAGCACGTGCAGGTTGTCCAGCAGCACGCCGTCCGGCTGGTCGTGTTCCTGTTTCACGCAGACAAAGCCGATGGGCTGACCATCCTGTTCGGCGATGAACACGGCCTGCGCGTCGGCATTGGCGTCCTGCATCTTGTCTTGCCAATGCACCATGCGTTCGCTGGCCAGGTTCGTGTCGAGAAAGCCATCGGGCAGCAGGCCGCGATAGGTGACGGCCCAACTGGCCGCGTGCATCTGCGCGATGGCGTCGGCGTCGCGGGCAGTGGCTTGTCGCAGGGTCACGGTGGGAGAGGGCATGGGATCCTTGTTGACAGCGTCGGTGGGCGCGCGCATCATCTTCGCATGAACCGCCCGCAGCTTTCGTTCGCTTCGATTATTACCACCATTGGGCCAATGGTGGGTTAGCGCGCGTCGGATCATCGCTACATCAACCCGCCACTGGCGGGT